>NZ_JBWJPD010000019.1:0-94790 GCF_056393165.1 Stenotrophomonas sp. Steno-C17
GCGTCCCCCGCAACCGGACCCACCCCGCCATCCCACGGAATGCAGGCTTTTGACGTTGCTTCAGTCGAGCATGGCTCGACTCTACAGGGGGGCAGGGCGCAGCCCTGCCGACACACCCACCCTCACAAACGAGACGCGCGTCACCGCCCGCAGCACGCGCGCCGCTTCGTAAACAACCTTTCATCTTCCATTCGCATAGTGTCGGCGCGCCGCGCGCAGACGCGCCGGCCTTCCCCCATGCAATGGACTCTCATGCAGACCCGATACCTGACGATCGCCGTAGCGATCGCGCTTTCCGCCGCCACCAGCACCCATGCCGCCGAAACCACCGACGCCAGCACCGACGCCGCGCTGAGCGCGCAGACGCTGGATACCGTGTCCGTGATCGGCCAGGGCGAAACCCGCCAGGTGCAGCGCATCACCGCCGTCGACAAGCAGGTACTGCCGCCGGGCACCAGCGGGCAGAAAATCCTCGACCGCCTGCCCGGCGTGTCGGTGCAGTCCAATGATGCCTTCGGCGCCAACGAAGAATCGCAGACCATCAGCCTGCGCGGCTTCGACAAGAGCCGCCTGGGCTACACGCTTGACGGCATCCCGCTGGGCGACAACAGCTACGGCAACTACAACGGCCTGAGCATCGCCCGCGCGATCATCGCCGAAAACCTGGCCGGCGCCGAACTGTCGCAGGGCATCGGCTCGCTGGGCGTGGCCTCCACCAGCAACCTGGGTGGCACCATCCAGTACTTCTCGATGGACCCGTCCACCGAATTCGGCGGCCGCGCCAGCATCACCGTGGGCGATGACAACCAGCGCCGCGGCTACCTGCGCGTGGATACCGGCGATATCAATGGCTTCTCGGCGTACGTGTCCGGCGTGCACCAGGACCAGGACATGTGGGCGGCGCCGTACCAGAACCAGACCACCCGCCAGTTCAACGCCAAGGCGGTATGGAACGTGGGTGACCATCGCTTCGGTGCGTTCGTGGCGACCTCGCGCGCCAGCCAGGCCAACTATGCGTACCTGTCCAAGGACATGCTGGCGCGCGGCCTGGGCTGGGACTGGAACATCTACGCGCCCGACTGGGACCGCGCCGTGGCCGCAGCCTACTGCGCACCGGGCACCCGTGACCCGGCCAAGTGTGCCTTCAGCGGCGGCGTCAACAGTATCGATGATGCCTACTACCAGAGCCGCGCCCTGCGCGATGACAACCTGTACTCGGCCGATGCCGATCTGCGCCTGGGCGAGCAGGGCCGCCTGAAGCTGCTGGCCTACCACCACGACAACCGTGGCCAGGGCCACTGGTGGGCGCCGGGCCAGCCGTCCTACCCGGGCACCGACCGCATGCTGCCGATCTCGATCCGCAGCACCAACTACACCATCAACCGCGATGGCCTGACTGCCGCGCTGTCGTGGACGGTAGGCATCCACGAGCTGGAAGCCGGCCTGTGGTACGAGCAGAACGACCATAACGTCTCGCGCAATTTCTACTACATCAGCGGGCCATTCCTGGACGATCTGTACCTGCAGAATCCTGACCGCCTGCTGTTCAACCAGGACTTCGACATCCGCACGCGCCAGTTCTACGTGCAGGACCGCATGCGCTTCCTCGACCAGCGCCTGACCGTGGATGTGGGCATCAAGAGCCCGAACACCCGCATGCGCGCCACCGCGAAGGGCGGCGTGGAAACCAGTATTGCTTCGGGCACCCTCACCGCCAAGGAATCGGTGCTGCCGCAGCTGGGCCTGGGCTTCAAGCTCAACGCCAACAACGAGCTGTTCGCTTCGTACGCGGAAAACATCGCCGCCTTCGTGGGTGGTGGCAGCGGTGGCCCGCTGCAGGTGTCGCCGGAATCGTTCGCGGCCAGCGCCGGGCTGGAACCGGAAAAGTCCAAGAGCCTGGAAGCCGGTTTCCGCACCTTCGGTGAGAAGTACCAGGCCTCCATCGCCGCCTACAACGTGACGTTCGACAATCGCCTGCTGTCGCTGAACCCGTGCTCGAGCATCGAAGTGGGCACGCGTCCGGAGTGCGTGACGCGCTTCATCAACGTCGGTTCGGTGAAAAGCCACGGCGCCGAGCTGACCTTCATCCTGAAGCCGGTCGACGGCCTGCAGTGGTACAACGCGCTGTCCTGGAACAAGACCACCTACGAAGACAACTACACCTCCGGTGGTGCGATCGTGCCGGTGGCCGGCAAGATCACCGTGGATACGCCGCAGCGCATGGCATCCAGTGAAATCAGCTGGAACCGTGATGGCTTCTTCGCCAGCCTGCGCGCCAAGTACACCGGCAAGCGCTACTACACCTACACCAACGACCAGTCGGTGCCGGGCGTGACCACCTTCGACGCCGGTGCGGGGTATGACTTCGGCCCGGGGCTCGGCCTGCGCAACGTGCGTGTTTCGTTGAACGCCACCAACCTGACCAACAAGCGCTACGCCGGGCAGTTGAGCTCGTTCGCACCGACCGACCCGAACGGTACGCGCTACGCGATCCATGCCAGCGCACCGCGCCAGGTGTTCATGACCGTCGCCGCCGAGTTCTGATGCGATGGGGTGATGGCCGGGGTCGGATCCCTTTCGCCTGCGAAAGGGCTCTGACCCCGGGGCAACGGGCCGCTAGACTGCACGCGCCCCCGAGCCACGGAACCCCCACGTGACCCCCGACGAGTACCACACGTCCTGCAGCCGCCTGCTGCAGGACTACCTGCGCAACGCCTCGCCCGCACAACGCCACATCTACGTTGCACGGCGCAACTACGACGACAGCCCCGAGGTGCTGGCCTGGCTGGCAGAGCACCGCGATCTGGACCGGGCCACGGCACTGCTGATGCATGCATCGCTGGGCGCCGCGCGGTTCGCCCAGTACACAGACGCCAGCGAGGTGCCTGGCCACGAGCAGGAGGCCTACGCGCTGGTCCGCCGCATCGAACAGCGGTGTCTGGAGGGCTTCTACCCCGACCATGGGCTGGCGTGCGATCCGTTTGCCGAGGCGGTCGATGAGGCGTACGACGATGGCCTGCCGTTCGCGGTCGCGCAGCAGCTGCACGATCTGGCCGCGGCGTTCGTACCCGAACGCGGCCCGGCACTCGGTGATGCCACCGCAGGCGAGGTCGATATCTGGGCGGAGGTCGTGCCGCCGACGCTCTCACCCGCAGCGACCGCGTTGGACGCGGGCTGGCCGGTGCTCGAACCATTCCTGCAGCAGGCCACGCCGCAGCAGCGTCACCAGCTGATGCTGTTCGCTGATACCCACACGTTGTCGGATGCGCTGCAATGGCTGCTGGAACAACCGTCGTTGGCCGCCTCCAGCGCACTGGCGCTGTACTGGAACCTGGGGGCGTCCTGGTATGTGTCGTTCGCCACGGTCGACGATGTTCCTGTATCGCACCGGCACACCGCCGCTGTGCTGCGCAGCATCGAACAACGGCTGGCCGAGGGCGGCTACGCAGACCAGGGGCTGGGATTCGACCTGGCACAGAACCGGCCGCGTTTCCCGGCCCCTTGGCCCGGTCGGCCGGTGCTGCGTGCGATTCCCGAAGCGATGTGGTTGCCGCGCGACGGCCAGATCGTGCAGGAGTCCGATGAGGTCGATTTCATCACCGGCCTGCCGGAGGATGTAGCCACCGCACTGGTGCAGGCGCGCGGGTAGATCGCAGAACGCGTCGGGGTCAGAGCCCTTCCGCGCGCGAAAGGAATCTGACCCCAGGGGCGGCGGCAGGGGACGGATCCCTTTCGCCTGCGAAAGGGCTCTGACCCCGCCAACCGGTCAGCCCATGTACAACCCACCATTGACTGCGTAGTCGGCGCCGGTCACATAGGAAGCCTCGTCCGAGGCCAGCCATCCCACCAGCCCGGCCACTTCCTCCGGCCGGCCCAGGCGGCGTACCGGTACCGATGCCGCCAGCCGGTCCAGTACATCCGGCGGGAAGCTGCTGATCGCCTGGCTGGCGATGTAGCCGGGCGACAGAGTGTTCACCGTTACGCCGCGCGAGGCCACTTCAGCGGCCAGTGCCCGGCTGAACCCGTGCATGGCGGCCTTGGCCGTGGCGTAGTTCACCTGGCCGATCTGCCCCTTGTGGGCGCTTACCGAACCGATGTTGATGATGCGGCCCCAGCCGCGCGTGGCCATGCCGTCGACCACCTGCTTGGTCAGGTTGAACAGCGCGTTGAGGTTGGAGGCGATCACCGCGTTCCAGTCCTCTACGGTCATCTGCCGGAACAGCAGATCGCGGCTGCCGCCGGAGTTGTTCACCAGCACGTCGATCTCGCCCACTTCCGCGCGCACCTTGGCAAAGGCGGCGCTGGTGGAGGCCCAATCGGTGGCGTTGCCTTCCGAGGCGATGAAATCAAAGCCCTGTTCGCGCTGTTCGCGCAGCCAGTTGGCCTTGCGCGGCGAGTTCGGTGCACAGCCGGCCACCACCGTGTGGCCGGAACGGGCCAGGCCCTGGCAGATGGCAGTACCCACGCTGCCCATGCCGCTGGTGACGTAAGCGATTCGAAGCGTCATTGCACAAGACTCCTGGATACGTGGATCAGGCAGCGAAGGGATACAGGCCGAACAGCAGGCCACCGACCATCAGCAGCAGGGAAATGGCGACCGCCCATTTCAGGGTGAACTTCTGGTGGTCGGCGAACTCAACCTTGGCCAGGCCCACCAGCAGGTAGGTGGAAGGCACCAGCGGGCTGAGCAGGTGCACCGGCTGCCCGGCCAGCGATGCGCGGGCCATTTCCACCGGGGTGATGCCGTAGTTGCCGGCGGCCTCGGACAGGATCGGCAGCACGCCGAAGTAGAAGGCGTCGTTGGACATGAAGAAGGTGAACGGCATCGAGGCCAGTGCGGTGATCACCGCCAGGTACGGGCCCCAGGCATCGGGAATGATCGCCAGGAAGCTGCGCGACATCGCCTCGACCATGCCCGTGTTGTTCAGGATGCCGGTGAAGATGCCCGCCGCGAAGATCAGCGCCACCACCGACAGCACGTTGCCGGCATGGTTGACCACGCGGCGGCGCTGTTCGGCCAGGTTCGGGTAGTTGATGACCAGGGCAATGGCGAAGCCGACCATGAACAGCACCGGCATCGGCAGCACGCCGGCGATCAGTGCGCCCATCAGGGCCAGGGTCAGCGCCAGATTCACCCACAGCAGCTTCGGCCGCTTGATGTCCTCAGCGTCCTCCACCGACGGCAGCGCGGTGTTGTCGTCCGATACCGTGCTGTCCATCCAGTTGCCGCCCTGCGGCAGGGTGACCACGCCCAGGCGACGGCGTTCCTTCATGCCCAGGTACCAGGCCAGCACCAGCACGCCGGCGCAGGCGATCACCATCGACGGGATCAGCGGCACGAACACATCGGCCGGATCCACGTGCAGCGCGGTGGCAGCACGCGCGGTGGGGCCGCCCCAAGGGGTCAGGTTCATAACGCCACCGGCCAGGATGGTCACGCAGGTCATGTTCAGCGCGCTCATGCCCAGGCGCTGGTACAGCGGCAGCATCGCCGACACGGTGATCATGTAGGTGGTCGAGCCATCGCCATCGAGCGAGATCAGCATGGCCAGCACCGCGGTGCCGAGCACGATCTTCATCGGATCGCCCTTGACGAAGCGCAGGATCACCCGCACCAGCGGGTCGAACAGGCCCGCATCGATCATCACCCCGAAGTACAGGATGGCGAACATCAGCATCACGCCGGTCGGCGCGATTTTCTTGATGCCTTCCAGCATCATTTCGTCGATGTTGGCGCCGAAGCCGCCCAGCAGGGCGAAGATGATCGGGATGGTGATCAGGGCGACCAGCGGCGACAGTCGTTTGCTCATGATCAAGTACATGAACGTAATGACCATGCCAAAGCCGAGGATGCTCAGCATCATCTGCGGACTCCTAGAGAAGACAGGACGTGGGGAAGGGAAGAGGGGAGAGTCAGAAGTCGAACTGCAGGCGGCCGGTCACCGCGCGCGTGCGGTCCACCGTGACGCCGGCGAGGCGGTCGCGGTTGCGGCTCTCGATCACGTTCAACATGAAGCGCAGGTTGTCGCGCAGGTACCAGTTGCCGCCCAGCGTCCAGGCTTCGGTGCTGCCGCGGCGCAGGTCGGGCGCGCCATCCAGGTGCTGCGCGCCCCACATCTGGTCGTAGCGCAGCGCCACTTCGAAGGCGCCGGCCTTGTGGCGGATGTCCTTCACCCTGGCGAAGCGGCCGGTCTTGCGGTCGTAGGCGCGGCTCTCACCGGTCACGAACCAGCTCAGCATGCCGTAGGCGGCCATCACGTCGCCGCGCTGGGCGCCGTCATCGAACGTAGCGCCACTGAACTCACCCTGCCAGGACAGTGGGCCGCGCACCTGCGCGTATTCCAGCGACCACTTGTTGACGTCGGTGTCGCGGCCGGCAGAGAAATCGACCAGGGTCAGGCGGCTTTCATCGGACAGGTGGCCGGCCGGGCGCGGGCGGATCTTCAGCCCCGGTGCACCGCTTGCGCCAGGGTTGTCGTAGGCCTCGCGGGCCAGCGACAGGCCCAGGTGCAGCACGTCGCCATCGCGGGGGGCCGGGGCCCAGGTCACGCGGCCACCGGCGGCGCGGCCCTTCACCTGCCCGGCGTCGATGCTTTCCAGGCTGTAGACGCTGGCGGCCCAGGTGAAATCGCCCGGATTGGCCTGCCAGGACGCGCCCAAGCGGTACAGCGGCGCCAGCGTGGTACCGGCGTTGCCGCGCTCCAGGAAGCTGCCGTAGTTGGACCCGGTGCGGTCATCCAGCGAGAAATACTGCTTGAACTGGCCCACCGTCAGCCGGCCGGCGCTGCCGAAGCCACGGCTCAGGTAGACATCCTTGGCTTCCACACGGTCGCCGGAAAAATCGGCTTCCATCTTGTAGTCGACCACGAAGAACTTGCCGGACACATCCAGCCAGGCGCGGCGTACTTCGGTGTCGTCCTTGTTCGGGGTGCCGCGGTCGTCGTTGTCGAACGTGGCGAAATCCAGGTGCAGGCGGCCGCCGACGGTGGCCGTGACCGGCCGGTCGTCTTCAGCAAAGGCCGGCGCGGCCAGCGCAGCCAGGGCCATCATGGCGGCGGGGCGCTGCCAGGCAAACTTCAATTCCACAAACCCTCCCAGGTGCGCGCCAGGCGCGCGGCAATCGTGGGCACCGGATGGTGCGCGGCCGCAGTCTGGGTTGCGGTAGCTGTCATCGTCCTGTCAGCGGTTTGTGCGGTGCAGCGTAAACGCGGCCGCCGCGCCCCCGGTAGCGCCGGGCCATGCCCGGCGGAATGCACGCGCCACACGCCATCGCGCCGCACGCGGTAGCATTCGCTTCCCCCCGCGTCCCTCTGTTCCCGCCGATGCGCCTGCTGCTGGTCGAAGACAACCCGGACCTGGCCGATGCCATCATCCGCCGCATGCGCCGCAGCGGGCACGCCGTGGACTGGCAGGCCGACGGCCTGGCCGCCGCCAGCGTGCTGCGCTACCAGAGCTTCGATCTGGTGGTGCTGGATATCGGCCTGCCCAAGCTGGATGGCCTGCGCGTGCTGGCCGGCATGCGCGAACGCGGTGACAGCACGCCGGTGCTGATGCTGACCGCGCGCGATGGCATCGAAGACCGCGTGCAGGCGCTCGACGTTGGCGCCGACGACTACCTGGGCAAACCCTTTGATTTCCGCGAATTCGAAGCGCGTTGCCGCGTGCTGCTGCGCCGTGCGCGCGGCCAGGCCAGCGAGGTGGTGCAGGTAGGCGGCTTCCAGTTCGACAACGCGGCGCACCGTGTCACCCTGGATGGTGAACCGATCGAACTGCCCAACCGCGAATACCGTCTGCTGGAAATCCTGGTGGGCCGCATGGGCCAGGTGGTGGGCAAGGACGAGATCGGCAACGGCCTGTTCGGCTTCGACGACGAGGCCGGGCCGAACGCGATCGAACTCTACGTGGGGCGCCTGCGCAGGAAGCTGGCCGATGCACCGGTGCGCATCACCACCGTGCGTGGCGTGGGCTATCTGCTGGAACCCACCGATGGCGGCACCGACGGCGATGGCTGAGGCACGCGCCACGGCGCCGGGTTCATTGCGGCGCACGCTGCTGCTGTATCTGGGTGGGTTGCTGGCGGTGTTCGCGGTGGCGCTGCTGTTTGCCGCGCGCGACTACGGCCAGCGTGCCGCCAACCGGTCCTACGACCACCTGCTGGTGTCATCGGCGCTGTCGATTGCCGATTCGGTGGCGCTGGTCGATGGCCAATGGCAGGTGGATCTGCCCTATGCCGCACTGGACCTGCTGTCGATGGCGGCAGAAGACCGGGTGTTCTACCGGCTGACCGACAGCCGCGGCAACCTGATCACCGGCTACGGTGACCTGCCCGCGCCGCCGCGCCGTCCGGGCCTGCAACCGCAGTTGTTCGATGCCGCGTACAGCGGTGAAACCGTGCGCTTCGTGGTGGTCAGCCGCAGTTTCGCGGCGGCGTCTGCACAGGGCGACGTGCAGGTGCAGGTGGGCCAGACCCGGCGTGCGCGCGAAGCGTTGGCGCAGGACATGGTCAACCGCGCGCTGTTGGCCATCGGCGTGCTGTCCGGGCTGCTGCTGGCGCTGGTGGCGTTCGGCGTGCATCGCGCGTTCCGTCCGCTGGTACGTGTGGAACGTGAGTTGTCGCGGCGCGAGCCGTCCGACCTGAAACCGCTCGATGCGCGCGTACCGCGCGAAATGGACCAGATGGTCGCGGCCTTGAACCGTTTCATGGAGCGCCTGTCCAGCAGCAACGAGACACTGCGCGCGTTCATGGCCGAAGCCGCGCACCAGATGCGCACGCCGCTGGCGGCGCTGCGCGCGCAGGCGCAGTTGGCGCTGGACGATGATGATCCGCAGGACATGCGCCGCAGCCTGCTGGCGATCGAGCGCAATGCCACCCACATGAGCCGCCTGCTGAACCAGCTGCTGAGCGATGCCAGCGTGATCCATCGCTCGCACCTGCAACGTTTTGCGCCGGTGGACCTGGTCGAGACCGTGCACCAGGCCCTGCACGAAGCGCTGCCGCAGGCCGGGCCGGCGCCACGCGTGCAGCTGGCCATGACCGCCGAACCGGTGCAGGTGCAGGGCGATGCGCTGCTGCTGCGCGAGGCCATCAAGAACCTGGTCGACAACGCGCTGAAGTACGGTGGCGACGGCGCGCTGCAGATCGCGCTGACCGTGGAAGGCGGGCAGGCCGTGCTGACCATTGCCGACCATGGCCCCGGCATTGCCGCGGCCGATGCCGGGCGCGTGTTCGAACGTTTTGCGCGCGGCGAAGGCGCGGCGGCCGGTGGCGCCGGCCTGGGCCTGGCCATCGTCAAGCGCGTGGTGGACAGCCACAACGGCCACATCGACCTCAGCAACCGCCCGCAGGGCGGTCTGGTGGCCACCATCCGCCTGCCCCGGAGCACTCCATGATCCGCCTGTTCGCCGCCGCGCTGGCGCTGTTGCTGGCTGCCCCCGCACTGGCCGCGCCCGGCGATGTACGGCGCTTTCCCGCGCAGGGCGCGGCCACGGCGCAGCTGCGCATCCACGGCACCACCGATATCGAGGTATTCGCCGAGGTCATCGCCGATTACCAGCGTCTGCACCCCGGTACCGAAGTGGTGTACGAGGACATCATCACCCAGGACCTGTACGCGCGTTACCTGCGCGACCGCAGTGGTCCCGACTCGCCCGACCTGCTGATTTCCAGCGGCATGGACCTGCAGACCAAGCTGGTGAACGATGGCCACGCGGTGCCGCACCGTTCGGCGCAGACGGCCGCGCTGCCGGCGTGGGCGCAGTGGCGCAGCGAGGCGTTCGGTATCAGCTACGAACCGGTGGTGATGGTCTACAACAAGCACGCACTGCCGGCGGCCAAGGCGCCGCGCACGCGCCGGCAACTGCTGGACCTGCTGCGTGCCGAGGGCCTGCCGCTGCGTGGCAAGGTCGGCACCTACGATATCGAACGCAGCAGCGTGGGCTACCTGCTGGCCACCCAGGATGCGCAGCGCGGCAGCATCGCCGGCGCACTGCTGGGCGCGCTGGGCGACAACGCGGTGGTGCGCGAGGAGCGCACCGGCGTGCTGCTGGACCAGGTGGCCAGTGGCCAGTTGTCGCTGGTCTACAACGTGCTGGGCTCGTATGCGCAGGCGCGCATCGATGCCGGCGCGCCGCTGGCCATCGTCGAACCCGAGGACTACACCCTGGTGGTGCTGCGCACGGCGGTGATTCCGCGCACCGGCGCGCACCCGGAAGAGGCCGGGCGCTTCCTCGATTACCTGCTGTCGCCGCGTGGCCAGCAGGTGCTGTCACGCGAGGCGCGGCTGATGCCGATCGTCACCGGCAACGCGCGCAGCGACGATGCGCCGGGCCGCAGCCGCCGCCCGATCCAGCTCGGTCCCGGACTGCTGGTCTACCTGGATGCACTGAAGCGCCGCCAGTTCCTGGATGCTTGGCGCAGCAGCGTGGAGCCGGCCGGGCGCTAGGCCCGGGTAGCGCCGGGCCCCGCCCGGCGGATGCGCGGCACTGCCCGTACAATGGGCCCATGAGCGAATACACCATCCTGATCGCCGACGACCATCCGCTGCTGCGTTCGGCGGTGGTGCAGTCGTTGCGGCAGAGCCTGCCGCTGGCCCAGGTGCGCGAAGTGGCCAGCGCCGACGCGCTGGCACAGGCGCTGGACGCCCAGCCGGATGTGGACCTGGTGCTGCTGGACCTGACCATGCCCGGCGCGCACGGCTTTTCCGCGCTGCTGCATGTGCGCGGCTCGCACCCGGACATCCCGGTGGTGATCCTGTCCTCCAACGACCACCCGCGGGTGATCCGCCGCGCCCAGCAGTTCGGTGCCGCCGGTTTCATTCCCAAGTCGGCCCCGGCCGAAACCATCGGCGAAGCGGTGCAGGCGGTACTGGACGGCAGCCTGTGGTTCCCGGCGATGGCGCCGGAGCGCAGCGAGTCCGACGCCCTGCTGGCCGCACGCCTGGCCCAGCTCACCCCGCAGCAGTTCCGCGTGCTGCTGTGCCTGGCCGATGGCCTGCTGAACAAGCAGATTGCCTACGAACTGGGCCTGGCCGAAAACACCGTGAAAGTGCACGTGACCGCCATCCTGAAGAAGCTTGAATGCCACAGCCGCACCCAGGCCGCCGTGCTGGTGAAGGCGCTGGAGCCGGAAGGCGACGCGGGCGGGATCTGACCCCGCACTGCTGCTTTTGTAGAGTCGAGCTTGCTCGACTGGGCGGGCAACAGCAGTCGAGCAAGCTCGACTCTACGAGGCGAAGCCGTCGAGCAATCTCGACGCCAAGTGCGTCAGGCGCTGAGCGAACGCAGATCGATGCAGGGCCGCATGCGTTCCGTGCCATCCCATTCGGCAGGCAGGCCGACGCTGGCGAAGGCATCGACGATGGCCTGGCCGATGCGCTCCATCGCCGCGCTGTCGGGCGGGCCCCAGAAGCCGATGGACAGATCACTGGTGCGCTTGACGCGCTTCATGTCATCGCCGGAATAGAAGCAGAACCCCTTCAGGCCGGCTTCTGTTCCACCGCGGCGCCAGAACAGTTCATTGGTGTCGTCGGCAGCGTCGTCGCGGGTATCGCCGCATCCGCGGGTGGTGACGATGCCGTCCGATTCCAGAATGGCAAACGCTGCCTTGATCTTCGTCTGTGCCAGTGTCCATGCCGCAGCGGACATCTTCCGGTCCGGCTTGCGCACGACCACTGGGGGAATGGCGTGGCCGGTCAGGGCGGACAGCAGGGATTTCACCTGCGGCGACCAGGCGTTCTCCACGATGTGGTTGCCATGCGCGTCGCGGACATCCGGCTGTGCACCGGCGTCCACCAGCAGTTGTACCGCTTCGGGGCCGTCTGGCGAAAACTCTGCCGCCAGGAACAACGCCGTGCGTCCCCCCGCGCCCACGTGCTCCAGCGGACTGCCGGCATCGATCAGCAGACGCAGGGTGGCGAGCGTGTGTTCCATCGGCGCGCGGTCCTGGCTGGATGCGGCCCGTTCCAGTGCGGTGAACCCAAAGGCATCCGCTGCGTGTACGTCTGCGCCGGCCGCGAGGAAGGCCGCGGTGGCGGCTGCGTTGGCGTTCCAGGCTGCTTCAAAGATATCCGCGGGAATCTTCACCTTCGGGGATTTCTGCATGCTTGGCGATCCTTGCACGGGGAGGGTTGTCGATTGTAGGCAATGCAGCCGAGCATGGGCTCGGCTCTACAACGAGCGGAGCAATGCAGTCGAGCAAGCTCGACTCTACGCCCGATGCCGCAGCAACATCTGCGTCATCAACGCGCGCAGGGCCGGCGGCCGCACCGGCTTGGGCAGGAAGCCCCAGCCCTGCTCGGCGGCATGCGCCTTCAGCGCGTCATCGCGCTCGGCGGTCACCAGAATCACCGGTGGCCGCGCCTGCCACAGGCTGCACAGCGCTTCGTACAGGTCCGGGCCATGCCACTGGCCCATGCGCACGTCCAGCAACAACAGCTGCGGCACGTTCAACGCGCTGGCGATTTCCAGCGCCCCCTGCGGGCCATCGGCCAGCTCCACGTTGCAGCCCCAGCGTTCCAGCAGGGCGCGGGTGGCGGCGCAGACGCGCGGATCATCGTCGATGCTCCACACCCGGCACTGGCGCAGCGGGCTGTCGTCGGTCAGTTCGGCGGCGACCACCGGCGTGGGGGCTGGCACCACCACGTCCTCGGCCTGCCCCAGCGGCACGCTTACCGCGAACACGCTGCCCTTGCCCAGGGTGGAGCGCAGGCTGATGCGGTGGCCGAGCAGACGGCCGATGCGCTCGACGATGGCCAGGCCCAGGCCGGCGCCGCGCTCCTGTTCCACGCCGTCGTTCAAGCGGCGGAACTCCTCGAAGATCTCACCCTGCAGGCTTTCCGGAATGCCCGGGCCCTGGTCGTGCACCTCGATGCGCAGGTGGTCACCCACGCGCCGGCAGCCGATCAGCACGCGCCCGCGCGGGGTGTAGCGCAGCGCATTGGACAGGAAGTTCTGCAGGATGCGGCGCAGCAGCGCTTCATCACTGACCACGATGGCGCGCGTATCCACCCAGTCCAGCTGCAGGCCACGGCCCTGCGCGGCCATGCCGAATTCACGGGCCAGGGTTTCCAGCAGCGGCGACAGCGCGAATGCACGCACCCGGGTCTGCAGCGCACGCGATTCCAGCCGTGAAATGTCCAGCAGGCTGTTGAGGATGGCGTCCTGCGCGGCGAGGGCCGCATCCACGTGTTCGCTCAGTTCGCGCGCATCACCGCTCAAGCGGCCGCGCAGCACCGACACGAACATGCGCGCGGCGTTCAGCGGCTGCAGCAGGTCGTGCACGGCCGAGGCCACGAAGCGGGTCTTGTAGCGGTTGGCCTGCTCGGCCTCGCGGCGCGCTTCGTCCAGATCGTGGGTGCGCTCGGCCACGCGGTGTTCCAGCGCGTCGGCCAGCGAGCGCAGTTCACGCGCGGCGTTCTTGTAGCTGGTGATGTCCGCGTAGCTGGTGACGAAGCCGCCGTCGGGCAGGGGATTGCCGCGGATCTCAAGGACGGTGCCGTCGTCCTTCTCGCTTTCGCGCATGTGCGGGCGGCCGCTGCGCAGGTGGTTCAGGCGGCGCTCGATGGCTTCGTCGATCGGACCCGGGCCGAGCAGGCCGCGGCGTGCATTGAAGCGGAACAGTTCCTCGATCGGCCGGCCCACCCGCACCAGCCCCGGCGGGAACCGGAACAGTTCGACGTAACGCGAATTCCAGGCGACCAGGCGCTGGTCGCGGTCGATCACCACCACGCCCTGCGGCAGGTGTTCCAGGCTGCGGCTGAGCCCACTGTCGGCATCGGTGGCCGCCTGCAGCAGGCCATCCTGGGCGGTGCGCAGTTCCTGCGCGTGCTGTTTCAGCAGGGTTTCCAGTTCGCGGCGGCTGCGCTGGCGGTGCTTGGACAAGCGCCGACGCTGCTGCACGAACAGCACCAGGAAGCCCAGCGCCAGCCAGGCGGCGGCACCGGCGATGGCGGCACCGCGGCCGGCACTGCCGGCGGCACTGGCATCGTGCAGCAGGTGCAGGCTCCAGTCTTCATCGTCCAGCGCCAGGCTCTGCCACAGCATGGGCGTGGCCAGCGCCGGGTCCAGCAGGCGCACCATGCGCCCGCCATCGGCCAGCACGTCTTCGGTGCGCACGCGCAGCGGTTGCAGGGAACGGTCGGCGTACTGGCGCGCGGCCAGCATCTCGCGGCGCTCGCTGGCACCCAGGGGGCGCAGCAGGCGGTAGCGCCAGGCATCGCGGTTGGCCAGGAACACCACGTCGTGGTTGTCGCTGGCCAGTACCACGTCGGGGCTGCTCAGCCATTCCTGTTCCAGCGCCGACAGCTCGATCTTGATCACGATCACGCCGATGCGCTGGCCCTGCGCATCCACGATCGCCTCGGACATGAAGTAGCCCGGCACGTTGGTGGTCATGCCGATGCCGTAGAAGCGCCCGCGACCATGGGCCATGGCTTGCTGGTAGTAGGGGCGGTAACTGTAGTCCTCGCCCACGTTGCTGGCCGGCTCGTCCCAGTTGCTGGCAGCCACGGCCACGCCATTGCGACCGACCAGGGTCAGCGTGGAGGTGCGGGTGACCTGGTTGGCGCGCTGCAGCTTCAGGTTCAGGCGCTGCCGCTCGCTGGCCGACAGCGGCGCCTGCAGCGCCTGCAGCAGGTCCGGGTCCAGCGCCATCACCTGCGGCAATGTGCCGAAGCGGTCGATGCGCTGCTGCAGGCCCTGCCCGTACAACTGCAGCTGGCGCTGCACCTGCGCACTTTCGGCGGCCAGCGCGCGGCGCCAGGCGTAGTGTCCGGCCGCGACCGCGCACAGCACGGTACCGCCGATCATGACCAGCAGGGTCAGCAACAGCAGGCGATGGCGGCTGAGCCAGTACATGGCGGCAGTCTACGCAGGGGCGGCGGGCGTGGGGAGCACGCCCGCCGCAGGCACTGTGGAAGGAAGTGCCGGGGAACGGATCAGAAGTGCATCTGCGCGCGCAGTTCGAAGATTTCCGGGGTGCTGCGCACGCCGCGACGGCTGGCGTCGACCTTCACGTAGTTGGCCTGGAACTTGAAGTGGCTGGTCAGGTACCAGTTGGCGCCGATGGTCAGGTCGTGCTGGCGGCCGCCCAGGATGCTGCCATCGTCCAGGTCCAGACGGCTGTAGCGGGCCAGCAGTTCGACCGCGCCGTAGTCGTGGGCGGGCTTGATGTTGGCCACCGCGCCGGCGTTGTACGGGCGCGATTCGCCGGTCAGCACCCAGCTGGCCGCCGCGTACTGGCCGTGGCCGGTGTAGTCGGGCTTGCCGTCGTTGCGGGTGACCGTGGCCTGCAGCGCTTCGGCCTGCAGCGAGAACGGGCCACGGATCCAGATGCCTTCCAGGCCGGTGCGGCGGATCTGGTCGGCGGTCACCAGCGCGCCCGAATCCACCAGGCGGATGTCGGTCAGGCCGGCTTCCGGGCGGGCACGCAGACGCGCGCTGGCTTCGTGGTGCACATCGCGGCCATCGTGGTAGCCGCGCGGGTTTTCCTGCGAATAGGCCAGGCCCAGGTGGACCACGTCACCCGGTGCCTTCACCGGGGTCCACACGGCGCGCACGGCCTGGGTGGTGCCCGGGTTGTCACCCTGCAGATCCTTGCCGCCGTAGGCGCCGGCCTGCAGCAGGTACTGCGGGCGTTCCAGCACCCATTCCACGCCCGTGCGGCGGCCGGCGTAGAACGCCTGCACCGGCAACGCGGTTTCCAGGAAGCTGCCGGCGCGCGAGGAGGTGTTGGCATCCAGGCCGACCGGGGTCTTCATGTAGCCGAAGCGGAAGCGGCCCACGTCGCGGCCGAAGAACGCCTTGCTTTCAAAGCGCACGAACACGTCCAGCCAGGTATCGGCCTGGAAATCGTAGTAGACCATCGCGTCATACACGCCCTTCTTCTTCAGGGTCGCGCCGAACTCCTTGCGGCGCACCGCATCGTCATCCTCGATGCCGCTGGCCGAAGAGAAGTCGTTGTAGTCGTAGGCGATGTTGGCCGTGGCGGCCAGTTCGGTGCCGTCGCCGAAGGTGTACTTGGTCGGCCAGTTGTCGAAATCGGCGGCGGAGGCGAAGGCGGGCAGTGCGGCCAGCGACAGGGCCAGCAAGGTGGGAATCGGGCGCATGGGTGGTGCGGCTCTCTCAGATTGCGTGTGGACAGGACAACAACGGCCGCGATGGCCGGAACTTGCGCGGGAACGTGCCCGGCCGTTCAGCTCGGGCCACCGGCGTCCCCGAGGGCGTCGGTACGGCGCCAGTGTAGGCACCGCAGCCGCCTGAACCGGGGGGCTAGTACCAATAGGTTATCTGCGCCGGCGTGCCCGGCGCGTACAAAGGCGTCCATTGGTCGCGCCGGCGCTAACCGCCGGGCCGCGCCCAGATCCACGGAGACGGTCCCGCCACGGCGGGAACCGTATGCGCCAGAACCGCCCCTTCCGGAGTCCGCCATGCACATCCCGACCACCGCACCGGTGCCCAGCAAGCCGTTGCCGCTCTACCGCCAGCTGTACTTCCAGGTGATCGTGGCGATCATCCTGGGCGCCGTCCTGGGCCATTACGAGCCGCTGATCGGCGAGAAAATGAAGCCGCTGGGCGATGCCTTCATCAACCTGGTGAAGATGATCATCGCGCCGGTCATCTTCCTGACCATCGTCACCGGCATCGCCGGCATGACCCACCTGCGCACGGTGGGCCGCGTGTTCGCCAAGGCGATGGCGTACTTCCTGTTCTTCTCCACCCTGGCCCTGATCGTGGGCATGGTCGTGGCGCACGTGGTGCAGCCCGGCGCGGGCATGAACATCAATCCGGCCGAGCTGGACCAGACCGCGGTGCACAGCTACGTCGAGAAGTCGCATGACCTGACCCTGGTCGGCTTCCTGATGGACATCATCCCGAAGACGCTGCTGAGCGCCTTCGTGGACGGCAACATCCTGCAGGTGCTGTTCGTAGCGGTGCTGTTCGGCATCGCGCTGGCCATGGTGGGCGAGAAGGGCAAGCCGATCCAGGCCTTCCTGGAAGCGCTGGTGGCGCCGGTGTTCAAGCTGGTGCACATCCTGATGAAGGCTGCCCCGATCGGCGCCTTCGGTGCCATTGCCTTCACCATCGGCAAGTACGGCGTTGGTTCTCTGGTCAACCTGGCCTGGCTGGTGGGCTCGTTCTACATCACCGCCTTCCTGTTCGTGGCGGTCATCCTGGGCGTGGTCTGCCGCCTGTGCGGGTTCTCGGTGTTCAAGCTGGCCCGTTACCTGAAGGCCGAACTGCTGCTGGTGCTCGGCACCTCCTCGTCCGAGTCGGCGCTGCCGTCGCTGATGGAAAAGATGGAGCGCGCCGGCTGCAGCAAGTCGGTGGTCGGCCTGGTGGTGCCCACCGGTTATTCGTTCAACCTGGACGGCACCAACATCTACATGACCCTGGCGGCGCTGTTCATCGCCCAGGCGACCAACACCGAACTGAGCCTGGGCCACCAGATCGCACTGCTGCTGGTCGCCATGCTCAGCTCCAAGGGCGCAGCGGGCGTCACCGGCGCCGGCTTCATCACCCTGGCCGCCACCCTCGCCGTGGTGCCGGAAGTGCCGGTGGCCGGCATGGCGCTGATCCTGGGCGTTGACCGCTTCATGAGCGAATGCCGCTCGCTGACCAACTTCATCGGCAATGCGGTGGCCACCGTGGTGGTGTCGCGCTGGGAAAACGCGCTGGACCGCGACCGCCTGAAGCTGGCGCTGGACGGCCGTGAAAGCGAGCTGCCGCCGCCGGTCGATGCGGTGGCCCCGGTGCTGACCGAGGCCTTGCCGGCCAAGGGCTGACGCCAGGTGTGTGGTACTGCGGGGCCGGTCACGACAGTGGCACGGCCCCGCAGCGTTTCAGGGCGTCGCTTGGCTGTCATCAAGGGCGCCCACGCTGGACCGGGATCGTTGCATACGGCACGGAATTGTGCGGTCGCAGCATGGTTGCGACAGGATAGCGACAGGTCCAGCTCCTCCAACGGGGGTATCATCCCCTGTCCCTCTTGCCCATTCATGTAACCCACGTCGATGTCCAACGAAGATTTCAAACAGGCCGCCCTCGATTACCACCGCATGTCGCCGCCGGGCAAGATCCGCGTCGCTGCGACCAAGCCGATGCTGACCCAGCGTGATCTGTCGTTGGCCTATTCGCCGGGCGTGGCCTATGCCTGCGAAGCCATCAAGGCCGACCCGCAGCAGGCCAGCGAACTCACCGCCCGCGGCAACCTGGTCGCGGTCATTTCCAACGGCACCGCCGTGCTGGGCCTGGGCAACATCGGCCCGCTGGCCGGCAAGCCGGTGATGGAAGGCAAGGGCGTGCTGTTCCAGAAGTTCGCCGGCATCGATGTGTTCGACATCGAAGTGGACGAAACCGATCCGGACAAGCTGGTCGACATCATCGCCTCGCTGGAGCCGACCTTCGGCGGCATCAACCTGGAAGACATCAAGGCGCCGGAATGCTTCGTGGTCGAGCGCAAGCTGCGCGAGCGCATGAAGATTCCGGTGTTCCATGACGACCAGCACGGCACCGCGATCATCGTCGGCGCCGCCGTGCTCAACGCCATGGCCATCACCGGCAAGAAGATCGAGGAAGTGAAGCTGGCGACCACGGGCATGGGCGCGGCCGGCATTTCCTGCGTGAACATGCTGGTGCAGCTGGGCCTGAAGCCGGAAAACATCCTGGCCTTCGACCGCGAGGGTGTGATCCACACCGGCCGTACCGATCTGGACCCGGAAAAGCAGCGCTATGCGCGCGACACCGACAAGCGCACCCTGGCCGAGATCGTCAACGGCGCGGATATCTTCCTGGGCCTGTCGGCCCCGGGCATCCTGACCGCCGAGATGGTCAAGACCATGGCGCCGGACCCGGTCATCTTCGCGCTGGCCAACCCGACCCCGGAAATCATGCCGGAAGAGGCGCGCGCCGCCCGCCCGGACGCGATCATCGGCACCGGCCGTTCGGACTACCCGAACCAGGTCAACAACGTGCTGTGCTTCCCGTACCTGTTCCGCGGCGCGCTGGACGTGGGCGCCACCGCGATCAACGAAGAAATGAAGATCGCCTGCGTGCGCGCCATCGCCGCGCTGGCCCGCCGTGCGGCCACCGACATGGGCTCGGCCTATGGCGGCGACACGCCCAGCTTCGGCCGTGAATACCTGATCCCGCGTCCGTTCGACCGCCGCCTGCTGGTGGAACTGTCCGCTGCCGTGGCCCAGGCCGCGATGGATTCGGGCGTGGCCGCGCGCCCGATTGCCGACATGGATGCCTACCGGCAGAAGCTGTCGCAGTTCGTGTACCGCACCAGCCTGATGATGAAGCCGGTCTACGACCGCGCCCGCGCCGACAAGCAGCGCGTGGTGTATGCCGAAGGTGAAGAGGAAGTGGTGCTGCAGGCGGTGCAGAACGTGGTCGATGAAGGCCTGGCGCACCCGATCCTGATCGGCCGCCCGGACGTGATCGAAGCGCGCATCGAACGCCTGGGCCTGCGCCTGAAGGTGGGCGAGAACATCGAGATCACCAACATCAACGATGATCCGCGCTTCAACGAATACTGGCAGTACTACCACGGCCTGACCGGCCGCCGTGGCGTGACCGTGGCCGCGGCGAAGAACCTGATGCGTTCGCGCCCGACCCTGATCGCTGCGGTGATGGTTGCTCGTGGCGAAGCCGATGCCATGCTGACCGGCATCGTCGGCCGCTTCCACAAGAAGCTGGGTTACGTGCGCAGCGTGCTGCCGCTGGAATCGAAGGTCACCTCGACCTCGGCCATGACCGGCGTGATCAACCAGCAGGGCGTGTTCTTCTTCGTGGACACCCACGTGCAGGAAGACCCCACGGCCGAGCAGATCACCGAAGCCACGCTGCAGGCGGCCTACCGCATGAAGCTGTTCGGCATCGAGCCGAAGGTGGCGCTGCTGTCGCACTCCAACTTCGGCAGCCACGATTCCAAGGACGCACTGAAGATGCGCCAGGTCCGCGAGATGCTGCTCAAGCGCAACCCGCGCCTGAACGTGGACGGCGAAATGCAGGGCGACACCGCGTGGGACGAAGCGCTGCGCCAGAAGCTGCTGCCGGGCTCGACTCTGCAGGGCCGTGCCAACCTGTTCGTGCTGCCGAACCTGGAAGCGGCCAACATCGCCTACAACCTGGTGCGCGTGTTCACCGATGGCGTGGCGATCGGCCCGATCCTGATGGGCGTGAACAAGCCGGTGCACATCCTGACCACCAGCGCGACCTCGCGCCGGATCCTGAACATGTCCGCCATTGCCGCGGTCGATGCGCAGATCCGCAAGCAGCTGGAAGCGGAAAAGAAGGCGTAAGCCTTCTTTCCAGCGACAGCAGCAGAAACGCGCCCCACGGGGCGCGTTTCCATTTCCGCGCCGCGGAAGTGGGTAGAGTCGACTGTTAGTCGACTGCTCTTCGCATGGCGCTGAAGGAACCCCGCGCCGCGGAAGTGGGTAGAGTCGACTGTTAGTCGACTGCGCTTCGCATGGTGTTGGAAGAACCCCGCGCTGCGCGCGGAAGTCGACTGACAGTCGACTCTACCCAGCCGACTGCTGTTTGCATGGTGTTGGAAGAACCCCGCGCTGCGCGCGGAAGTCGACTGACAGTCGACTCTACCCAGCCGACTGCTGTTTGCATGGTGCCGGAAGAACCCCGCGCTGCGCGCGTTAGTCGACTGACAGTCGACTCTACCCGTCGAGGTTCCCCGCATGTATCTGCGGGGCGGGGTATCCCGCAGGGCGACAGCCCTCAGCGCTTGCCGCGGCGCGCCGGTGCGGGCGGGGCGTCGCTGCGCGGCTTGGCGTACTGCGTCCACAACGCCGGCAACGCCTTGCCGGTTTGCTTCTGCCACAGCGCGGGCACGTAGCGGCCGTCGCGCAGCGCCTTGTCCAGCGCCAGCACCAGGCCCGGGTGCTCACCCTCGGCCCACTTCAGGAATGCACCGGTCACCCGGTAGCCGCTTTCCACGGTCTGGCCCTTTTCCACCTTCACCGGCAGTGCCCAGCCAGCGGCGGTGTTGTTCATGCCGTAGCGGTCGCGTGCGTAATCGGCAATGCCTTCCACCAGCCAGCCCGGCACGCGCTTGTCGCCGTAGCTGGGGTAGCCCTGCACGATGTGCATCGCCTCGTGCGTGACCAGGTCGATGTCATCGGGATGCTTCAGCAGCCAGCCCGGATTGATGGTGATCGTGCTCGCCTTGTCCTTGTCACCGACATAGGCCACGCCGTTGTAGGCCGGATCGATCACGATGCGCACTTCGTTCGGCGCAGCCGGGCGGAAATCCGCCCGTTCGCGCAGGTAGGCGAAGTAGAAGGTGTCGATGATGCGCTTGCGTACCGGTGCAGGCAGCGCGCCGCTGGCGTCCTGGTAATACAGGGTCACGCCATCACGGCTGACCTGGCCATCGAAGGCCTGGGTCTGGGCCTGGCCGACACCGGGCAGGGCCAGGGCAAGTAACAGCAGGGAGATCAGACGAAGGCGCATGGCGTCATTGTACGGTGGCTGGTGCCAGCAGTTCGATTTCGGCCAACTGCAGGCGGCCGGGACCGATCACGCGCAGGCGGTACTGGCCATAGCGGGCCGGCGCGGCGATGCGGAACGGGCGGGTCTGCCGGGGCGAGGTGAAGTCTTCGCCGTCGCGCTGGTCCAGCACCCGCCAGCGTCCGTTGCCGCTGCGGGCTTCCAGCACCCACTGGCCGCCACGGATCGCGCCATCGCCGCTGGTCAACGTGTACATCGTCGGCACGCCATCGGCACCGCCGGTCAGGTCGATGGTCGCACCGGCGCCCAGTGCCGCCACCGTGGCGGCATCGTCATCGGTCAAGGCGGGCAGGGCACGGCCATCGGCCAGTGTCGCGCGCGCGCTGTTGCCCAGCAGGTCGTGCAGCAGCTGCGGGCGCTGCCCCGTGGCGGTCAGCGACGGCGGAACATCGTCGGCGCCGCTGCCCCAGCGCGACGGCTGCGGGCCCATCACGAAGTCCAGGGTCGCGCCCTGGGCGATGAGCGCGTGCGGCACCCAGGTCTTCGTCCACGGCGTGCCATTGATCTTCAGCGACTGCACGTACACGTTCTCCGGCGAATTGTTTTCGGCATTCACGGTCAGCACCGCGCCGCCCTGCAGTTCCACCCGTGCATGGGCGAACGCCGGCGAACCGATCACGTACTCCGGCGCGCCCATGCGCAGCGGGTACAGCCCCAGCGACGCGAACAGGTACCACGCCGAGGTTTCACCGTTGTCCTCGTCACCGGGGTAGCCCTGGCCGATCTCGCTGCCCACGTACAGCCGCGACAGGATCTCGCGCACGTGCTGCTGGGTCTTCCACGGCTGCCCGGCGTACAGGTACATCCACGGAATGTGGTGCGCCGGCTGGTTGCTGTGCGCATACATGCCCATGCGCACGTCACGCGCTTCGGTCATCTCGTGGATGATGCCGCCGTAGGAACCCGCGAACTCCTTCGCGGCGGTTTCCGGGGTGGCAAAGAACGTGTCCAGCTTGGCGGCCAGCTGCGCGCGGCCACCGTACAGCGCGGCCAGGCCCTCGCCATCGTGTGCGGCGGTGAAGGCGAAGGTCCAGCCATTGGATTCGGTGTAGTCGTGGCCCCACACGCGCGGGTCATAGTCCTTGGCGTCCACGCGCCAGCTGCCATCGGCCTTGCGGCCCTGGAAGAAGCCCACGGCCGGGTCGAACACCGTGGCGTAGCCGGCGGCACGGTAACGGAAGTACTCGGCCTCAGTGCGGTAGCGCTCGCGCGCGGACGGCGTGGTCGCCTTCGTCGCCAGTGCCTGGGCCATGTTGGCAAGGCCGAAGTCATTCAATGCGCCCTCCATCGTCCACGACATGCCTTCGTGCACATCGGCGCTGGCATAGCCGCGGAACGTGGACCGGTCCATGCCCTTGCGGCCGACGTGGCGGTCCGGCGGTACCACGGTCGCGTTCTTCAACGCGGCGGCATAAGCCTCGGTCGGATCGAAACCGCCGATGCCCTTCAGCCAGGCATCGGCGAAGGCGACGTCGGAACTGGTGCCGACCATCAGGTCCGCATAGCCCGGCGACGACCAGCGTGCGATCCAGCCACCGGCGCGGTACTGCTCGATGAAGCCCTGCACCAGCTGCCCGGCATCGTCCGGGGTGAACAGCGCATAGGCCGGCCAGGTCGTACGGAAGGTGTCCCAGAAGCCGTTGTTCACATACACCTTGCCGTCGCGCACCGGCGCGAACGTGCGGCTGGCGCTGCCATCGGTATTGTTGTCTTCGGCGCTGGCCTGGCTGGCATAACGCCAATCCGGCGCGGCGGCGGTGCCGGCGTTCTCGTGCCCGGAATTGGGGTACAGGTACAGGCGATAGAGGTTGGAATACAGCGTGGTCTTGGCGTCGTCGCTGGCCTGGCCGATATCGAAGCGCGACAGGCGTGCATCCCAGGCGTCCTGGGCGCGCCCGGCCACGCTGGCCAGGCTGTCAGCGTCGGCGATTTCCAGTGCCAGGTTGTGCCGTGCCTGCTCCAGCGAAATCAGCGAGGTGGCGATGCGCATCGTCACCGTGCGGCCCTGCGCGGTGTCGAACTTGATGTAGCCGGTGGGGCGGCCGGTATCGATGCGGCCACTGCTGCGCCACGGCCGGTCGAAACGGGCCACCACGTACATGCGGGTGGCGCCGTTGGACAGGCCGCTGCGGGTGTCGGTGTAGCCACTCAGGGTCTGCGTGGCCGCATCCAGGGTCAGGCCGCCGCGCGCATCGACGTTGTCGAACAGCAGGTTGGCATCGCCGCCCTGCGGAAATTCAAACTGGAACAGGGCCGCATGGTCGGTGGGCGCGATGGATGCTGCGATGCCGTTGTCGAAGCGCACGTCGTAGCGGTACGGGCGCGCCGATTCGTTGCTGCGGTCGAAGGACAGGGCGCGCTTGCTGCGGTCGGCCTCGGGCACGCCCCGGCTGGCCGACGGCATCACCTGGAAGGTCTGGCGGTCGCCCATCCACGGGCTGGGCTGATGGCTGAGTGCCAGCGCCTGCAGCTGCGGCCGGTTCTTCGCATCGTTCTGCTCGCTCCAGCGGTACAGCCAGTTCAGTGCACCGGCATCGGTCACCGGCGTCCAGAAGTTGAAGCCGTGCGGCACCGCCGTGGCCGGGAAATTGTTGCCACGCGAGAAGGTGCCGTTGGCCTGGGTGCCGCGGGTGGTCAGCACCCAGTCCGATACGCGTTGCGGCACGTTGCGCGGCTGCGCATCCAGGCGCACATCGTCGATCCAGCCCGAGACCGGCGCGCCGTCGGCGCTGGCCACGGCCAGTTCGATGGCCACCACGCGACGGCCACGCAGGCCCGGTACATCGCCCAGGCGTACCGCCTTGCGCGCCCACTGCTGCGGGTACAGCGTCTTCGAATCGCCCTGCGCGGTCGCGCCCAGGGCAACGCCATGCTGGTCGCGCGCGGTGCTGGCCGAGATCCGGCTGCCATCGTCCAGGCGCAGATCCAGCGATACGTAGGTCGAGGCCACGGTATCGCTGCCGACGATCTCCGGCAGCAGCAGCCACGACAGCGTGGTGTCGGCGGCAATGGTCACATCGGTGGTGAACAGTTCGCGCGTTGCGCGGCCGCCATCGCCACGGTAGTGAAGGGCATGCAGGCCGCTGTAGCCGGCGTTGCGCTTGGCCGCATACGGGGCCGCCGGGCCGGTGCCGATCTGCACCTGCAGCGGGCCATCGGCCTTCAGCGGTGCCGGTTCGCCCGGCTCGAAGGAGGTCTGCAGGCCCTGCGCCAGCGCCGGCGTCGCGGTGGTCGCACAGGCCAGGGCCAGGGCGAGGGGAAGCAGGGCGCGGCGCGGATCGGTCAGGGTCATGCAGGGTCTCCCGGGTAAGGCAGGCGGCTGGCAGGACCCGCATCGGCGAACACCCAGGACAGCACCGCCCGTGCCGCCAACAGGCAGCGTGGGAGCGATGCAGGTCCGGTGGGGGGCGGGCCGTGCGATCGGGTCAGGTTGTGAGGGTCCCGATGCTGCAACACGCATACGCACCCTGACAAGTGCCATTTAGTTCGATCCAAATGCGGGAAATCCGCTACAGCACGCGGTATGCCCGGAACTGCTTGGATCGATTGAAGAAATCCGTCCTGGCCGCTGCCAGCCCACGGGCGCCAATCCGCGGAATACATCGGGCCGCCTGTTGCAGCGCAATGCTGGCCCGGCCCAGATGCTAGAATCGCAGCCCTCGCAATCCGTTCATCGACACCCGCCATGAGCCATACCGCCACTGCGCCCGCCAACGCCGAAAAGCGCTACACCGTGCACCGCGCCGACCTGCCGCTGAGCTGCCCGACCCCGGAAATGGCGCTGTGGAACTCGCACCCGCGCGTGTACCTGCCGATCGAAGACGAGCCCAACGGTGAAGCGCAGTGCCCGTACTGCGGCTCCACCTTCGTGCTGGCCGACTGATCGGGCTGCCGTTCGATGCGCCGATTGACCGTGGTGCAGTTGCTGCCGGCGCTGCACTCCGGCGGCGTCGAGCGTTCCACCCTTGAAATCGCCGCCGCGCTGGTGGCTGCTGGCCATCGTGCGCTGGTGGTCTCGGCCGGCGGGCGCCTGGTGCAGCCGTTGCTGGACAGCGGCGCCGAGCACCTGACGCTGGATATCGGCCGCAAATCGCTGCTGACCCTGCGCCACATTCCGACCCTGCGCCGCCTGTTCGCCGAACTGGGTGCCGATATCGTGCACGCGCGTTCGCGGCTGCCGGCGTGGCTGGGCCTGTCGGCGATCCGCGCGCTGCCGGCCGCGCAGCGTCCGCACTGGGTCACCACCGTTCACGGCCTGAATTCGCCCAGCCGCTACAGCGCGGTGATGACCAGCGGCGAACGCGTGATCTGCGTGTCCAATACCGTGCGCGACTATGTGCGCACGCATTACCCGACCGTGCCCGACGCGCAGCTGCAGGTGATTCCGCGCGGCGTTGACGTGGGCCAGTTCCCGCGCGTGGCGCGTGCCGATCGTCGCCCGCGCCTGGCACTGGCGGCGGATTACCCCTGGCTGGCGCAGGCTGAAGGTCCGGTGCTGCTGCTGCCGGGCCGGGGCACGCGGCTGAAGGGCCACGCCCACGCGCTGCAGCTGCTGGCCGACCTGCATGCGGCCGGTGTGCCGGCGCAGTTGTGGATGCTGGGCACCGACGAGCCGGGCCGCGAAACCTACGTGGCCGGTCTGCGCGCGCAGGCGGCTGCACTGGGCATCGCCGCGGCCGTGCATATCGACGTACCGACTGCGCGCATCGCCCAGGCCTACGCGGCCAGCGATCTGGTGCTGCAGCTGTCGGACAAACCCGAGGCCTTCGGCCGGACGGTGGTCGAGGCCCTGTCGGTCGGCCGCCCGGTGCTGGGCTGGAACCACGGCGGCGTGGGCGAACTGCTGCAGCAGCTGCAGCCGTCGGGCGCAGTGCCGCTGGGCGATGCGCAGGCCCTGCGTGAACGCGCGCTGGCCCTGCTGGCGCAACCGCCGTCGTTGCCGGGGCGGATCCCGTTTACCCTGCAGGCCATGCAGCGCGACACCCTTCGCCTCTATGCCGACCTTGCCGGCTGACCCCAACCCGGCCCTGCGCGATGATCGCGCCGGGCGCTGGGCGCCCTGGTGGGTGCTGGCCTATGTGGCCCTGTGGCCCTTGCCGGGCATCGCCGAAACCGTGCTGGGCCTGGGCGCGCTGTACGCCGCCGCGCGCATGGTGCTGCGCCGGCTGCAGCATCGGCCGCACCTGCTCAGTCCCGCCGCCTGGGCGCTGACCTCGATCCTGTTCCTGGGCTACTGGCTGCCGCAGGCATTTTCCGCGTTCGATGCCATCGATCCCTCCGCCGCCTGGACCAAGACCGCCGCCGGCCTGCGCTATCTGCCCTTCATGTGGCTGGTGGCGATCGCCGTGGCCACGCCGCAGCGGCGCCGGCTGACGCTGGGCGGGCTGGCGATCATCACCGGCCTGTGGACCCTGGACGCGCTGGTGCAGGCACTGGCCGGCAGCAGCCCGTGGTTCTGGTCGCTGGACCAGCTCAAGCAGGCAGTCAGCGGGCATGGTCTGTGCCCGGCCGATGAGATCGTGCTGGCCGACCGCCTCAGTGGCGCGCTGGGGCCGTGCAACCTGAAGTTTGGCCAAGTGCTGGCCAGTCTGTCGCCCTTCCTGCTGCTGCCGCTGGCGCGCCGCTTCGGTCATGCGGGCTGGCTGCTGGGTGCCGCCGCGCTGGGCGGTGTGCTGCTGCTGGCCGGTTCGCGCGCGTCCTGGATCACCTTCGGCCTGGTGCTGCTGTACAGCGGTCTGCGCCAGTTCGGGTGGAAGCGCCTGTTGCTGCTGTCGCTGGCCGGCCTGCTGGCGGCCGCCGCGCTGACCGCCAGCGTGCCGCAGCTGCGTGAGCGCGTGGCGCGCACTGCCATGGCCTGGGACGGTGCCGACGACGGCATGGACCAGGCCCTGTCCGGCCGCGCGCGCATCTGGTCGGCGGCGGTGTGCATGATCGAAGAACATCCGATCAATGGCGTTGGCGCGCGTGGCTTCCGCGATGCGTATCCTGGCTGCGTGCATGAGCAGGACGCGGCGGTGTGGGGCAACGAACCTGCGCTGCACGCCCACCAGATCGTGCTGGAAATCCTCGCCGAAACCGGTGTGCTGGGCCTGCTGCTATGGCTGGCGGCCGTGGCCCAGGCCTGGCGCGCGTGGCGCTTCGCCCCGGCCGATGCGCGTGAGCGCGCGCGACCGGCCATGCTGGCGCTGGCCGTCACCGTGTTCCCGTTGAACACCCACCTGGCGTTCTACTCCACCTTCTGGGGCGGGGTCACCGTGCTGCTGGCCGCGCTGTTCGTCGGCACGCTGCTGGCACGCGAACCGGACGAGGCGCGCAACGCGGTGTGATGGTTCCAACCACGCCATGCGTGGATGGCGCGGTGACGGGCGCGACCGGACATCATCCACGCATGGCGTGGATCTACTTGTAAAAATCGCTGCGGCCGCCAGGCTGGCGCTTGAAACGCCGGTGGATCCACAGGTACTGGTCCGGTGCTTCGCGCACCATCTGTTCGATGGCCTGGTTCACCCGCGTGGTATCGGCTTCCACGTCTTCGCTGGGGAAGTTGTCCAGCGGTGCGCCGATCTTCAGGAAATACTTCCCGCCTTCACGGCGGTGGAAGTAGGGAATGACCGCGCAGCCGGTCATGCGTGCCAGCTGGTGGGTGGCGGTGATCGTGGCCGCGGTATGGCCGAAGAACGGCACGAACACGGTGTCCTTGCCGCGCATGTCCTGGTCGGGGGCATACCACAGGAAGCCGCCCTTCTTCAGGTGGCGCACGGTCGCGCGGATGTCCTCGTTGGCGTACATCGCCTTGGCATAGCGCAGCCGGCCGAACTTCACCGCCCACTCGTACACCGGGTTCTTGTGCTTGCGGTACATGCCCGACAGGTCGACGTGGTCGCACAGCAGGCGCCCGCACATCTCCAGCGTCATGAAGTGGCCCGACACCAGCAGCACGCCACGGCCCTCGGCCTGCATCTGCTTCAGGTGTTCCAGACCCTCGATCTGCACCTGCGGGCGGATGCTGTCGATGCTGCCCCACCAGGAACGCGCGCATTCGAAGATGCCCACGCCCAGCGCGTCGAAGCTGTCGCGCACCAGGCGGTTGCGCCAGGCCTCGTCCTTTTCGGGGAAGCACAGCTTCAGGTTGACCTCGGCGGCGCGGCGGCGGCTGCCCAGCAGGCGCCAGGTGATCCAGCCGACCCCGCGCCCCAGCGCGCGCTGCAGCATCCAGGGCAGGCGGGCGATGCCGAAGGCAGCGAACATCGCCGCGAACATCGGCCAGTTGCGGGGATCGGCCAGGGAGGGGCGGACGGCGGTGGAGGCATCGGACATGCGGCCATTCTACCAACCCCGCCGCGTGTCTTTCCCGGGGGCGTCCCGTATCCTTGCCGCATGCGTAAAGACCCTGTCGAATGGATCCTGCGCGGCCTGTACTCGGCCGTGCTCTACATCCTGCTGCCGATCACCGTGTACCACCTGGTGTGGCGGGGCTTCCGGGTCCGCGAATACTTCCGGCGCTGGGATGAACGCTATGCGTCCTACCCGCAGCCGACCGGCCAGCCGCGGGTCTGGCTGCACGCGGTGTCGGTGGGCGAAGTGAACGCGGCCGCACCGCTGGTGAACGCCCTGCGCAAGCAGCGCCCGGACATCCGCTGGGTCATCACCACCATCACCCCCACCGGTTCCGAGCGCGTGCGTGCGCTGTGGGGCGATGCGCTGGATCACGTCTACCTGCCGTATGACGTGCCGGGCAGCGTCAATCGCTTCCTCGGCCATTTCCAGCCCAGCCTGGCGCTGATCCTGGAAACCGAGCTGTGGCCCAACATGCTGTTCGGCTGCCGCGACCGCCGTATTCCGGTCTACATCCTCAACGCCCGCCTGTCGGCGCGGTCGCTGCGGGGGTACCGCGTGCTGGCCGCGCTGATCCGCCGTGCCCTGCGCACGGTCACCTGCGTGGCCGCGCAGTCGCAGGACGATGCCGCGCGCTTCGTGCAGTTGGGCGCCGCGCCGGAACAGGTGCAGGCGCTGGGCAATCTGAAGTTCGACATCGCCATTCCCGAAGTGCAGCCGTTCATCACGCAGTTCCATCAGAGCGTGCCGGGCACCCGTCCGGTGTGGATTGCGGCCAGCACCCACGAGGGCGAAGAGCAGGCGGTGATCGACCTGCACCGGCGGCTGCGCCAGCAGCACCCGGATCTGCTGCTGCTGTGGGCACCGCGCCACCCAGAGCGTTTTCCGAAGGTGGAAGCGCTGGCCCGCGAACAGGGCTGGCGCGTGGCCACCCGCCGCGCACAGCGCTGGCCGGCGGCCGATACCGATGTGTTCGTGATCGACACCCTGGGCGAACTGATGCCGTTCTATGGCTGTGCGCAGGTGGCCTTCGTCGGCGGCAGCCTGCAGGCCATCGGGGGGCACAACCTGCTGGAACCGGCGGCGCTGGGCACGGCCGCGGTCACCGGTCCGCACCTGCACAATTTCGCGGAAATCTCCCGGCGCATGCGCGAGGCCGGTGCGCTGCTGATCGGCGACGACGTACAGGCGGTGGGCGACCACCTGCAGCACCTGCTGCAGGACGCGCAGGCGCGCGAGGACATGGCGCATGCCGGCTGCACCCTGGTCAGCAACGGTCGTGGCGCCCTGCAGCGCACCGTGGCACTGGTGGAACCGCACCTGCCGCCGCCGCGCGACTGACCCTCGATTGCGGCGCTCTGTCGCGAACGACCGAATCAAGCTTGCTTGATGGCTGCGCCGATGTCGTAGTTGGCCTGCGCTGGCCGCTGTGGACGTGTCTCTGATCACAGGCCGGCACACGCGTGCCTTTTCCCGATACCGCCGGGCCGTTGCCGCTGCCAGCCTGCTGTCGACCACGCTTGGTCGGCATCAAGGAAGCTTTCAATGAACGGCGATTGCAGGGGTGTCGCGCGCGGCGCCGTGCGAACCGGCGGTGTACTGGGTACCGACCATGTCCTGGTGCTGGCGCTCACGCTTCTGGCAGGCGGCAGTGTGATTGCGCTGGTCGGCCAGCACACCGCGGCACAGGCGGGGCCGGCCATCGTGCTCAGCCTGCTGCTGGCCGCGCTGGGGGCGTGGCTGGTGCTGTGCAGCCTGCGCGATGCCCTGCGTGCGGCGCCCGAGGGAGTCGCACTGCACGATCTGCTGCGCACGGCGTGGGGCCTGCGCGTGGCGGACCTGCTGCTGCTGGCGCTGCTGCTGGAACTGGTGGCCACGGTGGCGGGCGCAGCGCAGGCCGGTGCGCGCCATCTCTACGCGGCCGCCGCGGTGGTGGGCGTCGAGCCGCGGCAATGGCTGCCGGTGCAGATCGCGGCGGCGGTGCTGGTATTGGCCACGGCGGCGATGGCCCTGCTGCGGCCGCGTCGCGCGGTGCTGCTGGCGTGCGCCCTGCTCACGCTGAAGTTCGGCATTGGCGCGCTGTTGGTGCTGCTGGCCGCGCGCCACGTGCATTACGCCCACTGGATTCCCTGGCTGCCCCATGCCGTGGCGCCGTATCGGTTCGGCCTGGGCGGGGTGCTGGCCGCCAGTGTGCCGCTGCTGGCGGTGTTCGCCAGCGCGGGCCTGGTGCTGGCCATGGCCTCGCTGGCGTGGCGGCCGCGGCGGCAACTGGTGCTGGCGGTCGGCATCGCCGTGCCGGCGGCCATGCTGTGGCTGATGGTGCTGGCGGCGCTGCAGTCCGGCCTGGTGGCGTTCCCGGCATTGGCCAGCACCCGCCCGCTGTCGGTGGCCCTGCAGGGCATCGCACCGCTGCAGTGGTTGCTGCCGCTGCTGCCGGCGGCCGGCGCCGCAGGCCTGGCGGCCCTGCAGCTGGTGCTGCTGTTGCTGGCGGTCACCCTGTGCACGCAACGCTGCCCCGCAGGGCTGCAGCGCCCGGGGCTGCAGCGCGCGACGGTGGTGGCGTCGCTGGCGGTGCTGGCGGCCCTGCTGGCGGTGTGGCTGCCCGAGGGCGTGCTGCCCGGCCTGCCGGGGCCGGTGTCATTGCTTGTACTTGCGGCGGTGTGTGCGGGGCAGGTGCGGCAGTCCGGCGGGGCCCGGGTACGCGCGCCCCTGGCCACCGCGCTGTGCCTGCTGCCGCTGCTGCAGCGGCTGCTGTGAGCGCGCGCGCTGCCGGCCTGGCAGCGCCATTGCCGCACAAAAAAACCACCCTTGCGGGTGGTTCTTCTGTACCGCCAGCAACGTGCGGAATCAGCGCGTGGTGGTGGCCGGGGTGCCCGCGTCCTGGGTCAGCAGGCGGTTGACGTCCTGCAGCTCGGCCACATCCAGCGAACCCAGCGACTGGCTCAGCAGCAGGCGGTTCTGCAGGAAGGTGTAGCGGGCCTGGGCGTAGTCCAGCTGCGCCGAGAACAGGATGCGCTGGTTCTGGATCACGTCCAGCACCGTGCGGGTGCCCACTTCCAGGCCGACCTGCGAAGCGTCGTAGGCGCTCTGTGCGGAGACCACTGCCAGGCGTCGAGCTTCCACTTCGCTGATGCCCTGCACCAGGGTCTGGTAGGCATTGCGGGTGTTGCGGTCCAGGGCGCGCTTCTGCTGCTCGTAGGTGTCCTGGGCGATGTCACGCTGGGCCAGCGCCTGGCGGACACCGGACTGGGTGGCGCCGCCGGAGAAGATCGGCACGTTCAGGGTCAGGCCGATGCTGTTGGTGCGCGCATCGGGCGACAGCGAACCGGCACCGGTGCTGTCACCCCAGGTTGCGCTCTTGCCCCAGCTGCCGCCCAGCGACAGGGTCGGGTAGTGGCCACCACGGGCCGCCTGAACGCCGGCTTCGGCGGCGCTGACCTTCAGTTCCTGGGCCTTCAGCGCCGGGTTCTGGCTGCTGGCCTGGGTCACCAGTTCATCGATGTTGCCGCGGTTGGCCGGCACTTCCGGACGGAAATCGGCCGGCAGGCCGCGCAGGTTCACCACCGGCTGGCCGGTCAGTTCGGTCAGCGCCTGGTAATTGTCGGCCAGGGTGTTCTGCGCAACGATGGTGTTGGCACGCGCCTGGTCGTACTGGGCGCGGGCTTCGTGCACGTCGGTGATCGGCGCCAGGCCCACTTCCAGGCGCTTGTCGGCGAAGTCGAACTGCTTCTTCGCGGCCGCTTCATTGGTCTGTGCGGCGGTCAGCGATTCGATCGCCACCAGCACGTTGAAGTAGGCCGCCGAGGTGCGCACGATCAGGCTGTCGTTGGCCGAATCGAGGGTGAAATCCGCCGCCTTGCTCAGCTCACGCTGCGAACGCAGGTTGCTGATCTGGGTCCAGTTGAACAGCGTCTGGCTGCCATCGACCGTGTAGCTGCGGCGCTTGCTCATCACCGAGCCGGAGTTGGCGTCGGCATTGGCTTCGCTGCGCGTGCGGTTCAACGCGGCCGTGCCGTTGATCTGCGGCAGCAGGGCGGCGCGTGCCTGCACGGCGCCTTCCTTGTCGTACAGCCGGGTCGATTCGGCAGCGGCCAGCTGCGGGTCGCCGTTGCGCGCCATTTCGTAGACCTGCAGCAGGTCGGCGGCATGGGCAGACAACGGCAGCAGGGCAGTGGCCAGCGCAACAGCGAGGGATCGGCGGATCATTGCGGCTTCCTTGGACTCAGAGGTGGAACTGGGGTGCCGGGGCGGCACCGCGCAGGTAATCGATATCGGTCTCGAACAGCGATTCGGTGCTGCCATCGGCCTTGACCAGCAGCGCTTCCATGGCCGGCGAACGGCCGTGGATCACGAACAGGCGGCCACCCGGACGCAGCCACGAGGCGAACTGTGACGGCACCACGTCCACTGCGCCAGTGACACAGATCACGTCGAAGCGGCGATCGGTCTGCCAGGTCAGGGCGTCGGCCACTTCCACCCGCACGTTGGTGCCCAGGCCGGAAGCGTCCAGGCGCGCGCGCGCAGCGGCGGCCAGTTCCGGGTCGATTTCCAGGCTCAGCACGTCGCGCGCCAGCGCGCCGATGCAGGCGGCCAGGAAGCCGCTGCCGGTACCGATCTCCAGCACTTCATCGCCCGGCTGCAGATCCAGCGCCTGCAGGGTGCGGCCTTCGATCACCGGCTTCATCATCTTCTGGCCGTTGCCGATGGGCAGTTCGACATCGGTGTAGGCCAGGGCACGGCGCGCGTCGGCGACAAAGGCCTCGCGCGGCAGGCGGGCCAGGACGTCGAGCACCTTGATGTCCAGCACGTCCCAGGGACGGATCTGCTGTTCCACCATCAGTTCGCGGGCGTGGGCGTAATCAATCGTCATGAGGTTCAAATCCAGCGCAGTGGGCCGGCCATTTTACCGGTGCCGGAGGCCGGCGGCGCGCCCAGAGCATCAGCTGCCGGGTGGCCGGGGTCGCAGTGCCGGAAGTCATCGCGACCTCCGGTTCGTTCAGGTTGGTGCGTTCAGCGGTTTCCAGCCCCTCGCGGAGCATAGGCGCGCAGGAAGAAATCGACGCTGGCGGCCACATGGGTCGTGGCGTCGGTCTCGGCCGGGGACAATGGCATGCCGCACATCATATGCATGTGCACCTCACCCTTCACCAGGGTCAGGAACTGTTGGCCGGCCTGGGCAAAGTCGCTGATCTCCAGTTCGCCGCGTGCCGTGCGCGAGCGCAGGAACTCGGCCAGCGCCTCGCAGGTGCGCAGCGGACCGGCCTGCCAGAACAGTTCGCGCAGGCGCGCGTCGGTTTCCGGGGCCATCATCACCCGCTGGATCGACAGCGCCGCGTCGGAAGTAATCAGCTCGAAGAAGGCATGGCCGATGCCCAGCAACTGGTCGCGCAGCGGGCCATCGGCGTCAGCCACGAACAGCGCGTCGGGCAGCATCTCGATGCACTTGGACTGCACGGCCTGCGAGAACAGGGTCTCTTTGTCGCCGAAATGGCTGTAAACGGTCAGCTTCGACACGCCAGCCTGGGCCGCGATGTTGTCCATGCTGACGCCGCTGTAGCCCTGTTCGATGAACAGCACTTTGGCGGCCTCCAGGATCGCGGCACGCTTGCCCAGGTCCTTCGGACGCCCGGGCCCGGCAGCCTTCGCCGGAGGCTTGGCCGACGGCTTGCGGGAGGTGGGGGAATTCATTCCCGTAATACTAGACCACGCGGTTCGATATTTATACTATACCGGCTGGTTCAATAATGGCCGTGGCGTAACAGAGTGTTGCCGTCGCGGTTTTCTGGATTTCCTTTCAGGTCGTATCGCCATGAAGAACATGCGTTGGTTGGGCGTAGGTGCGCTGGCCGTGGTGCTGGCAGCGTGTGGCAAGCAGGCGGCCGAGCCGGCGCCGGCCATTCCGGTGCTGGTGGTGCATCCGCTCACCCAGGACGGCCAGGCCGCGGCCGCCTATCCCGGCGAGGTGCGTGCGCGCCAGGAGAGCCCGCTGTCGTTCCGGGTGGGCGGCAACCTGGTCAAGCGCCACGTGGACGCCGGCCAACGGGTGAAGAAGGGCCAGTTGCTGGCCGAACTGGACGTGGCCGACTACGCCTCGCAGGCGGCGGCATCGCAGGCGCAACTGGCGGCGGCCGAAGCCGATCTGGTGCGCGCCCGCGATGACCAGAAGCGCTACGCCAAGCTGGCCGAAGACCAGCTGGTCAGTCGTTCGGCGCTGGACCAGCAGACCGCGGCGTTCAAGGCCGCGCAGGGCCAGGCCAATGCCGCACGGGCCAACCTGGCCGTGGCCCGCAACCAGGCCGAGTACGCGCAGCTGCGGGCACCGGCTGACGGCGTGATCGCCAGCCGCCAGGCCGAAGCCGGGCAGGTGGTCAGTGCCGGGCAGACGGTGTTCACCCTGGCCGCCGATGGCGGCCGCGAAGTGCTGATCGCGCTGCCGGAAAGCTCGATCCGCGATTACCAAGTGGGCCAGGCGGTGCAGGTGGAACTGTGGAACCGCCCGGGCCAGATGCTGCCCGGCACCCTGCGTGAGATCGCCCCGGCGGCCGATGCGCAGGCACGCACCTATGCCACCCGCGTCAGCCTGGCGCCGGAAGCGCTGAGCGAGGTGGAACTGGGCCAGAGCGCACGGGTGTTCGCCACCGCAGGCCGCAGCGGCAGGCTGCAGTTGCCGCTGGCTGCGGTGCAGCGCGGCGCCGATGGCCAGGCCAGCGTCTGGGTGGTCAACCCGGCCACCGGTGCACTGAAGGCAATGCAGGTAACGGTAGGCGCCTACGGTGCGCAGGCGGTGCCGGTACTGTCCGGCGTGGGCCCCAGCGACTGGGTCGTGGCCGCGGGCGGTCACCTGCTGCGCGAAGGCCAGGTGGTGACCCCGGTCGATCGTCAGAACCGCCCGGTGCTGGCGCCGACCGCGACCGCTGCCAAGGAACACTGAGCCATGCGCCGCTTCAACCTTTCCGAGTGGGCGCTGGGCAACCGCCCGCTGGTGCTGTTCGCCATGCTGGCCTTCGCGATCATCGGCGCGTGGTCGTACAAGCACCTGGGCCAGTCCGAAGATCCACCGTTCACCTTCAAGGCGATGGTGATACGCACGATGTGGCCGGGCGCCACCGCCGAACAGGTGTCGCGGCAGGTGACCGAGCCGATCGAGAAGGCGCTGATGAACACCGGCGAATACGAGTTCATCCGCTCGTACTCGCGCCAGGGCGAATCGCAGGTGATCTTCATGGCCCGCGACAGCCTGCGTTCCAAGCAGATTCCCGACCTCTGGTACCAGGTGCGCAAGCGCGTGGGCGATATCCGTGCCACGCTGCCGCGCGAGATCGTCGGGCCGTTCTACAACGATGAATTCGGCGACACCTTCGGCAATATCTACGCATTGACCGGCGAAGGCTTCGACTACGCCGTGATGCGCGACTACGCCGACCGCATCCAGCTGGAACTGCAGCGCGTGCCCGACGTGGGCAAGATCGACCTGGTCGGCCTGCAGGACGAGAAGGTCTGGATCGAATTGTCCAACACCAAGCTGGCCACGCTGGGTGTGTCGCTGCAGCAGGTGCAGCAGGCGTTGGCTGACCAGAACGCGGTGACGGCCACCAGTTTCTTCGAGACCCCGAGCGACCGCGTGCAGCTGCGCGTGACCGGGCAGTTCGATTCGATCGAAGACATCCGCCGCTTCCCGATCCAGGCCGGCGAGCGCACCGTGCACCTGGGCGACATTGCCGAGATCAAGCGCGGCTTTGCCGATCCGGCGTCGCCGAAGATGCGCTTCATGGGCCAGGATGCGATCGGCCTGGCGGTGGCGATGAAGGACGGCGGTGACATCCTGAAGCTGGGGGCCACCCTGGATGCCGAGTTCGAGCGCCTGCAGAAAACCCTGCCGGCGGGCATGCAGCTGCGCAAGGTCTCCGACCAGCCGCATGCGGTGGAAGAGTCGGTGGGCGAGTTCGTGCAGGTGCTGACCGAGGCGGTGGTGATCGTGCTGCTGGTCAGCTTCTTCTCGCTGGGCCTGCGCACCGGCCTGGTGGTGGGCGTGACCATCCCGCTGGTGCTGGCGATGACCTTCTTCGTCATGCACTACTTCGATATTGGCCTGCACAAGATCTCGCTGGGCGCGCTGGTGCTGGCGCTGGGCCTGCTGGTGGACGATGCGATCATCGCGGTGGAAATGATGGCCACCAAGATGGAGCAGGGCTACGACCGCCTGCGCGCGGCCAGCTTCGCCTGGGAATCGACCGCGTTCCCGATGCTGACCGGTACGTTGATCACCGCCGCCGGCTTCCTGCCGATCGCCACGGCGGCGTCCAGTACCGGTGAATACACCCGCTCGCTGTTCCAGGTGGTGACCATCGCGCTGGTGGTGTCGTGGATTGCGGCAGTGCTGTTCATCCCGTACCTGGGTGACAAGATGCTGCCGGACCTGTTCAATCCGCAGCCGCCCAAACCCGGAACCCTGGCCGCGCGCTGGCATGCGCGCCGCCTGCAATGGGCCGACCGCTACCCGGCGTTGGCGCGCTGGATCGTGCCCAGACAGCACGGCCACGACCATGATCCGTACCAGGGCCGCTTCTACACGCGTTTCCGTGGCTTCCTCGACCGCTGCCTGCGCCATCGCTGGTGGGTGATCGCCGCGACCCTCGCGCTGTTCGTCGGCTCGCTGCTGCTGTTCCGCTTCGTGCCGCAGCAGTTCTTCCCCGATTCCACCCGTCCTGAGTTGATGGTGGACATCGAACTGGCCGAAGGCGCTTCACTGGCCGCCACCCAGGCCCAGGCCGACAAGCTGGAGAAGCTGCTGAAGGGCCGCGCTGGCATCAGCAACTACGTGGCCTACGTGGGCGCCGGTTCGCCGCGCTTCTACCTGCCACTGGACCAGCAGTTGCCGGCCACCAACTTCGCCCAGTTCGTAGTGCTCACCGACGATGCCAAGGCCCGCGAGAGCACCCGCGACTGGATGCTGAAGGATGTGATCCAGCAGTTCCCGGACGTGCAGATGCGCGTGACGCGCCTGGAGAATGGCCCGCCGGTCGGCTACCCGGTGCAGATGCGCGTATCGGGCGAACACATCGCCCAGGTGCAGGCCATCGCGCGCCAGGTCGAAGCCAAGGTGCGGCAGAACCCGCACGTGATGAACGTGAACCTGGACTGGAGCGAGCCGAGCAAGGTGGTGCGGCTGGTGATCGACCAGGACCGTGCACGTGCGCTGGGGGTAAGCAGTGCGCAGGTGAGCCAGTTCCTCAGTAGCTCGCTGTCGGGCATGAGCGTGAGCACCTACCGTGAAGGCAACCGCCAGATCGAGATGCTGCTGCGCGGGCCGGACAACGAGCGCGCGCAGTTGGACCTGCTGGGCAGCCTGGCCATTCCGACCAGCGGCGGCACGGCGGTCACCCTGTCCCAGGTCGCGCGTCTGGAGTATGCCTTCGAGGACGGCATCATCTGGCACCGCAACCGCCTGCCGACCGTCACCGTGCGCGCCGACATCAGCGATGGCATGCAGGCGCTCGATGTGGTGCAGCAGATCGTGCCGACCCTGGACGACATCCGTGCCGGACTGCCCAGTGGTTACCTGCTGGAAACCGGTGGCTCGGTGGAGGATTCCACACGCGGCCAGGATTCGATCAAGGCCGGCATGCCGCTGTTCCTGATCGTGGTGGCCACCCTGCTGATGTTGCAGCTGCGCAGCTTCTCGCGCGCGGCGATGGTGCTGGTCACCGCACCGCTGGGCATCATCGGCGCCACCCTGTTCCTGCTGCTGTTCCGCGCGCCGTTCGGTTTCGTGGCCTTGCTGGGCACGATCGCGCTGGCCGGCATGATCATGCGCAACTCGGTGATCCTGATCGACCAGATCCAGCAGGACATCGACGCCGGGCATGATCGCTGGCACGCGATCATCGACGCGACCGTGCGCCGCTTCCGCCCGATCGTGCTGACCGCGCTGGCCGCGGTGCTGGCGATGATTCCGCTGTCGCGCAGCGCGTTCTACGGCTCGATGGCGATCTCGATCATGGGCGGCCTGATCGTCGGCACGGTATTGACCCTGGTGTTCCTGCCGGCGCTGTACGCCGCCTGGTTCCGGGTAAAGCCGGACGAATCCGGGGCATAACGCCCCGGGTTTGTAGCCATCTGCACGGGTAGGTGCCAACCTTGGTTGGCATCGATGGCCGCATCCACGCACGGCGTGGCTCTACTGCGCGGTTCCACAGTAGAGCCACCCCATGGGTGGCTGCGCCACTTCAGGCCGCAGGCGCTTTCCGATGCGCGATCCCGCGTACCGCCAACAGGAAGAACACCGCAGACATCACGGTCAGCACCATCGGAATGAACTCGTCGACGGCCAGCCACAGCGCATTGGCCCACTCCTCTGGCAGTGCGGTGCCGGAGTAATACGCCACCGCCGCCATGGCCGGTGTCGCCACAAAGGGCCACAGGCACATGGCCGTGGTCGACCAAGCCAATCCGGCGCTGCTGCGCGTGCGTACCCGACGGTGCAGCATCCAGGCGGCAATTGCCGAAAGCAGCAACGCTGCGCCTGAGGCAATGCCGTTCATCAGGTCGAGGGTCATCGTGGTCGTGTTCCCTGGCAGTGGGGATGGAGGTGCCGCCCGCATCTTGCATCATTTGCGCAGGGCAGTCTTCCGCGTCGGGTCGCCCCGCTGTGGGCGGGTTAGACGGCCTGCATGACTTCGGCTATCGTCGCTGGCCATGGAGAAAGACACGCCGCCGATGGATGCCAGGCCGGTCCGGCGATATCCGCTGGGAAACATCAGTCTGCACGATACGGCGATCGAGGCGCTGCAGGTTTCGCTGGTGGATCGGAGCTGTGTCGTGCGGGTTCGTGGCGTCAGCGGGGACCTGCCCCGGGACGTGCGCGCGGATATCACCTGCGATGGCCTGGATTCGCAGTTCCTTCTGCTCGACAGCCACGAGCTGTCCGAGAATGCACGGTCAGGCAACGTCCAGGACGGCCACTTCGAGGGCCTGCGTGAGACAGGCGTATTCCGCCTGTACCTGACCGGCGGCATGCTGGAATGCACGGCCCGCCAGCTCGCATCGATCATTCACGAAACAGCGCCTCCCGCTCTGGCGGGCGCCAGCGCTTCCAGCGCGTGGACCGACTTCGATACGGGCCCCGACGACCTGTTGTTCTTCGCCGTGCTGAGCGGGTTTACCTACGATGTTGCGCGCAGAAGATTCTGGATGCAGCTGCTGCTGTGGGAGGAAGCGTCGCAGCAGCGCGTGTCGGCATGGATCTGCTTCAAGGGCGTGCGTTCCTTCACGGTCAGGCTCGATGCGTCGACGCTGCAGGTGGAGGGACGCGTGGGGAACGTGTCCCATTGTCTGATGGACAAGCAACGCGGCATCTGCCGGTTCTACCTGTGCAACGGCATCATCCAGATTTCAGCGGAATCGGCGGCTATCGCACATGGCGCGGAGTGAACTGCTCGCGGGATCTGCTTTCTGTAGAGCCGAGCCATGCTCGGCTGCTCTTCGCGCGATGATGGGATGAGTCAAGCATGGCTCGACTCTACCGAAGCACCCACGCATGCCGTGGATCCACCGCTTTGGTAGGTGCCAACCTTGGTTGGCACGGGTTGGGGCATCTACGCATGGCGTGGATCTACCGGTAGAGCCACCCCATGGGTGGCTGCGTGCAATATCCGAAGAAGGCCGGATCAGCCCAGCTTGGCCAGCACCGCATCGGTCGCGGCCGCCGTGCTCACGGCCTGGCCCTTGGCGGCCAGGTCGGCGGTGAAAACGCCGTCGTCCAGCACCGCATGCACGGCTGCTTCGACGGCGGCAGCTTCCGCTTCCAGCCCCAGCGAATGGCGCAGCAGCATCGCCGCGCTGAAGATCGTCGCGTAGGGGTTGGCGATGCCCTTGCCGGCGATGTCCGGCGCCGAACCATGGATCGGTTCGTAGATGCCCACCGCACCCGGCTCACCCAGCGAGGCCGACGGCAGCAGGCCCAGCGAACCGGCCAGCATCGAGGCCTCATCGGTGAGGATGTCGCCGAACATGTTCTCGGTCACGATCACGTCGTACTCGCGCGGCTTGGCCAGCAGGTGCATGGCCATCGAGTCGACCAGCTGGTGTTCCAGCGCTACGTCCGGGAACTCCTCGCGGCCGATGCGCGCGGCCACGTCACGCCACAGGCGCGAGGTTTCCAGCACGTTGGCCTTGTCCACCGAGGTGACCTTGCCACGGCGCTGCTGCGCCAGGCGGAAGGCGCTGCGCAGCACGCGCTCGATCTCGGCCACGGTGTAGCGGCACAGGTCGCTGGCACTGTCGGCATCGCGGGTCTTGTCGCCGAAGTAGATGCCGCCGGTCAGCTCGCGCACCACCACGAAGTCCACGCCCTGCAGCAGTTCGGCCTTGATCGGCGAAGCGCCCAGCGCGGCCTCGTGGGTACGCACCGGGCGCAGGTTGGCGTACAGGCCCAGCGCCTTGCGGATCGCCAGCAGGCCCTGTTCCGGGCGCACCTTGGCATTCGGGTCGGACCACTTCGGGCCACCCACGGCCCCCAGCAGCACCGCGTTCGCGGCCTGGCAGGCGGCCAGCGTCGCGGCCGGCAGCGGTTCACCGTGGCGGTCGATGGCGATGCCACCGATATCGTGCTCGCTGAAGGTGAAGGTGTGGTTGAAGCGTTCGGCGACGGCCTTCAGGACGGCAACTGCGGCGGCGGCCACTTCCGGGCCGATGCCATCACCGGGCAGGACAACAATCTCAGCGTGCATGCTCACTCTCGTAACGTTCGATTTCAGGGACACGGCCCAACAGATACCCCAACTGGTCCACGCCTTCCAGCAGGCAGGTCTGCGAGAAGCCATCCAGCGGGAAGGAATAGACGCGACCATCGGGCGTGCGCAGTTCGCGCGCGGCCACGTCGATGGTCAGTTCATCGTCCGGTCGCTGCATCAGCGCCTGCACGTCGGCTTCGTCCAGCACGATCGGCAGCAGGCCGTTCTTCAGCGAATTGCCGCGGAAGATATCGGCAATCTCGCTGCTGACGATGGCGCGCAGGCCCAGGTCGGTCAGCGCCCAGGGCGCATGTTCGCGCGAAGAGCCGCAGCCGAAGTTGCGGCCCGCCAGCAGGATGCTGCGGCCGGCGTTGTGCGGCTGGTTGAAGGCGAAGTCGGCCACCGGCGAACCGTCGGCCTGCCAGCGCCAGTCATTGAACGCATTGCGGCCCAGGCCGGCGCGCTCGGTGGTGGACAGGAACCGCGCCGGAATGATCTGGTCGGTGTCGATGTTGGTCTGCGCCAGCACCACGCTGGACGAGGTCAGGGTACGGAAACCGGCCATCACGCCACCTCCTGTGCGAACAGGTCGCGGGTATCGGCCACCTGGCCCTTCACCGCGGCCCAGGCCGCGCTCATCGGCGAGGCCAGCAGGGTGCGCGAACCGGGGCCCTGGCGGCCCTCGAAGTTGCGGTTGCTGGTGCTTACGGCCAGCTGGCCGGGGGCGACCAGGTCACCGTTCATGGCGATGCACATCGAGCAGCCCGGCTCGCGCCATTCGGCACCGGCCGCGCGCACGATCTCGTGGATCCCTTCGGCTTCGGCCTGGCGCTTGACGATTTCCGAACCCGGCACCACCAGCATGCGCACGCCGTCGGCCACGTGGCGGCCGCGCAGCACCTGGGCGACTTCGCGCATGTCGCTCAGGCGACCGTTGGTGCACGAGCCCACGAACACCACGTCCACCGGCGTGCCAGCCAGTGCCTGCCCGGCGTGGAAATGCATGTAATCCAGGCCCTTCTGCGCGGCGGCATCATTGGCGGCCGGGATCGGCGCGTCCACCGCGATGGCGGTGCCCGGATGGGTGCCCCAGGTCAGGGTCGGGCGGATGTCGGCGGCGTCGATGTGCACTTCGCTGTCGAAGCGTGCGCCTGCATCGCTGCGCAGCTGCTGCCAGCGCGCCACGGCGGCATCGAAGTCGGCGCCCTTGGGGCCGCGCGGGGTGTTGGCCACGAAGTCGAAGGTGACCTGGTCGGGGGCGACCATGCCGGCGCGCGCGCCTGCTTCGATGGACATGTTGCACAGGGTCATGCGCTGTTCCATGTCCATCGCTTCGATGGTGCTGCCGCGGAACTCGATCACGTGGCCGGTGCCACCGTTCACGCCGATCACGCCGATGATGTGCAGGACCACGTCCTTGGCGCCGACGCCGGGCGCCAGCACGCCGTCAACGGTGATCGCAAACGTCTTCGCCTTGCGCTGCAGCAGGCATTGCGTGGCCAGCACATGGCCTACTTCGCTGGTGCCGATGCCGAAGGCCAGCGAGCCGAAAGCCCCGTGGGTGGAGGTGTGGCTGTCACCGCAGACGATGGTCATGCCCGGCTGGGTGAAGCCCTGCTCGGGCGCGATGACATGGACGATGCCACGGTTGTCCGAGGCCATGTCGAACAGCTCGATGCCGTACTCGGCGCAGTTGCGCGCCAGCGTAGCGACCTGCGCTTCGGAGGCGGCGCTGGCATAGGGCAGCTTGCCGTCGGCACCGGCCGGCAGGGTCGGGGTGGAGTGGTCCATCGTCGCCTTGGTGCGGTCCGGGCGGCGCGGCGCCAGGCCGCGCGCGCGCAGCTCGGTGAAGGCCTGCGGCGAGGTGACCTCGTGGATCAGGTGCAGGTCGATGTACAGCACGGCGGGGGCGCTGTCGGATTCGGGAACCACCACGTGGGCGTCCCACAGTTTGTCGTACAGGGTGCGGGGTGCGGAAGTCATGCGTATGCCTGGCAGAAGTACGAAGTAGCGAACATCAATAAAGTTTGCAGACGGGTCAAGTCAGCGCCGGCGGGCGAGCACGCGCAGGCGTACATAGTCGGCCAGCGGCTGGCCCGAGGCATCGCGCGGCAGGTCGGCCAGCAGCGCCGTGGCGGCCTCGCGCACGGTGGCGCGGGCGTGGTCGGGCAGGTCGTCCAGCAGCGGTGCGGCGAACACCCGCAGCCAGCCAGCCACGCCGGTCGGCAGTGCGGTCGGGCGCGGCGTGGTTTCGATCAGCTGCACCTGGAAGCCGTGCTGGCGCAGGCGGTCGGCGTAGGCATCGGCAGTGGGGAAGTACCACTGGAACGCGCTGGCGCCGTGGCCATGGGCGGCGCGTGCGGCCTGCACTGCGGCGATGATCGTGGCCACGTTGCCATGGCCGCCGAATTCGGCGACGAAGCGGCCAGCCGGTCGCAGGGCACGGCGCACGCCTTCCAGTACCTGGTCCGGGTTGCCCATCCAATGCAGCGCGGCATTGCTGAACACCGCATCGAACTCGGTGTTGAAGGTCAGTGCATGGCCATCCATCACCTGCGCATCAACGCCGCGCGCACGCGCGGCATTGACCAGTTCCGGTGAAGCATCCACGCCATGCAGGCGGGCGCCGCTCAGCGCCAGTTCGGTGGTGAGTACGCCATCGCCACAGCCCAGGTCCAGGATGCGCTCGCCGGCGCGCGGGTCGAGCAGGCGCGCAACCGCACCGCCGAGCAGCGGCACGAAACCCGCGTCGATCGCATAGTCCTGGGCATTCCACTGCTGGCCGGCCGAGGCCGTGGTGGGGGTGTCGAAGGCGCTCATCTCTCGGTCCTCAGGCGGTGGCGGGGGTAGCGGTTTCGGTGCTGCTGGCGGCGGCCTGGCGCTGGCGCAGCAGGCGGTTGGCCACGTCCAGCCAGGCCAGCGCCGAGGCTTCGATGATGTCCTTGCTGGTGCCGGTGCCGTCGTACTCGATGCCTTCATGGCGCACGCTCAGGTTGGCCTCGCCGCGTGCATCGGCGCCGATGCCCACGCTGTGCACCTGGTAGCTGTCCAGCATCAGCTGCACGCCGGTGGCGGCCGACAGCGCGCCAAACAGCGCATCGACCGGGCCGTCGCCCTGCGCGGTCTCGGCCACGCGGTTGCCTTCCGGGTCGGACAGCTCCACCAGGGCGTTGGCGCGGCTGCCGACATCGCTGATGGTCATCGAGGCCAGGCGATAGCCCTGCGCATTGGAACCGCCCTGCATCAGCGTCTGCAGGTCGGCATCGGTCACCACGCGCTGCTGTTCGCACAGGCCCTTGAACTGCTCGAACACCAGCTTCAGCTCGTCTTCTTCCAGCCAGAAGCCCAGCGCACGCAGGCGCGACTCGACCGCGGCGCGGCCGCTGTGGCGGCCCAGCACCATCTGCGAATCTTCCCAGCCCACGTCTTCCGGACGCATGATTTCGTAGGTGCCGCGGTGGCGCAGCATGCCGTGCTGGTGGATGCCCGATTCATGGGCGAAAGCATTGGCGCCGACGATGGCCTTGTTGCGCTGCACCGGCATGCCGACCAGACGCTGCAGCAGCTGCGAGGTGCCGACGATGCGCGGGGTGTTGATGGCGGTGTCCTGCTCGTAGAAGGCCTGGCGCACCTTCAGTGCCATGGTGATCTCTTCCAGCGAGCAGTTGCCGGCGCGCTCGCCGATGCCATTGATGGTGCACTCGACCTGGCGTGCACCGCCTTCGACGGCGGCCAGCGAGTTGGCCACGGCCAGGCCCAGGTCGTTATGGCAGTGCGCACTGAAGATCACGTTGGCTGCGTTGGGGACATCGGCCACGCCGGCGATGACCTGCTGGAACATCGCGCGGATCTCTTCCGGGGTGGTGAAGCCCACGGTGTCCGGCAGGTTGATGGTGGTGGCACCAGCGGCGATGGCCACCCGCGAGACTTCGATCAGGTAGTCCAGCTCGGTACGGGTGGCGTCCTCGGCCGAGAATTCCACATCGTCGATGTACGAGCGGGCCAGGGTCACGTGCTTGCGCACCGATTCCAGTACCTGCTCGCGGGTCATGCGCAGCTTGTGCTCGCGGTGCAGCGGACTGGTTGACAGGAACACGTGCAGGCGCGGATTGACGGCCGCTTCCAGGGCACGCGCCGAGGTTTCGATATCGGCCTGCAGGCAGCGCGACAGCACGGCCAGGGTCAGGCTGGGGCGGCGCAGCTCACGGCCGATCAGGGCCATCGCTTCGCGGTCGGACTGCGAGCTGGCCGGGAAGCCGGTCTCGATGATGTCCACGCCCAGTTCGTCCAGCGCACGCGCCATCACCAGCTTCTGCGGCGGGCTCATGCTGCAGCCGGGGGACTGCTCGCCGTCACGCAGGGTGGTGTCGAAGATGCGGATGCGCGGGGTGGTAATTCGTTCAATGGTGGTCATGGGGAAATCTCCTCGACAGCGGGCGTTGCGGCTTGCAGGTGGGAAGGGGAAGCAATGGGGGCGCTGGCGCGGGTGGGCGCGCGCGCGGGGGAACGGGGCGCTTCGGCGCGGCGCCGGCGCGGTTTGCGCGGCGGGCGCGGGCGGACGTCGGTCAGCAGGCCCGCCAGCACGCCGGCATCGATGTTGCCGCCGGACACCACCGCGCATTTGCGCCGGCCGGCCACGCGGCGCCCGGCGGCCAGCGCCAGCGCACCGGCGCCCTCGGCGATGATGTGTTCTTCCAGCGCCAGCCGCACCAGCGTTTCGCGCAGTTCGGCTTCGCGCACGATCACCACGTCGTCCAGCAGCGAGGTGCACAGGCGGCGGGTCAGGAAGCCGGGAATCTTCACCCGCACGCCGTCGGCCAGCGACGGCACCGGTGCGATTTCGCGCACGTCACCGCTGATCGCACGCGCCATGGAATCGACGCCCTCGACCTGCGCGCCGACCACGCGCACGCCCTGCGACTTCAGTGCCAGCGCCACGCCGGAGGCCAGGCCACCGCCGCCGATCGGCACGATCACCACGTCCATGGCGTGGGCGGCCAGTTCGATGCCGACCGTGCCCTGGCCGGCAATCACGTCGGCATCGTCGAACGCGGACAGGAAACGGTAGCCGTGGCGCTGCGCCAGCTCCACGGCGAATGCATAGGCCTCGTCATAGCTGTTGCCGTGCTGGCGCACGGTCGCGCCCCAGTGGGCGACACCGGCAATCTTGGTGGCCGGTGCGCCATGCGGCATCACGGTGATGGCCGGTACGTCCAGGCGGTAGGCGGCCCACGCCACGCCCTGGGCGTGGTTGCCGGCCGAGGCGCAGATGACCGGCCGGGTATCGCCGCGTTCGCGGCCGGCCAGCAGGGCATTCAGCGCACCACGCACCTTGTACGAACCGGTGCGCTGCAGGTTCTCCAGCTTCAGCCAGGTGCCGAAGCGTTCGGCATGGTGCAGCGGGGTAGGCGGCAGGAAGCGGCGCAGGCGGGCCTGCGCAGCCAGTACGTCGGCAACGCTTACGTCGCCGACATCGCTTTCGGTGCTGGCATCAGCGGCCGGCATGGGCCACCTGCGGGCGGCGGCACTGCGCCGCATGCGCGGACGGGCGGCGAAGAAGACGCCCCCGTACCGGCACCGTGGTTTCTACGGTACGGGTGTTCATGATGCCGCTCCTTCCAGTGCGGTGATCTGCACCGAGACGCAGTCGTAGATCTTTTCGATCTGCCGGCACAGCGTTTCGGCCGGGCGCTGCCCGTCCACCACCAGCTGCAGGTGCCAGCGGCCTTCGTCGCTGTCCACCGGCGCGCCGCTGATCGCGCGCGGCGCAAAGCCGCGGCGTTCGGCCATGCCGATCACGCGCAGCAGCGCGCCTTCGGCCGGGTGCAGCACCAGGTCAAGCCGGTATTGCATTGGGGGTCTCCTGGCGGGCGTGGGCGGGGTTGCTTTCCAGCATGGTGCTGTTGGCGGTGTTGGGCGGCACCAGCGGCCACACGTTGGCGCGGGCGTCGATGGCCACGTGCAGCAGGGCCGGGCCCGGCTCGGCCAGCAGCGCGGCCAGGCCACCTTCCACGTCGTCGCGGGTGTCGATGCGGGTGGCGGCAATGCCGAACACCTTGGCCAGGGCCACGAAGTCCGGGTTGTCGGACAGGTCGATCTCGCTGTAACGCTCGGCGAAGAACAGTTCCTGCCACTGCCGCACCATGCCCAGCGAACTGTTGTCCAGCAGCACGATCTTCACCGGCAGGCGGCAGCGGGCAATGGTGGTCAGCTCCTGCACGTTCATCATGAAGCTGCCATCGCCGGACACCAGCACCACGGTGCGGTCGGGGCAGGCGAACTGCGCGCCCATCGCTGCCGGCAGGCCGAAGCCCATGGTGCCCAGCGCACCGCTGGTCAGGTGGTTGCGCGGGTGGTTGAAGCGGCAGTGCTGGGCGACCCACATCTGGTGCTGGCCCACGTCGCAGGCGATCACCGCGTCGGCCGGGGCCAGCTCGCTCAGGCGCTTCAGCAGGGCCGGTGCGTAGATGTGCTGGCCCGGCGCGTCGTAGCGGGCGGCGAAGCGATCGCGGTGCTGTGCACAGCGCTTGCGCCATGCGTCCTGGTGGGCCTGGGGGGAGGGGAAGGCCGCACGCAGGGCGCGGATGGCGTGGCCGACGTTGCCGGGCACGGCCACATCGGCGCTGCGCAGTTTGGAGATCTCGTAGGCGTCAGCGTCGATATGCACCACGCGGGCGAACGGCGCGAACTCGGCCAGCTTGCCGGTGGCACGGTCATCGAAACGCGCGCCCAGCACCAGCAGCAGGTCGCTGTCCTGCACGGCCATGTTGGCCGCACGGGTGCCGTGCATGCCCAGCATGCCCAGCGACTGCGGGTGCTGCGGCGGCAGTGCACCCAGCCCGCGCAGGGTCATCACGGTGGGAATGCCGCTGGCTTCGACGAAGTCGCGCAGATCCTGCACGGCCTCACCCAGGGCGATGCCACCACCGGCGTAGACCACCGGCTTTTCGGCCGCCGCCAGCGCGGCGATGGCCTCGGCGATGGCCGCATCGGCGGCGGCGGCCGGCGGCTCGACGCTGGCCGGCACATGCACCGGCAGGTGGCTGGCATCGGCCAGCTGCACGTCCTTGGGCAGGTCGATCAGCACCGGGCCGGGGCGGCCTTCGCGGGCGATGCGGAAGGCATCGGCCACCACGCGCGGCAGGTCATCGACACTGCGCACCAGCCAGCTGTGCTTGACGATGGGCATCGTCAGGCCAAACACATCCAGTTCCTGGAAAGCATCGGTACCCAGCAGCGGGGTACCCACCTGGCCGGTGATGCAGACCATCGGCACCGAATCCAGCATGGCATCGGCAATGCCGGTCACCAGGTTGGAGGCGCCCGGGCCAGAGGTCGCCACGCAGACGCCAACCTGGCCGCTGGCGCGGGCAAAGCCATTGGCGGCCAGCGCCGCGCCCTGCTCGTGGCGCACCAGGATGTGCTTCAGCGCCGAATCCACCAGCGCGTCGTAGAACGGCATGATGGTGCCGCCCGGGTAACCGAACAGCGTGCGGACACCCTCGGCCTCCAGCGCCTGGGTCAGCCAGCGCGCGCCGTTGGGCGGCGCGCTGCGATGTGTGGAAGAGTTCATGGGGGAACCTTGCAAAGCGGGTGGGGGAGGCCGCGTGGTTACGCGGCCTGTCCTTGCAACCAGACCATCTTGGCGCGCAGTTCCTTGCCTACCTTCTCGATCGGGTGCTCCAGGTCGGCCTGCTTGAACTTGTTGTAGTTCGGCAGGCCCGCTTCGTACTCGGCCACCCAGTTCTTGGTGAAGGTGCCGTCCTGGATGTCCTTCAGCACTTCCTTCATGCGCTCCTTGGTGCCGGCGTCGATCACCCGCGGGCCGCTCACGTAGTCACCGTACTGGGCGGTTTCGGAGATGAATTCCAGCATCCGCGAGATGCCGCCTTCGTAGAACAGGTCCACGATCAGCTTCAGTTCGTGCAGCACTTCGTAATAGGCGATCTCCGGCTGGTAACCCGCTTCCACCAGGGTTTCGAAGCCGGCCTGCACCAGGGCCGAGGCGCCGCCGCACAGCACGGCCTGCTCGCCGAACAGATCCGTTTCGGTTTCTTCCTTGAAGGTGGTCTGGATCAGGTTGGCGCGTGCGCCGCCCAGGCCGGCCGCATAGGCCTGCGCGTGCTGCGCCGCCTGGCCGCTGACGTCCTGGTAGACCGCCCAGATGCACGGCACGCCACGACCGATCTCGTATTCGCGGCGGACCAGCGCGCCCGGGCCCTTCGGTGCCACCAGCACCACGTCCAGGTCGGCGCGCGGTTCGATCATGCCGTAGTGCACGTTCAGGCCGTGGGCGAACAACAGGCAGGCGCCCTGTTTCATGTTCGGCGCCAGCACCTCGTTGTAGAGCTTCTTCTGCACCATGTCCGGGGTCAGTACGGCCACCAGGTCGGCATCCTTCACGGCGTCAGCCGGGGCCACCACGGTGAAGCCATCGGCCTGTGCCTTGGCTTCGGTCGGGCCGCCCGGGCGCAGGCCTACCACCACGTCGAAGCCGGATTCACGCAGGTTCAGCGCGTGGGCGCGGCCCTGGCTGCCGTAACCGACGACGGCGATCTTGGTCTGGGGCAGGGAGTTGGTGCTCATGGGGGAGGTTCCTTGGCTGGGAAGAAAAAAGACGGCCGGCAGTCGAAGCGACGTACCGGCCGGTCAGGGGAAAGCGGGGGAGGAGGCGCCGCGCATCGCACGGGCACAGCCACCACGGCAGGGCGTGGTGCAGCAGGTCCGGGTTTTGCGGGAGGCGGTGTGCATGGTCGTGGCTGGATGGTTGAGTGGTTGCGTGTGAAACCAGGTCCTGAAATGAAAAAACCCGCACCAGGGTGGGTGCGGGTTTCTGATCGAGTTCCGGTGTGTCTGTTGCTTACACGCTGGCTCGTCCCGCACCTGTGGGCTGGCTAATAAGTACGAGCACGAGAAGCGAACGCAGCGATGCGGCGCCGGAATCGGCGGCTTCAGTGGCGGTTCGCAGGGGCGGGTGGCGTTGCAGCATGGGATCGAGAGAAACATAGCCATTTCCGCGGTGTCAACCCTGGCAACGGGTTTTTCATCGGTTTCGCCTGTATCTGGCGCAAAGGCTTGTGGCGCAAGGATGGTTGCCGCTGAAAGTGTTTCGGTGAACCGGAATTCACTCTTTTCAGCGGGTTTTTTGCGCGGATTTGCCGGTGATTCCGCCCTGGATTTACCGACGCCCGCAGCCGTGCACGCATCCCGCTCTGGTAGGTGCGGACCTTGGTCCGCACTGGATTCCCCGAAGCCAGCCAAGGTCCGCACCCACCGAAGCGCTGCCGCCATGACCTCTGCCCGATACCGCGCGCGCCCCACAGCGGCGAAGATCAGGTCACCACCCTTCCATCGGAACCCAACCGTGTCCCGACGCCTTGCCCGCTCCCTGCTTGCCGCTGCCGTGCTGGCCGCAGTCCCCGCCCTGTCCAGTGCCGCCGACCGCATCACCGGCCAGACCTTCGCCACCCGCTCCGAAGTCATCGCCCCGCATGCCATGGCCGCCACCTCGCAGCCGCTGGCGACCCAGATCGCGCTGGACGTGATGAAGGCAGGCGGTTCGGCGGTCGATGCCGCCATTGCCGCCAATGCGGCGCTGGGTCTGATGGAGCCCACCGGCAACGGCATCGGCGGCGACCTGTTCGCCATCGTGTGGGATCCGAAGACGCAGAAGCTGTACGGCTACAACGGCTCGGGGCGTTCGCCGAAGTCGCTCACCCTGGCCGAGTTCCAGCGCCGTGGCCTGAAGGAGATTCCGGCCACCGGTCCGCTGCCGGTATCGGTACCCGGCGCGGTGGACGGCTGGTTCGCGCTGCACGACCGCTTTGGCCGCAAGCCGATGGCCGACAACCTGGCCCCGGCCATCCGGTATGCGCGCGAGGGCCATCCGGTGGCTGAAGTGATTGCCTACTACTGGGATCGTTCGGTGCCGCGCCTGTCGAAATATCCCGGCTTCAGCGAACAGTTCACCATCGACGGCCATGCCCCGCGCAAGGGCCAGATGTGGAAGAACCCGAACCTGGCCGACACCCTGCAGAAAATCGCCGATGGTGGCCGCGATGCGTTCTACAAGGGCGACGTGGCCCGCGCCATCGGGGATTATTTCAAGGCCAATGGCGGTTATCTCAGTTACCAGGACATGGCCGACCACCACGGTGAATGGGTCGAGCCGGTCAGCAGCAACTACCGGGGCTATGACGTGTGGGAACTGCCGCCGAACAGCCAGGGCATTGCCGCGCTGCAGATCCTCAACGTGCTGGAAGGCTACGACTTCTCGAAGATCGCGTTCGGTTCGCCCGAGCACGTGCACCTGTTCGTGGAAGCCAAGAAGCTGGCCTTCGCCGATCGCGCGCGCTTCTATGCCGACATGGCCTTCCAGCCGGCACCGGTGCAGAAACTGATTTCCAAGGAATACGCCGCGCAGCGCCGCGCGCTGATCTCGATGGACAAGGCGCTGAAGGAAGTGCAGCCGGGTACGCCGAAACAGCTCGAACAGGGCGACACGATCTACATGACCGTGGCCGACAGCGACGGCATGATGGTCTCGCTCATCCAGTCCAACTACCGCGGCATGGGCAGCGGCATGGCGCCACCGGGGCTGGGTTTCATCCTGCAGGACCGCGGCGAGATGTTCGTGCTGCAGAAGAACCATCCCAACGGCTACGCACCGGGCAAGCGCCCGTTCCAGACCATCATTCCGGCCTTCATCACCAAGGACGGCAAGCCGTATGCCAGCTTCGGCGTGATGGGCGGTGCGATGCAGCCGCAGGGCCATGCGCAGATCGTGATGAACCTGGTCGACTTCGGCATGAACCTGCAGGAAGCCGGCGATGCGCCGCGCATCCAGCATGAAGGGTCGACCGAGCCGACCGGCCAGGCCACCGCCATGAGCGATGGCGGCGAAGTGAACCTGGAAACCGGCTTCCCCTACGAGACCGTGCGCGCCCTGATGCGCAAGGGCCACCGCGTGGTGTTTGCCGATGGCCCGTATGGTGGCTACCAGGCCATCCTGCGCGATCCGGAAAGCGGTGTGTACTTCGGTGCGTCGGAAAGCCGCAAGGATGGCCAGGCCGCCGGTTACTGACCCGGCCTGTGCTCTAATACGCAGCAAGAAGCGGGGGTACCGCGGCCAGTGGCCACGGTTGAGACAGTCCCTTGGAACCTGATCCGGTTCATACCGGCGTAGGGAAGCTTTGCAGTGCAGCCGTGCCCGGAGTCCGCCCAAGGACCGTCCGGGCGCGGTGCGCAGTGCGCCGCCGCTTCGTCCCTGACCTTCCTGGACGATGCCCGATGAACGCACAGCCCTCCGATCTGCAGCAGCAGGCCCAGCAACTTTCCGCGTCAGTTACCCGGCCCATCGCCGGTTCGCGCAAGATCCACGTGCCCGGTTCGCGCCCCGACCTTCGCGTGCCCATGCGCGAGATCGCGCTGACCCGCACGCCCACCCTGTTCGGTGGCGAGGAAAATGCGCCGCTGACCGTGTACGACACCTCCGGTCCGTACACCGATCCGCAGGCGACCATCGACCTGACCACGGGCCTGCCGGCGCTGCGCCGTGGCTGGATCGAAGAACGTGCCGACACCGAAGCGCTCGATGCGCTCAGCTCGCGCTTCGGCCGCGAACGCGAGCACGACCCGAAGCTGGACGCGGTGCGCTTCCCCGCGCGCAGCCTGCCGCGGCGCGCGAAGGCCGGGGCCAACGTGACCCAGATGCACTACGCGCGGCGCGGCATCATCACCCCGGAAATGGAGTTCGTGGCGATCCGCGAGAACCAGCGGCTGCAGGATATCCGTGACGCCAGCCTGCTGCAGCAGCACGCCGGTGAATCCTTCGGCGCGTCCATTCCGAAGATCATCACGCCTGAATTCGTGCGTGATGAAATCGCTCGTGGCCGCGCGGTACTGCCCAACAACATCAATCACCCCGAAAGCGAGCCGATGATCATCGGTCGCAACTTCCTGACCAAGATCAACGCCAACATCGGCAACAGTGCGGTGTCCTCCGGCATCGCCGAAGAGGTGGAGAAGCTGGTCTGGGCGATCCGCTGGGGCGGCGATACGGTGATGGATCTTTCCACCGGCAAGCACATCCACGAAACGCGGGAATGGATCATCCGCAATTCGCCGGTGGCCATCGGTACGGTGCCGATCTACCAGGCGCTGGAGAAGGTCGACGGTCGCGCCGAGGCGCTGACCTGGGAGATTTTCCGCGACACGCTGATCGAACAGGCCGAGCAGGGCGTGGACTACTTCACCATCCATGCCGGCGTACTGCTGCGCTATGTTCCGCTCACCGCCAAGCGGGTGACCGGCATCGTCAGCCGCGGTGGCTCGATCATGGCCAAGTGGTGCCTGGCCCACCACAAGGAGAATTTCCTCTACACGCACTTCGAAGACATCTGCGAGATCATGAAGGCCTACGACGTGACCTTCTCGCTGGGTGATGGCCTGCGCCCGGGCTGCATTGCCGATGCCAACGATGCCGCGCAGTTCGGCGAACTGGAAACGCTGGGCGAGTTGACGAAGATCGCGTGGAAGCACGATGTGCAGACCATGATCGAAGGCCCCGGCCATGTGCCGATGCAGTTGATCAAGGAGAACATGGACAAGCAGCTGCGCGAGTGTGGCGAAGCGCCGTTCTACACGCTCGGCCCGCTGACCACCGATATCGCGCCGGGCTACGACCACATCACCAGTGCCATCGGTGCGGCGATGATCGGTTGGTTCGGCACCGCCATGCTCTGCTATGTCACGCCCAAGGAGCACTTGGGCCTGCCCAACCGCCAGGATGTGCGCGACGGCATCATGGCCTACCGCATCGCCGCACATGCGGCCGACCTGGCCAAGGGCCACCCGGGTGCGCAGGTGCGTGACAACGCGCTCAGCAAGGCGCGCTTCGAATTCCGCTGGGAAGACCAGTTCCACCTGGGCCTGGATCCGGAAAAGGCCAAGGAATTCCACGACGAGACGTTGCCCAAGGATGCACACAAGCTGGCGCACTTCTGTTCGATGTGTGGCCCGCACTTCTGTTCGATGAAGATCACCCAGGACGTGCGCGAGTACGCCGAGAGCGGCATGCAGGAAAAATCGGCACAGTTCCGCGCGGCCGGTGCGCAGGTCTACCAGCAGGGCTGAGCGGGGAGCGCCGGGCCATGCCCGGCGGCTTCTCTCACGCGCGACCGGCTATGCTCGCGCCATCGCTCTGGGGAAGGACGCCATGCCCGTTGCTCTGACCACCCGCTGGCTGGCCATCGCGCGCCGCCACCCGTCGGCCTGGTTGTTGGCCGCGCAGTTGCTGGCGGTGCTGTTGTATCCGGCACTGGATGAAACCGCTGGCGGTCGCGCTGCGTTGGGCGTGTTCGGCATGGCGGTGCTGGGGCTGGCGTTGTGGGTGGTGCAGCGCAGTCCACTGGGCACGTGGCTGGCACTGGTGCTGGCCATTCCCTCGGTGGTGTTTTCCATCGCCGCCGCGCTGCTGGATCACCCGGGGCTGGCCATCACCGCGCAGCTGCTGGAAAGCCTGTTGTACTTCTACACCGCCGGCGCGCTGACGGCCTACATGCTGCAGGACCACAAGGTCACGCGCGATGAACTGTTCGCCGTTGGTGCTACGTTCACATTGCTGGCGTGGGGATTCGCGTTCGCATTCGCTGTATGCCAGCAGTGGTATCCGGGCAGTTTCCAGGGCACCGGCGGCGGCCTGCAGCGCACGTGGATGGAGTTGCTTTATCTGAGCTTCAGCTTGCTGTCCGGGGTCGGCCTGAGCGACGTGGTTCCGCTGCATCCACAGGCACGCGCACTGGTCATGCTGGAGCAGTTTTCCGGCGTTATGTACGTCGCTTTGGTGGTTTCGCGGCTGGTTGGACTGACCATGCTGCGGCGCTCCTGAAAATGAACGCCAGATAAAAATTTCGCGCCCCGAAGGGCGCGAATGGTGCTGCTTATTATCTGAATGCGTCGGCGAGAGAGAGCCTGATGTCCACCACGCGATAGGCGAGGTAACCTGCATAGGCTAGTATTCGCGCGCTTCGTTTTTTTTGCGGTATGCGCCGATGGTTTGTGCGGAATCTGGCTTTTGGATGTTGCAGGGAAGGAAGCACAACGCTGCCCCGTGGTATCTGCAACGTGTTTCAAGCTTCTAGCAACGAATGAACAGCAACGAAAGCCAGTCGCCAGAGTGTGACCGCGTTCGCGTAGGCGAATGCGTAGTGACGCTCTCTTCACGTGAAGTCGAGGTGCCCGGTGCGCGTCGTCCGCGACGCCTGACGCCGAAGGCGCTGGGCGTGCTGCGCGTGTTGCTGCGCCAGCCTGGGCGCGTGGTCACGCGTGAAGAGCTGTTCGCCGAAGTCTGGCCCGATACGCTGCCCACCAACGATGTGCTGACGCAGGCGGTGACCCAGTTGCGCAAGGCCTTCGCCATCGGCGAAGACAATGGCCAGGCGTACATCGAGACCATTGCCAAGACCGGTTATCGGCTGCTGGTGCCGGTGCAGGCGCTGCAGGACAGCGAAGGCCTGACGGAAACATCGGAAGCCTTGGACGACGCGGCCAGCGAGGACGTACCGCCGGCCGATGCACATGATGTACGTCGGCGCAGCCTGCGCCTGTGGCGTCGTCGCCTGCTGCTGGTGCTGGGCGTGGCCATGCTGGTCGCGCTGCTGGTGCTCACTGTGCTGCTGCTGCGCCGTCCGGCGCCGACCTCGCCGCTGGATGCGGTGGTGGAAGACGGCACGCGGGTGATCGGCAGTCCCGAGCGCCCCTATCGATTGATTACCGCCACCGCCGGTTTCGAGACCTATCCCACGCTGTCGCCCGATGGCTCGCAGGTCGCCTACGAAGGCGCCAACGATGACGGCACCACGGGCGGTGCGATCCGGGTGCAGACCTCGGGCAACGCGCCGGCCCGCCAGTTGGTACAGCCGCCGGCCGGTGCCAGCGACCGTTTCCCCAGCTGGTCCCCGGACGGTCGAGAGATCGCCTTCGCGCGGTTTGCCGCCGACGGCAGTTGCCAGGTGCTGATCGCCAGCGCCACCGGCGGTGCGCTGCGCCAGGCTACCCGCTGCGATGGCACCGAGCTGCTCAGTTTCGACTGGACCCCCGACGGACGCGGCCTGGTGTTCGGCAGCATGGTCGGCCGCTATGCGCACCGGGGCATCCGCGTGCTCGACCTGCCCAGCGGGCAGTGGCGGGCGCTGCAGTACCCGGCCGGCGAAGATGATTTCGACTACGCACCGCGCTATTCGCCCGATGGGCGCTGGCTGGTGTTCGCGCGCAACCCGCAGCTGGGCGACCTGTGGCGCATGCCGGCCAACGGCGGCACGCCCGAACAGCTGACCAACGAGGCCGCCGAGCTGCGTGGCTGGGCCTGGCTGGGCGATGGGCGGCATATCGTGTTTGGGCGGCGCGTGGACAGTGAGGCGCGCCTGTACTACCTGGACGTGGAGCGCCGCACGTTGCGCGACGCGGGCCTGGACGACGCGCAGTGGCCGGCGGTTTCGCGGCGTGGCGACATGCTCGCGTTCGTCCACCGCCGCGCCCAGTTCGGCATGTTCCGCACGCCGGTGCAGGGCGGTGCCGCGCAGCGCCTGTTCGCGTCCAGTGGCCGCGATGGCCAGCCGATGGTGGCGCCGGACGGCCGGCAGCTGGTGTTCAGTTCAGACCGCTCGGGAAGCTTCGCCCTGTGGTGGGCCGACATGCAGCGACCCGACTCGCTGCGGCCGATCGAAGGGTTGCGCCCGGAAGGCCGGCAGGCGCCGGACTGGTCGCCTGACAGCCGCCAGTTGCTGGTGGTGGGGCGGGACGAGCACGGCCAGGCGGTGGTGTATGAGATCGCCCCGCGCGATGAGCGCCTGCAGGTGCTGCCGGTGCCCGTGCAGCAACCGCTGCAGGCGCTGTACGGCGCAACGGCCGAGCAGGTGCTGGTGCTGGAACGCGATGCGCAGCAGCGGGTGCAGCTGAGCCTGTTCGATCGCAGTACCCAGCCGTGGCGCCGCCTGGCCAGTCTGGAGGGCGTCTCGCAGGCCCGTCTGGACCGCAGCAGCGGCCGGGTGTTGTTCACGCGGTTGGCCGCCAGTGGCTTGTGGTCGGTCAATCCCAGCCTGGACGCGGCCAGCGTGCAGCAGGTCAGCGACGCGTGGCCCAGCCGCTGGCGTTACCGCACCTGGGCCGTGGCCGGCAACGGGCGCATCGATTACCTGGGCAGCAGCGCGGCGTGTTCCACCACGCTGACCCGCGTGCAGGGTGGCACGCAGGAGCCGGAGCGCTGTCTGGACGCGCAGCGCCTGAGCGCAGGCAACGGGCTGAGCGCCAGTGCCGACGGCAGCGACCTGTATCTGGCCCTGGCCGTGTCCGACGGTGCCGACATCGGCGTCATGCGCCTGCCGGCAGCGCCGCCGCCGCTGTTCCCGGCCTTCTCCAGGTTGTTGATTTTCAACGACAAAGGTCCTTCGTAACTCTTTCGTGCCGACGTCGTAGCGATTTCGTAGCGATCTCGGCGGTTCTTCCTGACCGGCACGCACCTGATTTGGCAAAACGGTGGCCTGTACTTGGCAAATCCGTGGTGCTCCCATGCGTCAACTCTCGCTGGCCGATCGTGGCCAATCCGTCTCGCTGGACAAGGCTGTCGATGACGTGGCCCCGACCTGCCTGGGCGTTGCCCGGCTGGGCAGCCTGCAGACGGCCGGCAGCAGCTTCACCGTATGGATGCAGGTGCGCGGCACCTCGTGGGTGGAGGCGAAGGAAGGCCGCTTCCGGCTGCGCCAGGGCGAATGGATCGCGTTCGAGAAGGAATCGCGCCCGCTGGTGCAGGCCGGTCGCAACGGTCTGTGCGTGGGCCTGAACCTGAACGTCGAAGCGCTGCGCGCGCTGGCCGAAATGGCCGACTGCGGGCTGTATGCCGGCCGCGGGCAGATGAACCGCGGCGATGCGCGCGTGGCCCTGCGCCTGTGGCGTGATGCCCTGGCCAGCGGGCAGCCGGCGCAGTCGCTGCGTCCGCTGCTGCTGCACCTGGCAGGCCTGCAGCGCGGTCTGGCCGACAACGTGCAGCGTTGCCCGGGCCGCTCGCGCAGCCGCAAGCGCCAGGTGTTCGGTCGCATGCAGCGTGCGCGCCTGTACCTGGAAGGCAACAGCCACCGCGTGGTGCGCATCGGCGAACTGGCCGAACTGACCAACTTCTCCAGCTGGTATCTGTCCAAGACGTTCCAGAGCCTGTATGAAGAAAGCCCGCAGTCCCTTTCGGCGCGCCTGCGTCTGGAGCGTGCCGCCGATCTGCTGCGCGACACCGACATGATGGTCGGTGAAGTTGCTGCCGCCAGTGGATTCGACAACTGCTGCAGCTTCGCGCGCGCCTTCCGTGCCCGCTATGGCACGTCCGCATCGCGCTTCCGTGAAGACGGTGCGAAGCTCCCGCCAAAATCAGCAAAGTCTCTCGTTGGGTCGCGCAAATACAGCGCTGCAACGCAATCGTAACGTGCTGGGGTGTTTTAACACGCTGCTAACACGTACCTTGGAGAGATTGATGAACGTTCGTAATTCCGCAGTGCGGTTGGGCCTGCTGCCCGCCGGCATTGCGCTGGCGCTGTCGCCGGCCTTTGCTTCCGCGCAGGAAGCGGCCTCCGGCACCACCGACCTGGACCGCATTTCGGTCACCGGTTCGCGTATCCGCCAGGCCAGCATGGAGACCGCACAGCCGGTCATCGCGCTGCAGCGCGCCGATATCGAAAAGCAGGGCTTCACCAGCGTTGCTGACATCGTGCAGAACCTGGCCGCCACCGGCTCCCCGGCCATCAGCCGCAGCGATGCGCTGTCCTCGGGCGAAGAAGTCGGCGGTCAGTTCGTCGATCTGCGCAACCTCGGCCCGGAGCGCACCCTGGTGCTGCTGGACGGCAAGCGCATGGGCACCAGCACCGGTGGTTACACCGATCTGGCCTCGATCCCGACCTCGGTCGTCGAGCGCATTGAAGTGCTGACCGATGGCGCCTCGGCCATCTACGGCTCCGACGCCATCGCCGGTGTGATCAACATCATCACCCGCAAGAACTTCGACGGTCTGGAAGCCAGCGTCTACACCGGCCAGTACGGCCAGGGTGATGGCGAGCAGCAGACCTACAACTTCGTCTATGGCCAGACCGGCGACCGTGGCTCGATCACGCTCGGTGCCGAGTACAACGAACAGGACGAAGTGAAGGCCAAGGACCGTCGCTACAGCCGCTACGGCAACGGCCAGTGGCACCCGTTCCCGACCGAAGCTGAAGGCGCCAACGGCTGGTCGGCTGCGACCAACCAGGGCGTGCTGATCGACGGCGACGACAACTGGTACGTCCGTAACCCGGGCGCCACCGGCACCTCGCTGTCGGACTTCCACGACTTCGGCCTGGCCGACTACACCAATGCCAGCCAGGAAATGTGGCTGCAGAACAAGGTGAAGCGTCGTTCGATCTTCGCCAACGGCAACTACGACTTCACCGACAACATCCGCGGTACGGCAAGCATGCTGTACACCAAGCGTACGGCCACCTCGCAGATCGCGGGCTACCCGTACCAGTCGGAAGTCTATGGCACCGCTCTGTCGGCTGACAGCATCTACAACCCGCTGGACACGGATGCGAACTTCATCCGTCGTACCTCGGAAGTGCCGCGCCAGACCGAGTCGGAGCAGGAAACCTTCCGCTTCAGCGCTGGCCTGGAAGGTTCCTTCCAGTTCGCTGACCGTTACTTCGACTGGGATGTGGGCTACGTCTACAACCAGAACAAGGGCGTCAAGACCAGCACCGGCAACCTGTTCATCCCGAACGTGCAGAACGCCGTCGGCCCGTCCTTCGTCGATGCGGGCGGCGTTGCCCGTTGCGGCGTCGAGGGCAAGGTGATCGCCGGTTGCACCCCGTGGAACCCGCTGGCACCGTACGGTTCGACCGAAGCCGGCTCGCTGGCTGACCCGGCCCTGCAGAACTACCTGTTCCTGCCGAGCCACGACACCTACACCAACACCACCAAGGTCTACAGCGCCAACCTGTCGGGCAGCATCGCGACCCTGCCGGCCGGCGACCTGGCCTTCGCTGCAGGTTACGAGCACCGCGAAGAAAGCGGCGAGTACAACCCCGATGCGCTGCTGCAGTCCGGTCTGAGCACCGACCTGGCCGGCGCACCGACCAAGGGTGAGTACGAGCTGGACGAGTTCTACCTCGAACTGAACGTGCCGATCCTGGCTGACGTTGCGTTCGCCAAGGAACTGTCGCTGGACGTTGCGGGCCGTTACTCGGACTACAACACCTTCGGTGACACGGTCAACTCGAAGTTCGGCCTGAAGTGGAAGCCGATCGACGACCTGCTGATCCGTGGTACCTACGCCACCGGCTTCCGCGCACCGAACATCTCCAACATGTACGGCGGCGTGTCGCAGACCTACGACTCGTACACCGATCCGTGTGATTCGTCCTTCGGCTCGGCTGCACGCAACCCGTCGGTGGCTGCTGCCTGCGGCGCCGCTGGCGTGCCGGCGGACTTCCGCCAGATCACCTCCGGTGGTGCAGTCTCGACCGGCCCGGGCACCCAGTCCTACAGCGCCTTCGAGTCCGGTTCCAACGCCGAGCTGAAGCCGGAAACCTCCAAGACCTGGACCGCTGGCTTCGTCTACAGCCCGAACTTCGTGCAGGGCCTGGACATCAGCCTGGACTGGTGGAAGATCCGCATCGACGACGTCATCGCGGCTGAGTCGGTCACCTCGATCCTGAACAACTGCTACGTGCTCGGCATCCAGGGCGCCTGCGACCGCTTCTCGCGCGGCACCAGCGGCCGTACCGCCAACCAGGTGGTCGACGTGACCCGTACCCTGGTCAACGGTGGCTACCAGGAAACCGCCGGTTACGACCTGGGCGTCAAGTACCGTCTGCCGGAGTTCTCGTTCGGTAACTTCCTGATCGACTGGAAGACCACCTACGTTGACTACCTGGAATACAAGGCTGACAACGAAGCTGAAACCCCGGTCGAGCAGTTCACCGGTTGGGAAGGCAACTTCCGCGTGCGTTCGAACCTGAATGTCGATTGGAGCTTCGGCGACTTCGGCGTGAACTGGGGCGTGCGTTACTACTCCGGCATGAAGGAAGCCTGCTCGTACGATCTGGAAGGCGGCCGCGAGTGCAACCTGCCGGACTTCAGCTCGTCGTACACCCTGGCCCAGCCGAGCCGCAAGGTCGGTTCGAACACCTTCCACGATCTGCAGGTGCGCTACAACGCACCGTGGGATGCCACCATCTCGATCGGCGCGAACAACGTGTTCGACCACGAAGGTCCGGTCATGTACAGCCAGCCGAACTCGAGCTTCTCGTACTACGGCGGCTTCGACATCGGTCGTTACTACTACCTGAAGTACACCCAGCGCTTCTGATCCATCGAAGTCTGGAACACGCAGTACAAGGAGGGCGGACCGCAAGGTCCGCCCTTCTTCTTTGTGCGGCATGCATGGCATGGGTGAGCAGCATTTCCCTGAATCTTCTGTAGGGGAATTCTGGGCAGGGAGAGACGGTGCGTCCGATCACGGTCGCACTCTGTCGCATCCGGCACATTGAGGCGGTCCAATGACGGACGCTTGGAGATGGATATGAAAGCCACGCTCTTGCACAAGCTCTCTGCAGCCATGCTGATCTATGCCACGCTGGCCGGTTCGGCCTTTGCCCAGAACCTGATCATCTGCGGTGGCGGCGTCTACTGCGAAGAAGTGCGCCAGGAATGCCTGGCTGCCGGCGGTTCGGCAACGCTCTGCCAGCTGAAGTGGCGCGCCTGCGTGCTGGATGCCTGCCCGCAGCGCTGACGCGCACGTGGCGCGTCCACGCGACGCGCCACCCTGATCGCTTTCCTTTGTGCGTGCTGGCCTTACGCTTCGGTAGGTACCAGCCCCATCAGGCTGTTGGCATGCTCGCGCCATTGCGGCAGCTTGTTCAGCACGCCCGCGCGCTGCAGGTAGTCCTCATCCACCGGGTCGCCGTTCACCAGTGCCAACGCCACATGCACCGCGCCGGTCACCCAGAAGCTGCGGGTGGTGGAGCGCTGCGGCTGCAGGTGGAAGGCCACGGCCTCGATGATCGGCATCGGCAGGCCCCACAGGCCCAGCAGGTAGGCCCCAGCCTCGGCATGGCCGGGCAGGGGATCGCCGCCCAGCGAGGGCTCGGTGCGTTCGTTGCGCACGCCCGGCAGCAGCAGGCCGATATCGGCCAGCAATGCGGCGGTGGCGCCCAGCTCGGCACTGGATTCGGGCAGCAGCCGTGCCGCCAGGCGCGAGGCCATCAGCGCACGCTGCTGCAGCGAGTTGCGTTCGGCCCCGGACAGCGTGGGCGCGGAGAACACTTCGCTGGCCAGCACAAGGTCACGCAGGGTGGCCAGGCCGAGCCGGGTCACTGCGGTGCGCAGGTCGGCAATGGTGCGGCCCTGGCTGAAGAAGGCCGAATTGGAGAGCTGCAGCACCTTGGCGGCGATCGCCGGGTCGGCGGCCACCAGCTTGGCCACGTCGGCGCTGTCGGTCTCGTCGTCGTGTTCCAGCGCCTGGGTCAGGCTCAGGTACAGGTGCGGCGGCGAGGGCAGCTTTTCGATGCGGCCGATGGCATCACGCAGGCGCGGGCTGTCCAGCACCTCGCGCAGCTCTTCCAGGCTGGTCAGCGCTTCCAGCAGCACTTCCGGCGCCAGCGGCAGCGGCAGGAAGCGGTGCGCCACGCCGATCAGGCGCGCCGGCGGTGGCCGGTTGCCATGCTGGGCGTCGACCAGCGCGATGCGGATGGTTTCCGGGCGCAGCGTGCGGATCTGCCCCAGCAGCGTGGTGGCATTGAGATCGGGCAGCTGCGGGCAGACGATCACCGCATCCACGCCCTGCGCGGCCACCACGCTCATCGCGCTGTGGCCATCGGTGGCGGTCAACGGCTGCCAGTCTTCCCCAAGATCGGCAATGAACTCGGACAGCTCAGCCGGCAGGCTGGCTGCATCCCCTACAAGCAGAATACGCACGACACATTCCCCTGGCTGTCTCGACGATGGGCGTCGAAGACGTGTGAAGTGACGCAATTTACCTAATACGGCGCCAACAGTGATGGACCGCCGTCATGAAACGTGATCAGGATCGCTCCTGCGGGCTGCGCCGGAGCGATCCTGTTCAGGATCAGGCCTTGTTGTCCAGGTGGCGCTGGTGCGCCTCGATCAGGATCTGCTTGGCCTCGGCCGCGCCACCCCAACCGTCAAGCTTGACCCACTTGCCCTTCTCCAGATCCTTGTAGTGCTCGAAGAAGTGGCCGATGCGCTCCAGCCAGTGGCTGGACACCTGGGCGATGTCTTCAACGTGGGCATAGCCACTGAAGATCTTCGAGACCGGCACGGCCAGGATCTTCTCGTCGCTGCCGGCTTCATCGCTCATCTTCAGCACGCCCACCGGACGGCAGCGCACCACCGAACCGGGCACCAGCGGCAGCGGCAGGACCACCAGCACGTCGGCCGGATCGCCGTCGCCGCACAGGGTGCTGGGCACGTAGCCGTAGTTGCACGGGTAACGCATCGGGGTGGACAGGATGCGGTCGACGAAGATCGCGCCGGTTTCCTTGTCCACTTCGTACTTCACCGGCTCCGAGTCCTTCGGGATCTCGATGATGACGTTGATTTCTTCCGGCGGGTTCTTGCCGGGCGAGACGAGTTCCAGACCCATGGTGTGCTCCAGGTGGGGGTATAGACGGTTAGCCCCCCATTTTATGCCTTTGCCGGGCGCTGTGCAGCGGGGCGGTTCCCACCCCCTGCGGCGCGCATTGCCCACCGGCCGGCACGGGGTTCCCCGATGGGCCGCCCGCAGCGGCGGGCGCAGGCTGGACCTTCGTTCCCCTGGAGTGCTGACATGCGATGGAAGATCGGGTGCTGCGGCGCCCTCCTGCTCTCTGCCTCGTTGCCCGGACTGGCGCGCGGGCTGCACGTGGATCTGATCGATTTCCCCCGTTCCGAAGCCAACTGGGACCGAGGCTATGCCCTGGAGCACGCGCTGGCGCGCCAGTTCAGTGCGCTCTGCGCCGACACCTGGTGCGAAGGCGACTACAGCAACTACCGGGTCATGGAGTTCCGCTGCGCGGTGCTGGCCCATCGCGGCACCGTGCAGCGCTGCGTCTGGGTGATCGCGGCCAGCGAGCTGCGGGTGCAGGCCGACACGGGCGTGGTCGAGGTGGACAGCGCGCGCTGGGCCTGTACGGTGCCGCTGCAGCCCGGGGTGGCGGTCGAAGCGTTCCATGCCGCGCTGGACGCGCCCGGGGGGCTGACCGCGCCCTTGCCGGGCCTCGATCATGGCCTGTTCGACGCGCTGCCGGACTGCCTGCGCACGCCGCGGGGGAGAGGCGCATGAGGCCGCTGACAGGATCAACACTGCTGGCGATGTTGCTGCTTGCCGGCCCCGCCCACGCCAGCCCCGCCTTCGTTGACGCACGCGACTACCCGACGTCCGCACTGGGGCACGAGCGGTTCCTGGCCGCCGAGCGCCTGCTTGGCCGTGGGTTCGACAATGTCTGCGGCGACACCTTCTGCGAGGGGCAGTACTACAACCTGTGGCCGATGCGCCTGCGCTGTTCGGTGCAGCGCGACAGCGGGGTGGTGGGCCGCTGTGTCTGGACCTTTGCCGGCAGCGAAACCTGGGTGCGCCACACCGGCCGGATCGCCGTCGATCAGGGCAGCTATGCCTGCGTGCTGCCGGTGGCCCCCGGCACGCGCATGGACGCGCTGCTGGCGCTATGGGAGTCCAGCGCCGCCGACGATGTCCTGCATGTGCCGCTGCCGGGGAGCGGCCAGAGTGTGTACGACGGGCTGACGGACTGCCTGTAACGGCGGATGACAATGCAAACGTGATTTATTCGCATCAACGGAGTAGCATGCGCGCCGCCCTTGTCTGCCCCCACCGCGCATGCCCTCCAATGCCGCCACCCTGACCGAACTGCTGATCCGCGAACGGCCGGCGCTGCTGCGCCGCGTGCAGCGCATCCTCGGCAGCGACAGCAGCGCCGAGGATGTGATCCAGGCGGTGTGGTTCAAGGCCCGCGGGGTCGACAGCCAGCAGCAGATCGACAATCCGCGCGCCTACCTGTACCGGTTGGCGATCAACCTGGCCACCGACCATGGCCGCGAGGCCACGCGGCGCAACCGCCTGCTGGCCGACCACTATCTGTGGCAGGAACAGGACGAGGTGTCCACCGAATCCCAGGTGATGGCGCAGGACGAACTGCAGCGTGTGCTCGATGCCGCCGGCCATCTGCCAGAGCCCACCCGGACCATTTTCCGCCTCAACCGCCTGCAGGGTCTCACCCAGGCCGAGATCGCACGGCGTCTGGGCGTGTCGGTCACCACCGTGGAAAACCACATGCGCGCGGCCCTGCAGCGCCTGGCCTGGGCCCGCGAAGGGCGATGATGGCCGAGCTTGGGGCCGACCTGCCCGCAGACGTCTTGAAGAGGGGGGCGCAGACGCGTCCCCGCACCCCGCAACGCGATTGAACGCGCCCACCCGCCAGCCCATGAGCCCGCACCTGCCGACCTCACCCGCCCCCGATGCTGCCTTGGCCGAGCAGGCCCGTGACTGGATCGCCTGGCTGGCGGCCGGCGAGCTCAGCGATGCGCGCATGCAGGCGTTCGAAGACTGGCTGGCGCAGCCCGGGCACCGCCGTGCGTTCGAGTACGAACGGCAGGTATGGCGCAGTCTGGGGCCGCGCCCGGCATCGGCGCCCGCGGTCGCCCTGCGCCGTCGCCCACGCCGCCTGCGCTGGGCAATGGCCGCGGCGGCCGTCGTGGCGCTGCTGGTGGTGTGGCCCGACGCCTGGCTGCGCCTGCAGGCCGACCACCGCAGCCAGCAGTTCGTGCAGGACGTGCGCCTGCCCGATGGCAGTCGCGCCGTCCTGGACGCCGACAGCGCCATCGCCGTGCGTTTCGACGCGGATGCACGGCACATCGAACTGCTGCGCGGCCGCGCCTGGTTCGAAGTGGCTGCCGATGCACAACGCCGTTTCAGCGTGTCGGCCGGCAACGGCGTGGTCGAAGACATCTCCACCGCCTTCACCGTGGAACGGCAAGGGCAGGGCGCGCAGGCCGAGGTCGGGCAGGGGCAGGTGCGCGTAGCCAGCCCGGTTGACGGCGGCTGGACCTATCTGCGTGCCGGCCAGCGTGCGTCGTACGGCGCACATAGCGGGGTGCAGCGTCTGCCGGATGTCGCCACCGACGGGGTCGGCAGTTGGCGCCGCGGCGAACTGCTGCTGGAACAGGCATCGGTGGCCGAAGCGATACAGCGCCTGGGCCGCTACCGCAGTGGACCGACCTGGGTGCGTGGTGATCTGTCGTCGCTGCCGCCGGTCAGCGCCGCCCTGCGCATCGACCGCCCCGAGCAGGCGCTGGATACGCTGGCGGCCACGGCCGGCCTGCGGGTCACCCGTTGGCCGCTGGGCGTGGCCATCGTCCATCAGTAGATCCACGCCATGCGTGGATGAATCCGCTGACCACGCCATGCGTGGGTGAATTCACCTTGGGGTTCCGCTCATCCCATCCGTCTTACTCCACGAACGTACCCGCCGCCGCCACGTACGTCGTTGTGTCCGCACTCCGTGCGGATGACGCCGCGTCTGCGGTAACGCTCTCCTGACAGGTTTCCCATGTACGACTTCCCCAGCCGTGGCCGTGCGCCGCGCCCGTCCCGCCTGTGCATCGCGCTGCTGGCCGCCGGTCTGGCCGCCACCGCACCTGCCGTCTTCGCCCAGTCCACGCCGCGCAGCGCCGCCGCCGTGCAACGCTTCGACATTCCCGCGCAACCGCTGGATGAAGCACTGCGCAGCTACATGCGCCAGTCCGGCGTGCAGGTGGCCTATGCCGCCGCGCTCACCTCCGGGCGCACGTCGCAGGCGGTCGATGGCACCCTGTCGCCCAGCCAGGCGCTGTCGCAGTTGCTGCAGGGCACGGGGCTGCTGGCGCGGCCGGTGGGCCCCGATGCGGTCACGCTGGAAGCCGGCGCACCGGTGCAGGCCGGCGATGATGTGATCGTCACCGACACGCTCAGCGTGGCCGGCGAGCAGATGCAGGGCGGTGCGGTCAGTGACGAAGCGCGCCTGCTCGACAGCTACCGCACGGTGGGTTCGACCAGCACGCTCAACCGCACCACGCTGGAGCGCTTCCGCGGCACGTCCACCGGCGACATCGTCAAGGGCGTGGCCGGTGTCACCGCGAGCGATCCGCGCGTGGGCAACGGTTTCGACGTCAACATCCGTGGCATCCAGGGCCAGAGCCGGGTTCCGGTCATCATCGACGGCGGCCAGTCCAGCATGGATACCTACCGCGGTTACGCCGGCCAGTCGCAGCGCACCTACCTCGACCCCGACCTGATCTCGCGCCTGACCATCACCAAGGGCCCCAGCCTGCAGGCCAACGCCTCCGGCGGCATTGGTGGCGTGGTCGAGATGGAAACGCTGAACGTGGATGACGTGCTGCGCGAAGGCCGCGACGTGGGCGTGCGTGTGCGCGGCGGCCTGGCCAACGGCAGCGCCAACAACCTGCCCGGCTACGATGCCGCGCCGCGCACCGACCGCAGCGCCACCGGCAGCCAGTTCTTCAACGTGGCCGCTGCTGGGCACTGGGATCGCTTCGACCTGGTGGCGGCCTACGCCTACCGCGACAACGGCAACTACTTTTCCGGCAAGCACGGCTACGACGATTTTCCGCAGACCCGGCGCACGCTGGCGCCGCTGAACCCGCCGCGCACCGAAGTGTTCAATACCTCCTCGCGCTCGGAATCGGCCCTGCTGAAGGGCACCTGGCGCATCAATGACGCGCAGACCCTGGAACTGGGCTATCGCCGTTACGAAGGCACGGCCGGCGAGATCATGGCCTCGCAGATCATCCGTGTGGACCGCGACCGTGTGCCGCAGTGGGACCCGGGCCACGTGGACATGGACAGCTACAGCGCACGCTACCGCTTCAACCCGGACAGCGAACTGATCGACCTGCGCGTGAATGCCTGGTACACCGACGCCGACAGCGTGATGTACAACAGCCTGACCGGCATCACCCCGTGGTATTTCGATCGCCCGACCCAGTGGTACGACGCGCCCAGCTTCAGCGGCAACCCCGGCTACAAGGACGCCTACCGCAACCCGCTGCGACAGAAGCGCTTCGGCCTGGATGCCAGCAATACGTCGATCTTCGACACCAGCGCCGGCCGCTTCACCCTCGATTACGGTCTGTCCTACAGCGATGAAGACATCGCGCCGGGCAGCTCCGGACCGATCATGCACGATGACCTGGTCAACAACCGCTTCCTGCGCAACGCCTGGCGCAAGGAATACAGCGCGGTGGCCGCGCTGAAGTGGGAGCCCAACGAACACTGGGAACTGATGGCCGGTGGCCGTTGGAACCGCGTGGACGTGCACGACCGCAACCGCCTGGCCACGGTGGACGCCTATGAAGTGCAGGGCCAGTACCGCTACACCGAGCTGCTGAACGGCAACCCGGCGCTGCCGTCGTGGCGCGCACAGCGCATCGCCCTGCTGAACTGGTACCCCGACGCCAACGGCAACTTCACCCAGGCCTCGCTGCTGGCCTCGCCGTACAAGAAGGGCACGGTGGCCGACATCGGCGGATGGAACTTCTACGACGCCGATGCCCCGGAAGACAATGAAGTGCCGGTCAGCTGGACCTGGTCGCAGCCGATCCGCCGTCGCGACAGCGCGTTCTCGCCCACCGCCAGCGTGGCGTTCCGCTTCAGCGAAGACGCCATGGTCTACCTGAAGTACGCCGAAGGCACCAAGCTGCCCAGCCTGTTCGAGACCACCCTGGGGCTGTTCACCGCCGCACGACCGGTGGCCGAACTGAAGCCGGAAACCGCACACAGCTGGGAACTGGGCGCCAGCACCATCCACCACGACCTGTTCACCGCCGGCGATCGCTTGGCACTGAAGCTGGCCTACTTCGATACCCGCATCGACGACCTGATTACCCGCGATTACCGCACGCTGTCGGCCGGGCTGATCCGCAACATCGATCGGTTCAAGGTGTCCGGCCTGGAATTCCAGTCCAGCTATGACAGCGGCATGCTGTTTGCCGATCTGTCCGCGCACTACTACTTCAAGGCCAAGACCTGCGCACCGGACATCGCGGCCGAACGCCGTGCCTATGGCGTGCAGCGCAAGAACGCCGAACTGGCGGCCACCCCCGATTGCGTGGACGGCGGTTTCGAAGGGTCCTACACCAATACGCAGAACCCGCCGCGCTACATGGTCAACCTGACCCTGGGCTCGCGCCTGTTCGACGAACGCCTGACCTTCGGTACCCGCGTGGTGCACAACGCCGGGCCGATCAGCAAGCTGGACAAGGAATGGAACGTGGGCCTGTCGGCCATCCAGCAGCTGTACCGTCCGACCACGCTGGTGGATGTGTTCGCCAGCTGGACCTTCAACGACCAGCTGTCGGTGGAAGCGAACGTGGACAACCTGACCGACCGCTACTACCTGGACCCGCTTGCACTGGGCGTGATGCCGGCCCCGGGCCGCACCGCACGCCTGGCGGTGACCTGGCGGTACTGATCGGCCGACCGGCACCGGGGTCGGATCCCTTTCCTGCGGAAAGGGCTCTGACCCCGGACTGCGCCGTTACAGGCCGCGCGCGGCCTTCACCGCATCTTCGTGCAGCGCTTCATTCAGCTCATCCACCACGGTGGTCCAGGCGGCGTCGGCTTCCAGCGATTCGGCCAGGAACTGGCGCTGCGCATCGGTCCAGTACGGCGCGTCGGCCACTTCCACTTCGGTGGCCAGCTGGTGGCTGCGGATGAACTGGGCGATGCCTTCGGCGCTGGCATCCAGGCCCAGCTGCAGGAACAGGTTGGTCATGCGCGGTTCGGTGGTGATCATGGTCGCTACCTGGCGGGTTGGGAACCTGCATTATCGACGCTGGCGGGCTTGGGGAAATCCCCCGTTCAGACGTCTACTGCACGACGCATTCCCGGGTTCCCCTGCATGACCGCCTCCGTGACTTCCGAAACCAGCCGCAGCGTGCGGCTCAAGACCGCCACCCGTGACAGCCATGGCGCACTGGACAAGCGCATCATGGCCGGCGATATCTTCGCCAACCGCGGTAATTTCGCCCGCTTCCTGCGCGTGCAGTACCGGTTCCACCGCAGCATCGACGCGCTGTACGCCAACCCGGCGCTGGATGCGCTGCTGCCGGACCTGCACGAGCGCCGCCGCCTGCAGCAGGTACGGCGCGACCTGCAGGACCTGGAGCAGAGCCTGCCCGGTACCGATATCGCCGCGCTGGGCGATGACCTGTCCCTGCCGGCCGCATTGGGCTGGCTGTACGTGGCCGAAGGCTCCAACCTGGGCGGCACGGTGTTGTACAAGATGGCCGCGGCGCTGGGCTTGGACCGCGACTTCGGCGCGCGTCACCTGGCCGCGCACCCCGATGGCGCCGCGCGCCACTGGCGCGAATTCACCGCTGCGCTGGATGCCGTGGTGCTGACCGCTGAACAGGAGCAGCAGGTGATCGACGCGGCCGATACGGCCTTCCGCAGTGTGCATGGCCATGTCGAGCGGGAGTTCTGCTGATGGCTGACAGGCCGCTGCAGGCGCACGCCTGATGCGCTGGCTGTGGTTCGTGCTGGGCTGGCTGATGGTCGGGTTGGGGGTGATCGGCGCGCTGCTGCCGGTGATGCCCACCACCATCTTCCTGATCCTGGCCGTGGGCTGCTTCGCGCGCAGTTCGCCGAAGTTCGAGCAGCGCCTGCTGGCGCACCCGCGCTATGGCCCGTCGCTGCGCCTGTGGCGCGAACAGGGCGCGGTATCGCGCAAGGGCAAGGCATTCGCCAGCGCGGGCATGGCGCTGGGTTTCGCCCTGTTCTGCTGGGGCGCGCACCCGTCCTGGCGCCTGCTGCTGGGCGTCGGGCTGTTCTTCGCGCTCAGCGCCGGCTACGTGCTCAGCCGCCCGGCGCCACGCCCCGATCCCACGCCGCGCCTGCAGATGGACGCGGCCGACCTGCGCGCCGGCCGCCGCCGCGCCGCCCCTGCTGCTGATGATGGACGTAACGATGATGCTGCCTGCTGACCTGGCTCCGATGGCCCCCACCGCTCTGACGCCCTGGGCGATGTATCTGGCCGCCGATGTGGTGGTGAAGGGCGTGATGATCGCCCTGGCACTGGCCTCGCTGGCCACCTGGACCGTGTTGCTGGCCAAGGGCTGGGAGCTGCAACGCCAGGCGCGTGCGCTGCGCGCGGCACGCGCGCTGTTGCTGTCTGCGCCGCAGCTGCCTGCGCACGAGGAGGGCGGCATGCTGGGGCAGGGCACGGCCGCGGCCATGTTGGCCGCAGCGCGCAGCGAACTGCAGCTGTCTGCCGGTCTGGGCGAAGGCGCAGGCATCAAGGAGCGCGTGGCTTCGCGCCTGGACCGCATCGAACTGGAGGCGGCACGCGTGCAGCGCCGCGGCATCGGCGTGCTGGCCAGCATCGGTGCGGTGGCACCGTTCGTGGGCCTGTTCGGCACGGTGTGGGGCATCATGAACAGTTTCATCGGCATCGCCCACAGCAACACGACGAACCTGGCCGTGGTCGCACCGGGCATCGCCGAGGCGCTGCTGGCCACCGCGTTGGGTCTGGTGGCGGCGATTCCGGCGGTGCTGGTCTACAACCACTTCAGTCGCGTGCTGGCGGGTCTGCGTGGCCTGCTGGGCGATCTGTCGGCGGGCGTGCAGCAGCTGGTCTCGCGTGACCTGGACCGCGCTGCACAGCGCGCCATCGGTTGAGGCAGGCATGGCGATCAGGACCGCGTCCGAGCGTGACGACACGCCGGAAGAGGCGCATGAAATCAACGTCACCCCCTTCATCGATGTGATGCTGGTACTGCTGATCATCTTCATGGTGGCCGCACCGCTGGCCACGGTATCGGTGCCGGTGCAGCTGCCGGCCAGCAGCGCGCAGGCGACGCCCGGCGAGCAGGCGCCGGTCTATGTGACCGTGCAGGCCGATCTGTCACTGCGGGTGGGCGAGCAGGCGGTCACCCGCGACGGGCTGGCCACCGCGTTGCAGGGCGCCACCCATGGTGATGCCGCACAACGCATCTACCTGCGCGCTGACACGCAGGTCGCCTACGGTGAACTGATGGCGACCCTGGATGCATTGCGTGCGGCGGGCTATCTGAAGGTGGCACTGGTGGGCCTGGAGCAGGGCGCGCGATGAGCACACTGCGGCGCTGGGCGACCAGCCTGGCGATCGTGCTGCTGGTGCACGCGCTGCTGATCAGCGCGGTGTGGTGCTGGCATGCACGCGCGCCAGCGGTGGCTGCGGTGGCGCCGCCGGCCGCGTTGATGCTGGAACTGGCGCCGATGGCACAGGCGCCGCCTGCACCGCCGCGCGAGGTCGCCACCGGGCCGCTGCAGCAGCAACAGCAGCGGCAGACACCGAAGCCGGTGCAGCACGCACACCCCAAGGCGCCGCCGCAACCGCAGGGCGATCTGCCGCCGCCGCGTGCGCCGCAGCCGACGCCTACGGCGGACACCGCCGATGCCAACGTTGCGCAGACCAGCGCGCCGCCGCAGGTCGCTGCCGAGGCGGCGCAACGCTACGCAGCGGCGCAGACCACGGCGGGGCAGCGCAGCGCGGCCAATGCCACCTGGCAGGCCCTGCTGCTGGGACACCTGCAGCATCACCGGCGCTATCCACGGCAGTCCGAGCGCCTGCGCCAGCAGGGCGTTGCGTATGTCCGCTTCGCGGTGTTCCGCGATGGACGGGTCTCGGCGGCGCGTATTGAACGCGGCAGTGGCCATGCGCTGCTGGACCAGGAAACGCTGGATACCGTTGCGCGTGCCAGCCCGGTGCCGGCGCCGCCGGCTGAAGTGTCGGGCGACCCGGTGCAGGTGATGGTGCCGGTGTCGTTCTTCCTGCGCGGGCGCTGACCGCATCCACGCATGGCGTCGATCTACTGCAGGGTCGGCTCCCTTTCCGCCGGTAGAGTCGAGCTTGCTCGACTGCTCTTGCAAGGCCAAAAGCAGTCGAGCAAGCTCGACTCTACACATCGGTTCCCGCATGGCGTTACAGCAGCGGCACCAGCAGCAGCGCCACGATGTTGATGATCTTGATCAGCGGGTTGATCGCCGGGCCGGCGGTGTCCTTGTAGGGATCACCCACGGTATCGCCGGTCACTGCGGCCTTGTGCGCGTCGCTGCCCTTGCCGCCAAAGTGGCCATCTTCGATGTACTTCTTGGCGTTGTCCCAGGCGCCGCCGCCGGTGGTCATGGAAATGGCCACGAACAACCCGGTCACGATCGTGCCGATCAGCAGGCCGCCCAGCGCGCGTGGCCCCAGCAGCAGGCCGACCACCACCGGAACCGCCACCGGCAGCAGCGAAGGCACGATCATTTCGCGGATCGCCGAGCGGGTCAGCATGTCCACGGCCTTGTCGTACTGCGGTTTGCCAGTGCCCTGCATGATGCCGGGGATGTCGCGGAACTGCCGGCGCACTTCTTCCACCACGGCGCCTGCTGCGCGGCCGACCGCTTCCATCGCCATCGCGCCGAACAGGTAGGGAATCAGCCCGCCGATCAGCAGGCCGATGATCACCGTGTGGTCGCTCAGGTCGAAGCGGAATTCCTGGCCGGGATTGGCCGCCTGCAGGTTGTGGGTGTAATCGGCGAACAGCACCAGCGCGGCCAGCGCCGCCGAGCCGATCGCATAGCCCTTGGTGACGGCCTTGGTGGTATTGCCCACCGCATCCAGCGGATCGGTGATGTCGCGGATGTCCGAAGGCAGCTCGGCCATCTCGGCAATGCCACCGGCGTTGTCGGTGATCGGCCCGTAGGCATCCAGTGCCACGATCATGCCGGCCATCGACAGCATGGCGGTGGCGGCGATGGCGATGCCATACAGGCCGGCCAGCGCGTAGGCGCCCCAGATCGCCGCACACACGGCCACCACGGGCAGGGCGGTGGACTTCATCGAAATGCCCAGGCCAGCGATGATGTTGGTGCCGTGGCCGGTGGTCGAGGCCTGCGCCACGTGCTGCACCGGCTTGTACTGGGTGCCGGTGTAGTACTCGGTGATCCACACGATCAGACCGGTAAGCACCAGGCCGATCAGCGCGCAGCCGTACAGGGCGATCGGCCCGTGCACGTTGTCGCTCATCAGCCCGGTGGTGATCGGATAGAACGCGATGGCCGCCAGCACGCCGGACACGATCACGCCCTTGTACAGCGCGCCCATGATCGAGCCGCCTGGCTTCACCTTCACGAACAGCGCGCCGATGATCGAGGCGATGATCGACACCCCGCCCAGAACCAGCGGATACAGCACCGCGTTGGCGCCGGCTTCGCTCAGCATCAGGCTGCCCAGCAGCATGGTGGCGATCACCGTCACCGCATAGGTTTCGAACAGGTCGGCGGCCATGCCGGCGCAGTCGCCCACGTTGTCGCCGACGTTGTCGGCGATCACCGCCGGGTTGCGCGGGTCATCCTCGGGAATGCCGGCTTCCACCTTGCCGACCAGATCGGCGCCGACGTCGGCGCCCTTGGTGAAGATGCCGCCGCCCAGTCGCGCGAAGATCGAGATCAGCGACGAGCCGAAGGCCAGGCCCACCAGCGCGTGCAGGGCCTGGTCCATCGACAGCCCCAGCCGCAGCAGCAGCGCGTAGTAACCGGCCACGCCCAGCAGGCCCAGGCCGACCACCAGCATGCCGGTGATCGCGCCGCCGCGGAACGCCACGTCCATCGCCGCGCTGATGCCATGGCGCGCCGCTTCGGCCGTGCGCACGTTGGCCCGCACCGACACATTCATGCCGATGTAGCCGGCCGCGCCGGACAGCACCGCACCGACGGCAAAGCCAATGGCCGTGTACCAGCTCAGGAACACGCCGACCAGCACGAACAGCACCACGCCGGCCACGCCGATGGTCAGGTACTGGCGGTTCAGATAGGCGCGCGCGCCTTCCTGGATCGCCGTTGCAATGGCGACCATGCGTTCGTTGCCGGTGGGTTGGCGCAGGATCCAGCGCGCCGAGACGATGCCAAACAGGATGGCGAGGACAGCGCAGCCCAGCGCCAGTGACAGCCCATGACGTTCCAGCATTAGACCCCTCCGCAGATTGGATGGTGAGCATCCAGTGGCGATGAACTTCACCACGAAGGGGACGACGGGCTGCAGCCTGGAACCAACCCGTGCCGACCATGACGGTCGTCCAACGTATGGCGGTGTTCAGCATTCCCTGGTGCCCGCAGTATGCGTCCCACCACTTGTAGAGTCGAGCCATGCTCGACTACCCCTTGCCACCGAGCGTGACGCCCCCCTTTGCACCCCGTTAAGCCACGCTCTGCAAGCCTGCGCACAGTCCCGTAGGAGAACGCCCATGCGCCTGTCCCTGTTGATGATCGCCGTCCTCGCCCCGGCGTTGCCGGCGCTGGCGGCCGAAACCCCGGAGCTGCAGCGCGCCGTCGGTGCGCCGCAGGCGGTAGGCGCCACGCACACGCTGCGGCAGATTCCCGAAGCCTGCGCACGCCTGGAAGGCGCTTTCACCGGCCAGGCAGCCGAGCCCTACCGCTTCGCCGCCGTGCGCACCAGCGAGCAGTGCCAGCCGCGCGCGCGCTTCGTCGACTACGCCAAGGCCCAGCCCAGCGCGGCCAAGGGCTGGAAGCTCAATGATGTGATCCGCGTACCCAACGCGGCCTGCCCGGCGCAGCAGGCGGTGGTGCGCGTGTGGCGGCTGCCGGTGAACAACACCCAGGCGCTGGATGGCCAGGGCCAGTCGCGCATCTATCTGGAAGAAGCGAAGAAGCAGGCGGCCGCCGGCAAGATCCCGCAGGTGACGATGTTCGCCGCGCAGTTGCAGATGGAAGGCAAGGCCTGCCCGTAGACCGCGGGGTCAGAGCCCGTTGCAGGCAACGGGATCCGACCCCGGTTCGGAACGGGCGTCTAGCCTTCGAACGCCGGCAGCTTCTTCTTCACCGCCACGTTCTTCAGCGTGACGTACTTGGGCAGGCCATTGCTGCCATAGGGCAGCGGTGCTTCGCCCTTGATCAGCGGCGACAGGTAGGCGCGCGCCTTGGCGGTGATGCCGAAGCCATCGCGGCGGATGAAGCCGGCCGGCATCTTCTTCTCGTGGTTGGCGATCTTCGACAGCGGCGCGGCCTCGATCTTCCAGCGGTAGGGCGCATCGCTGCTGCGCACGATCACCGGCATCACCCCGTTCTGGCCCTTCAGCGCCAGCTGCACGGCGGCCTTGCCCACCGCCTGCGCCTGTTCCCAGTCGGTCCTGCTGGCCAGGTGGCGGGCCGAGCGTTGCAGGTAGTCGGGCAGCGCCCAGTGCACCTTCAGGCCCAGCTGGTCCTTCACCCGGCCTGCCAGGTGCGCGGCCACGCCGCCCAGCTGCGAATGCCCGAACGAATCCTTGCTGCCACCGGCGTCGGCCACGAAGCGGCCGTCGGCAGTGGCGATGCCTTCGGAGGCCACCACCACGCAGTAGCCCACCCGTTCCACCACCGCCTTCACCTTGGCCAGGAAGGCGGCCTCGTCGTAGGCGCGTTCGGGCAACAGGATGATGTGCGGGGCTTCGTCGTCGCCATTGCCGGCCAGGCCGGCGGCGGCCGCCAGCCAGCCGGCGTGGCGGCCCATCGCCTCGTAGATGAACACCCGGGTGGAGGTCTCGGCCATGGCTGCCACGTCCAATGCCGCTTCGCGCACGGAAACGGCGGTGTACTTGGCGGCCGAACCGAAGCCCGGGCAGGTGTCGGTCACGGCCAGGTCGTTGTCGATGGTCTTGGGCACGCCGATGCAGGTCAGTTCGTAGCCCGACGCCTTGGCCAGCTGCGAAACCTTCAGCGCGGTGTCGGCCGAATCGTTGCCGCCGTTGTACAGGAACCAGCGCACGTCGTGCGCACGCAGCACGTCCAGCAAGCGGTCGTAACGGGCACGGTCGGCCTCGAGCGACTTCAGCTTGAATCGGCACGAGCCGAAGGCGCCGCCCGGGGTATGGGCCAGCGCGCGGATGGCCGCGGCACTCTCTTTACTGGTGTCGATCAGCTCTTCGCGCAGGGCACCGAGGATGCCGTTGCGGGCGGCCAGGACCTTGATGCCCTTGGCCCGGGCCTGTTCGATGACGGCCGCCGCCGAGGCATTGATGACTGCGGTGACGCCGCCGGACTGAGCGTAGAGGAGGGTGCCATTGCGCATGCTTCTACCTGCTGGTACGAGGGGACATTGCAGGGACATTACCCGGATGCGGTAAAGTGGCGCTATTGCGGTGCAGCGATACCGGCCCGTCCGGTGCGCGAACCTTCTTTGTTTTCAACACGTTGGAGTCAGGTCAATGCGATTGGTTCTGTTGGGACCGCCCGGTTCGGGCAAGGGGACGCAGGCGACGCGCCTGAAGGAAAAGCTGGGCATCGCCCACATTTCGACCGGTGACATGCTGCGCGCGGAAATCGCCGCGGGCTCGGAACTGGGCAAGCAGGCCAAGGCGGTGATGGATGCCGGCAACCTGGTGTCCGATGACATCCTGCTGGGCATGCTCGAGTCGCGCCTGACCCAGGCCGACGTCGCCAAGGGCTTCATCCTGGACGGCTACCCGCGCAACGTGGCCCAGGCCAACGCGATGGACGGCCTGCTGGCCAAGATCGGCAAGCCGCTGGACGCGGTGGTGCAGCTGGACGTGGCCACCGAGCTGCTGGTCGAGCGCATTGCCGGTCGTGCCCAGGAGCAGGGCCGCGCCGACGACAACCCCGAATCGGTGCGCCAGCGCCTGCAGGTCTACAACGACCAGACCGCCCCGGTGGTCGACTTCTACGCCGGCCGCGGCACCCTGGCCCGCGTCGATGGCGTGGGCGAGCTGGACGAGATCGAAGCCCGCATCCTGGCGGCGATCCAGCACTGAGTCCGGCGGGCCGGCCATGCTGCCGGCTCCTTCGGGTACAAAAAACACAGGCCTGATCCTTGCGGATCAGGCCTGTGTCGTTTCATAGGCGCCAGCGAAAGGCTTGCTCAAGGCCCCGCAGCATGAGCTCCCTTGGGGATGGCCTCTTGGGGAGTAGGACCGGTTCGGGTACTGCGGCTGGCGTTCTGAATTGTGTACGGGTTCACATAACATCGCTATCAGGAATTCCCCGACAGACGATTGGACTTTTCTCATAGTGGATGTAGGACTTGTCTGACCCTGATGCTGACAATGGCCCGATACAGCCGTGATCGGTCACAATCCCCGCTCATGAGCAACGTACATATCCTTGCAATCGCCGGCACCTTCATGGGCGGCGTGGCCGCGCTGGCGCGGGAACTGGGCCATGCGGTCAGTGGCAGCGACCAGGCCATCTACCCGCCCATGTCCACCCAGCTGGAACAGCTGGGCATCACCCTGGACCAGGGCTACCGGGCCGACAGCGTGCCGGCCGGCACCGACCAGGTGGTGGTGGGCAACGCCCTTTCGCGCGGCAATCCGGCGGTGGAAGCGGTGCTGGACCAGGGCCAGCGCTACATCTCCGGCGCGCAGTGGCTGGCCGAACAGGTGCTGCCGGGGCGCGACACGCTGGCCGTGGCCGGCACCCACGGCAAGACCACCACCACCACCATCCTCACCTGGTTGCTGGAAAGCGCCGGCCGCGCGCCCGGCTTCCTGATCGGCGGGGTGGCCGAGGACTTCGGCGTGTCCGCGCGGCTGGGCCAGGGCCGCGAATTCGTGGTCGAGGCCGACGAGTACGACACCGCCTTCTTCGACAAGCGCAGCAAGTTCGTGCACTACCGGCCGCTGGTGGCCATCCTCAACAACCTTGAGTACGACCACGCCGACATCTTCCCCGACGTGGCCGCGATCCAGCGCCAGTTCCACCACCTGGTGCGCACCGTGCCCGCGCGTGGCCGCCTGATCGTCAATGGCGAAGACCCGTACCTGGCCGAAGTGCTGGCCATGGGCTGCTGGACCCCGGTCGAGCGCTTCGGTTTCGATCCGTCGCTGGAGTGGCATGCCGAACTGCTGGCCGCCGATGGCAGCGCCTTCCGCGTGCACCATCGCGGGCAGGCGCTGGGCGATGTGCAGTGGTCGCTGCTGGGCCGCCACAACGTGCTCAACGGTCTGGCCGCGCTGGCCGCCGCGCATGCCGTGGGCGTGGCCCCGGCCGAGGTGATTCCTGCGCTGGCGCGCTTCCGCAGCGTCAAGCGCCGCATGGAAGTGATCGGCAGCCATGACGGCATCACCGTCTACGACGACTTCGCCCACCACCCGACCGCGATCGCCACCACCCTGGAAGGCCTGCGCGCCAAGGTGGGTGATGCGCGCATCGTGGTGGCGATGGAGCCGCGCAGCAATTCGATGCGGCTCGGCGCCCACGCGCAGGCACTGGCGCCCTCGCTTGCACTGGCCGACGAGGTCGTGTTCCTGCACCGCCCGGAGCTGGCCTGGGATGCCGCCGCGGTCATTGCCGCGGTACGCGGCACGGCGCACGCGGTGCCCGATACCGATGCCCTGCTGGCGCGGTTGCAGGCCGACGTGCGCAGCGGCGACCACGTGGTGTTCATGTCCAACGGTGGCTTCGACGCCGCGCCGCGCCGGCTGCTGGCCGCGTTGCAGGACCGATGAGCACCGATACGACCCTGCCGCTGTTCCCGCTGCACACCGCGCTGGTGCCCGGCGCGGTGCTCGGCCTGCGCGTGTTTGAACGGCGCTACCTGGATCTGGTGCGCGACTGCGGGCGCAGCGGCGAAGGCTTCGGCGTGTGCCTGATCCTGGCGGGCCAGGAAGTGGGGGAGCCGGCCACCCCGGCCGCCTACGGCGTGCAGGTGCGCATCGAGGATTTCGACGTCGGCGCCGATGGCGTGCTGCAGCTGCGCCTGCGTGGCACCCGCCGCTTCCATGTCGAACGCACGCGGGTGCGCGACAACGGCCTGGTGGTGGCCGACGTGCGCTGGTGCGACGAAGATCCTGACGACGAACTGCGGCCGCAGCATGCATTGCTGGCCACCGTGCTGGGGCACATCATCGAACAGGCTGGCGAAGCCTATGCGCCGGCCAACCCGGCCCTGCTGGACCAGGCCAGCTGGGTGGGCTGGCGCCTGGCCGAACTGCTGCCCTTGGCCGAGCAGCAGCGCCTGCAGCTGCTGCAGCTGGACGACCCACACGAGCGCCTGCAGCAACTGCTGGGCTGGATGCCGTAAACCCCTGCGTTTGGTAGGTGCGCACCTTGGTGCGCACGCTCGGCATGCCATCCACGCATGGCGTGGATCTACCGGATGCCGTAGAGGCCTGCGTTTGGTAGGTGCGCACCTTGGTGCGCACGCTCGGGGTGCCATCCACGCATGGCGTGGATCTACGCCGCCCTGCGTTTGGTAGGTGCGCACCTTGGTGCGCACGCTCGCGGTGCCATCCACGCTTGGCGTGGATCTACTCCGCCGGCGCGGTCTGCAACCGCAGCACCGGCAGCCCGGTCTCGCGCTGCACGTCCTCGCGCTGTGGCAGGCCCTGCACGGCATCCTTCACCGCGTTGAAGGCCGGATCGACGCCGCGCACCGGGTGCCACATGCCGATCCATTCGAAATGCCGCTCGTAGCGCAGGGTCTGCGCACTGCCCATCCACAGCGGCACGGCACCGGGCTGCAACCGCACCGGTGCCGGCCACAGACGCAGCACATAGCGCTCATCCGGTCGCGCACCCTGGCGCACCATCAGCAGCGCTTCCACCCGCGTGTCCAGCGTGGCCGGCAGCACCGGCAACTCGTCGGCGCCGGTGTTCTTGTCCAGCATCAGCAGCGCTTCTTCCCAGCCGGCCTGCGCCTGCACCTGCCAGCCGCGGGCTTCCAGCTGCGCCTGCAGCGGCGCCAGCGGGCCAGCCACCTGCACATCCAGCGGCCAACGCTGGTCATCGTCGAATTCGTTGCGGCGCGCCGGCAGGCTTGCCCAGTCGCGCTGCCACCAGGCCTGCAGATCCATCGCCAGCGGGGCAGGCAAGGTCGGCTCGAAGCGCTGCAGCTTCACCGGAATGTTGCGCGGGGCGTACCACATGGCGGCCAGCGCGAACACGCCATAGAACAGCCAGGCCACCGGCTTCACCCAGAACGAGCGGTTGAAACGGCGGCGGTAGGCGATGCCCAGCACCAGCAGCCAGAACGTGCCGAACAACATGCCGCCGATCACATCGCTCAGCCAGTGCGCGCCCAGGTACAGGCGGGCAAAGCCGATCAGGCTGACCACGATGCCCGACACCAGGTACGGCCACACGCGCGTGCGCCCCGGCATCTCGCGCGCAATCAGCACCGCGAAGAAGCCGAAGGTGATGGTGGCCATGGTGACCGACACCGAGGGGAAGCCGAAGCCGCTGCTGGCATCCAGCGGGCGCACCACGTCCACGGTGGCACCCAGCAGCATTGTCAGGGCCAGGCCGAAGGCCAGCGCGGCCAGCCAGTGTGCGGCGGCCATCCAGCGCCGGCGCCACACCAGGTAGCCCATGCCGGCAGCAGTAGCGGGCAGCAGGACCTGCCAGGCGCCCAGCGAGGCCAGTGCCGCCATCGGGTAGTCGGCCAGCGGGTTGCGCAGCGCCAGCATGGCCTGGTGCACCCAGAGGTCGACCGCCAGCGGTTCGCCGTGCGCCACCACTACCGTCAGCAGGGCGAACCAGCCCCAGCCCAGCACCAGCAGCATCAGCGCCAGCATTGCCAGGGGCACCGATTCGCGGCGCTTCGGGTCCAGTACGCCCACCGTATAGCGGCCCAGCGTGGGGTGGCGGTTGGACCAGTCCAGCAGCCGTGCCAGCCAATGGTCCATGCGCGCGGCCGACCAGCGGTAGCCATACAGCACCAGCGCCCAGACCACGCCCATCAGCACCACCAGCAAGCCGATGACCACCACCAGCCGCCCGGCCACCGCAGCGACCGCGTCATAGGCTTCACCCAGCACCCAGCCGGGCGCCAGGAACAGCAGCGCCCAGGAAATGCTGGCGATGCCGCTGGCCTGCACGTAGCGGCTGGCCGGCATGTTCATCATGCCGGCGATGGCCGGCACGAACGGCCGGATGGCACCGACGTAGCGGGCCACCAGGATGCTCTTGAACGCATTGCGGCGGAACAGGTTCTCGCCGCGGTCCAGCAATTGCGGGTAGCGGCTGAACGGCCACACCCCGCGCAGGCGATCGCCCCAGCGGCGGCCGATCCAGTAGCTGATGCCATCACCGGCGAAGGCACCCAGTGCCGCTGCCGCCACCGCATACGGCCCGGAAATCTGCCCCAGGCCGATGAACACGCCCACCGCGAACAGCAACGGCAGTGCCGGCACGATCGCGCCCAGAATGATGACCGCATCGCAGAAGGCGATCAGAAAAATGACCGCGCCCGCCAGAACGGGGTGAGCGGCAATCCACGCGAGCGTGGCGTCGATCCATGAAGAGTCCATTGCACGATTATAGAGGCGTGAAGGTGACTGGTTCCCAGCCGCTTCGTGACCGTTTGCAACGGCCGCCATCGCCTAGAATGGCCTCATGCCGTACACGCCCGACGCTCCATTTCACGCTTTGAAGGCCGACAGCTTCGGCCGCATCCTGCTGGTAGAAGGCCCGCACGGCCGTTTCGTACGCCGCGATCTGGGCGCCACGCCGCTGTGGCTGCGGCTGCCCGCCTGGTGGCTGGCCCGCCGCGAAGCGCGCGCGCTGCAGCACATCCACGGCATGGCCGACGTGCCGCAGCTGCTGGCCTGGAACGGCCACCACCTGGACCGCAGCTTCATGGCCGGCGATGCCATGTACCAGCGCCCGCCACGCGGCGATGTGGCCTGGTTCCATGCCGCGCGGCGCCTGCTGCAGCAATTGCACCGCCGCGGCGTGGCCCACAACGACCTGGCCAAGGAAGCGAACTGGCTGGTGACCGAAGATGGGCGTCCGGCGCTGATCGACTTCCAGCTGGCGGTGATCGGCCACCCGCGATCGCGCTGGATGCGTCTGCTGGCGCGCGAAGACCTGCGCCACCTGCTCAAGCACAAGCGCATGTACTGCCGTGAAGCGCTGACCCCGGTGGAAAAACGCGTGCTCAAGCGCACCTCGTGGGTACGCGAACTGTGGTTCGCCACCGGCAAACCGGTATATCGGTTTGTCACCCGGCGCATCCTGAAGTGGGAAGACAACGAGGGGCAGGGGCCCAAGCCGTGACCGCAGCGCGTGTGCGGACCCGGGTGCCCGGCGCGGACAGTGTGCTGCACGCGCAGCTGCCCGGTGCCGACTTCGTGCATGCCTGCCAGGTGCAGACCCGGCGCGACGGACGCACCGCCCTGCAGGCCTACCGCGACATGGCGGCCACCATCCCAGGGTGGTTCGATGGGCTGATGGGCCTGCGCAACCGCGGCATGGCCTTGCTGGGAATGAAGGACCTGGGCTCGCTGCGCGCGGTGCAGGCGGCCGTGGCCCCGCGGCCTGGCCAGCGCCTGGGCATCTTCACCCTGCAGTCGCTGGACGACGATGCCATCGTGCTGGAAGACGACGACCGCCACCTGCGCGTGCAGCTGGCCCTGCAGTGGCGGGGCGATCTGCTGGAAGTGGCCACGGTGGTGCATACCCACAATGCGTTCGGCCGCGTCTACATGCTGCCGGTGGCGCCAATACACCGCCTGATCGTGCCGCACCTGCTGCGCCGGCAGGTGCAGGCGTACCGTTGACGACAAACCCCCGGTAGCGCCGGGCCATGCCCGGCGGAACAGTAGATCCACGCGATGCCCGGCGGCACAGTAGATCCACGCCACGCGTGGATGCAGCACCCGTCGAGCAGGCTCGACGCTACCGCCCCGTCACGGGGCGGCCGGCACCAGCTGCTGGCCGATGAAGTTGCGCTGCCCATCGAAGTCGTAGCCGATCTGCAGGTGGCCCACGTCGGGGCAGGCATGGCAGTCGCGCAGCGGCGTGCGGTACAGCAGGCGGATGCCATCGCCATCCAGCGGTGCGGTGCCGGCGGCCTGTGCCGGTGGGAACGGGGTGGCCTGCGGGTTGGCCTGCAGCACCGCCTGCACCGCCGGGTCGGCACGCAGGGTGTCATCCAGCTGCACGGCATCCACGTCGATCCGCTTGCCGGATGCATCGACCAGACGCGTGCCTTCGTTGGTATTGGCGCGGAACGGATAGGCCACCGTGGCCACACCCAGACCATCGTGCTCATGCCAGGCGGTCACGTAGGCCAGCTCGCCCGCGCTGGAAAGTTGGCCCGCCGCGGCAACGGCATCGGCGCTGGCCCCGCCATCGCGCATGGCCTTGGCCAGGCAGTCTCGGGTGGCCGCGCTGTCGCCCTGTCGGCACGCGTTGAGGTCGCCATCCCAGACCACCGCTTCGCTCCAGCGCAACGACCCATCGGCGGCCTTGGATGCCGCAGGCGCATCACCGCCGGCCGCGTCGGTGCCAGGTTCCGGAGGGCGGCCCTGGCAGGCGGCCAGCAGGGCCAGGCTCAGGGTTGGCAGCAGCAGACGGGAACGGCGCATGGCGTACACCTCGTGCGTTGACCGGGGCGCCAGTATCGTCAACGTGCGGTGAACCCGGCGTCGGCGCGGCATACTAGCGGCTCATTGCATACGCTGGAGTGTGGAACGTGGGCAGTCTGCAGGGCAAAACCCTTTTCATCACCGGCGCCTCGCGTGGCATCGGCCTGGCGATCGCGCTGCGTGCGGCGCGCGATGGCGCCAACGTGGCCATCGCGGCCAAATCGTCGGTGCCCAACCCGAAGCTGCCCGGCACCATCCACAGCGCCGCCGAAGCGGTCACCGCCGCGGGCGGGCAGGGCCTGGCGCTGAAGTGCGACATCCGCGAAGAAGACCAGGTGCAGGCGGCCGTCGCCGCGGCCGTGGACACCTTCGGCGGCATCGACATCCTGGTCAACAACGCCAGTGCGATCTGGCTGCGCGGCACCCTGGACACGCCGATGAAGCGCTTCGATCTGATGCAGCAGGTCAACGCGCGTGGCAGTTTCCTGTGCGCGCAGGCCTGCCTGCCGTACCTGCTGCAGGCGCCCAATCCGCACATCCTGACCCTGGCGCCGCCGCCCAGCCTGGACCCGAAATGGTGGGCACCGCATACCGGCTACACCCTGGCCAAGATGGGCATGAGCTTCGTCACCCTGGGCCTGGCGGCCGAGTTCGGCCCCCAGGGCGTGGCGGTCAATGCGCTGTGGCCGCGTACCGTCATCGCCACCGATGCGATCAACATGATTCCCGGCGTGGATGCGGCGGGCTGCCGTACCCCGCAGATCATGGCCGACGCCGCGCACGCGGTGCTGGTGCGCGAAGCGGCGGGTTTCCACGGTCGCTTCCTGCTGGACGACGAGGTGCTGGCCGAAGCGGGCGTGACCGATCTGTCCGGCTACGCCGTCGACCCTTCGCGCGCGCTGCTGCCGGACCTGTTCCTGGACTGATGTGCGGCCGCTGATCTGCGGCAGGCGTCAAGGACCGCGCCTGCCACGGATCGTTAGAATGTTCGGCTGGAACCGATTTCAACAGGGATGTGGTCGTATGGATACGATGCTGCGCATTGCAGCCTTCGGGTTGCCTGTCGCCTTGGCGCTGGTGCTGGTGGCGTGTCGCGGCACGTCGGCCGGCGCCGATGCAGCGGGCGCGGCCGCCGAGCGCAAGCTTGAACACTACGTGGGCTGCTTCAATGCCCTCGATACGCGCATCCTGCTTGGAACGCGGCCGTACATGTACTGGATGGATGATCCCAGCGTCGGCCCATCGGGCCTGGAGACCGACCCGGTCGGCCCGGCGGACATCACCCCGCGCGAACTGAAGGCCTGCGAAAAATCCTTTGCTGCCGGCTTCGCCGCGCAGCCGGCCCTGCCGGCGCTGGACGCATCGGCCAAGACCTATCTTGCCGCGCTGCGCCGGTTGCAACCCCTGGCCCACGAGGCGTCGGCCTACTACGCAAGCGGCGGATACCGGCGCGATGCGTTCGCCCGAGGCAAGGCGTTGCACGTCCCCCTTTCGGATGCATTGACCGATTTCATGCTGGTCAGCATGCACTTCAGCGAGGCGCTGGACGCTGAAGTCGAGCATGCCACGCGTGCTCGCCTGAGCGGCATGGAAGCCCGCAGCGGGCGTACCCGCGAGTATTACCGGATCGCCCTGCTGCTGGAGGCGCGCATCCTGCGCAACGACATCACCGAGGAAGAAGAGTTCAACGTGGAGGTGGCCGGCCCGCGCGTGGCCGCATTTGCCGCGCTGGTCGATGAAGCACGTAGAAGAATGCCGCACATCAAGGGTGGTGGGCAGGAATGGGACGTCATCGGCGTGCCTGCCGCAGCGTACCTGCAGGAAGCGAACGTGCGACTGCAGTTGATGACGGCGCGCGCGCGTCTTCCCCGCGAACAGCAGCCCCTGCTGGACGCCACGATGCTCGACAGCGGCTCGGCGCATGCCGTGGAGCAGGCCTACGAGGCGCTGCAGGCCGCTGCTGCGCAGTAAGGTGCCACGCAGATCCAGGTGCACCGTGCACCCCACGGGGCGGGATCGCCCCCATTACCTTCAGCAAGGAACTGACATGAACACGCACCCTTTGCATACCACAGTGCTGGCCGCCGCAGTCCTCCTTTGTCTGGCCGCGTGCAGCAAGCCGCCGGGCAATGCCGCCGCCAGCGACCCGGCGGGCAAGCCCGCCGAGGACACAACCCGCTCGGCGGCCGATGAGGCCGAGCAGGCGCTGACCGCCAAACTCAACGCCTACATCGACTGCTACAACGATGTGGACAGTGGGATCCATGCGGGCATCAAGTACTACAGCGGCTGGATGAAGGATCCGCAGGCCGGGCCCAGTGGGCGCGAGGAGCGTCCGATCGGGCCGCCCGACCTGACCGCCGACGATCTGAAGGCCTGCGATGCGCATATCGCCAGCGCCCGGGCGGCGAGACCGCCGCTGCCAGAGCTGGACACCGCCGCCCAGGCGTACCTGGAAAGCCTGCATGCGCTGCAGCCGCTCACCCATGCGGCAAGCGACTACTACGACCGCGAGGACTACCAGGATGACGCGTTCGCGCGCGGCAAGGCCATGCATGGGCCCCTGATGGCCGCGCTGTCCACGTTCGCCGAGCGCAGCCAGGCGTTCAGCGATGCGCTGGAGGCCGAAAACAAGGCCCAGCAGGATGCTGCGATCGAGGACATGAAGCAGCGCGGTGAACTGAACCGCGAGTACTACCGCATGGCAATGATGCGCGACGCCGAAGCGTTGCTGCAGTCGTTGCTGGAAGAACCGGTGGACATCGCGCAGGCGCAGGCGCGCCTGGACACGTTCAACCGCATCTCCGACGAGGCGCATGCCGCGGTGGGCGAGCAGGAGCCCGACCGCATGCAGTGGGCCAGTTTCGAGAGCGATGCTGAAGCGTTCCGGCGCGATGCGAAGTGGCGCCTGGAGCGGGTGTCCGGCAAGCGCCCCTTCACCGATATCGAAAAGAAGTGGCTGGCGCAGGGCTCTGACATTCCCAGCGGCTCGCCGGGCAAGCTGCTGCAGGCCTACAACGTGCTGGTGGGCGAGAGCAACCGGCAGTAAGTGCGGCCGGCTCCCGGCGTAGACCGCCGGGAGCCCATGCTTGGGTCAGGTGTTGAAGCTGTCGGGAATGGCGTGGCCGCAGCGGCGGCAGTGCCGCGCGTCGGGTTCGTGCCCTTCCAGCCCGCAGTGCGGGCAACCACGGGCATCGCGGCGCGCGGCCAGTTCGGCTTCGCGCATGCTGCTGGCCAGTTCGGCGGTGTAGATGCCGGTGGGCACGGCGATGATGCTGTAGCCGATCAGGATCAGCACCGACGTGACGAAACGGCCCAGCACGGTCTGCGGCACGATGTCGCCGAAACCGACCGTGGCCATGGTCACCACCGCCCAGTACATGCTGGCCGGGATGTTGCTGAAGCCGTGCTCGGGGCCTTCGATCACGTACATCAGGGTGCCGGCGATGATGGTGATGGTGATGACCGTGAACAGGAACAGCAGGATCTTGCGCCGGCTGCGCCACAGCGACTGCAGCAGGATGCCGCTTTCTTCGATATAGCGGGTCAGCTTGAGGATGCGGAACACGCGCAGGATGCGCAGCGCGCGCACCACCAGCAGGCTCTGCGCGCCGGGCACGAACAGCGACAGGTAGGCGGGCAGGATCGACAGCAGGTCGATGATTCCCCAGATGCTGACGGCATAGCGCAGCGGGCGTTTCACCACCGCCAGGCGCAGCAGGTACTCGATCGTGAACAGGGCGGTGAAGCCCCACTCCAGCACGTACAGGCCTTTGGCCCAGGCCACGTGCAAGTGCTGCACGCTGTCGATCATCACCACCAGGATGCTGGCGATGATGGCCACCACCAGGATCAGGTCGAAATTGCGCGAGGGCCGGGTGTCGTGCCGGTAGATGATGTCGAACCAGGTGCGGCGCCAGCCGGAGGCGGTGGCGGGGTTCAGTTGGGGGGCGGAAAACGGTCGCATCAGTGCATTGTGCCGCAGGGGCTGGGGGGCGAGAATGGGGGTTCCTGAATCCTGCCCACTGCCATGACCGCCGCTACCGATCCGCTGATCTCCCTTTCGCACTACTACCTGCCGGTCTACAAGCCCCGCCAGGTGGTGTTGGAGCGAGGCCAGGGCGCCCGCGTGTGGGACAGCCAGGGCCGTGAATTCATCGACCTGGCCGCCGGCATCGCCGTGTGCGGCCTGGGCCATAACGACCCCGACCTGACCGCCGCGCTGGTGGAACAGGCCGGCAAGCTGTGGCACACCAGCAACGTGTTCTACAGCGCCCCGCCGCTGCACCTGGCCGAAGAACTGGTGAAGGCCAGCCGCTTCGCCGAGCGCGTGTTCCTGTGCAATTCCGGCGCCGAAGCCAATGAAGTGGCGATCAAGATGGTGCGCAAGTGGGCATCCAGCCAGGGCCGCCCGGCCGACAAGCGCGTCATCATCACCTTCCGCGGCAGCTTCCACGGCCGCACCCTGGGCGCGGTGACCGCCACCGCCCAGCCGAAGTACCAGGAAGGCTACGAGCCGCTGCCCGGTGGCTTCCGCTACATCGACTTCAACGATGACGTGCAGCTGGAAACCGCGATGGCTGCCGGCGACGTGGCCGCAGTGATGCTGGAGCCGATCCAGGGCGAGGGCGGGGTGATGCCGGCCAAGTCCGGCTTCCTCAAGCGCGTGCGCGAGCTGTGCGATCAGCACAACGCGCTGCTGGTGCTGGACGAGATCCAGGCCGGCATGGGCCGCACCGGTACCCTCTTCGCGCACTGGCAGGACGATGTGGTGCCGGACATGGTCACCCTGGCCAAGGCGCTGGGCGGCGGCTTCCCGATCGGCGCCATGCTGGCCGGCCCGAAGGTGGCCGAAACCATGCAGTTCGGCGCGCATGGCACCACCTTCGGTGGCAACCCGCTGGCCGCTGCCGTGGCCCGCGTGGCGCTGCGCAAGCTGGGGTCGGCCGAGATTGCCGCCAACGTCAGCCGCCAGTCCAAGGCGCTGCGCGATGGCTTTGCCCGCATCAACGAAGAATTCAACATCTTCAGCGACGTGCGTGGCCGTGGCCTGATGCTGGGCGCCGTACTGAACAAGGATTTCGCTGGCCAGGCCGGCGCGATCCTTGACCACGCCGCCGACCAGGGCCTGCTGACCCTGCAGGCCGGCCCGGACGTGCTGCGCTTCGTGCCGTCGCTGAACATTACCGATGAAGAAGTGGCCGAAGGCCTGAAGCGCCTGCGCGCGGCCATCGCCGCGTTCGTCGCCGCGCGCTGAGCTGGTAGCGCCGGGCCATGCCCGGCGAGCGCAGCGGTACAGGGACGCCGGGCATGGCCCGGCGCTACCTGACCTGGTACCGCTTCAACACTTTCCCCAACCCGCGCCCGTCGCGCACGGTCTCGGCGTGCAGCCCGGCCGCGCGTGCGCCACGCACATTGGTGAACAGGTCATCGACGAACAGCGTGTGGCCCGGCTCGGCATCCAGCCGCTGCAGGGCCCGCTTGAACACGGCCGGGTCCGGTTTGCGCCCGCCCAGCATGCCGCTGCACAGCACACGCGGCTGCAGGCGCGGGTGCAGTTCCGGCAGCAACGCCGGCAACACCTGCGCCATCAACGGCCCGTTGTTGGTCAGCACCGCCAACGGCAGAGCGTTGTCCAAGGCCAGCAGGCGCTGCACCACGGCGGTCTGCGGCCGGCACGCGGCCTGGCGGGCCGCAATCCAGGTCGGCACATCCACGCTGACATCCAATGCGCGGCCCAGCTGTGCCAGATAGTCATCGGTGCTGACCTGCCCGGCGTCGTAGGCGGTTTCCAGCCCACTGTCGAACAGCGCGGCCTGCACCTGTGCGGTACTGCGGTGCAGGGCCTGCGCCAGGTATAGCACGCGCTGCGCGCGCTGGTACTGCAGCAGCACGCCGTCCACATCCAGCAGCAACAATCGTATCTCCATGCCTGCAGCATGCCTCAGCGTGCGCACGGCATGCGACACCCTGTCGCAGCCGGTGCGCACGGTCACTGCCTAGAATGAAGGTGAACCTGCAGGAGACGTGTTGATGAAAGCTTGGGGAGTGGCAATCGGACTGGCGGCGCTGGTGTTCGCACCGTCGGCCATGGCGCGGGTTTGTGCGGTCAGCATCGACAGCACCGACCAGATGACCTTCAGCAGCCGGCAGATCAAGGTCGCCGCCGACTGCAGCGAAGTGGACCTGACCCTGCGCCACACCGGCAAGCTGGCGGCCACCGCCATGGGCCACAACTGGGTGCTGACCCGCACCGCCGATTACCAGCCGGTGGCGCTGGCGGGCATGCGCATGAGCCTGGCCGACAGTTACCTGCCCAAGGCCGACAAGCGGGTGCTGGCGCATACGAAGGTGATTGGCGGCGGGCAGAGCACGCGCGTACGGTTTTCCACCAAGGGCCTGCAGAAGGGCGGTGACTACACGTTCTTCTGCTCGTTCCCGGGGCACTTCGCGATGATGAAGGGCAGCTTCGTCTTCGGTTGATGCCGTTTGTAGAGTCGAGCCATGCTCGACTGCAGGGTGCCAACCAAGGTTGGCACCCCCCCGGGGTGCTTACCCCTTGGCGGCCTTGAACGCCACGCGTGCGGCGGCCAGGGTTGCCTCGATCACCGCGTCGTCGTGCGCGCTGGACATGAAACCGGCTTCGTACGCCGACGGGGCCAGGAACACGCCCTGTTCCAGCATGGCGTGGAAGAAGCGGTTGAACGCCGGAATATCGCAGGCGGTGGCCTGGGCATAGGTCTCCACCTTCTCGCTGGTGAAGAACAGGCCGAACATCGCGCCCACCTGGGTGGTCGTCACGGCCACGCCGGTGTCGGCGGCGGCCGCTTCCAGGCCGGCACACAGGCGTGCGGTGCGCTCGGCCAGGTCGGCGTGGAAGCCCGGCTGCGAGACGAGTTCCAGCATCGCCAGGCCGGCGGCCATCGCCACCGGATTACCGCTGAGCGTGCCGGCCTGGTAGATCGGGCCGGCCGGCGCGATCTGCTGCATCAGGTCGCGGCGGCCACCATAGGCACCCACCGGCATGCCGCCGCCGATGATCTTGCCGAAGGTGGTCAGGTCCGGGGTGATGCCGTAGTGCGCCTGCGCGCCGCCCAGGGCCACGCGGAAACCGGTCATCACTTCGTCGAAGATCAGCAGTGCGCCATGCTGCGTGCACAGCGCGCGCAGGTGCTGCAGGTAGCCGTCGCGCGGCGGGATGCAGTTGGCATTGCCCACCACCGGTTCGATGATGAGGCCGGCGATCTCGCTGCCCTGTGCGTCAAACAGCGCGGTGGCGGCGTCGAAATCGTTGTAGGGCAGGGTCAGGGTGAGTTCGCTCAGGCCTGCGGGCACGCCCGGCGAGGTCGGTACGCCCAGCGTCAGCATGCCGCTGCCGGCCTTCACCAGGAACGAATCGCCGTGGCCGTGGTAGCAGCCTTCGAACTTCACGATGCGGTTGCGGCCGGTGGCGCCGCGCGCCAGGCGGATGGCCGACAGCGTGGCCTCGGTGCCCGAATTGACCATGCGCACCATTTCGCACGACGGCACCAGCCGGGTGATGGTCTCGGCCATGGTCACTTCGGCCGCGCACGGCGCGCCGAACGACAGGCCGTTGTCGATCGCGCGCTTCACCGCCTGGCGCACGGCCGGGTGGTTGTGGCCGACGATCATCGGGCCCCACGAGCCCACGTAGTCGATGTAGCGGTTGCCGTCCACGTCGTACAGGTAGGCGCCGTCGGCGCGCTCGACGAAGAACGGTTCACCGCCCACCGATTTGAACGCGCGCACCGGCGAATTGACGCCGCCGGGCAGCAGCTGCTGGGCGCGGGAGAACAGGGCGTGGGATTGATCGTGGTTCATGCGGTTTCCTGGGGCGAGCCGGGTTCAGCGGAACCGGGCAAGGTAGGCCTGCAGCGTGGCGACCGGGTCCTGGGCGGCATAGATGCCGCTGACCACGGCCACCAGATCGGCGCCGGCGTCGATGATGGGACCCACATTGTCCGGGGTCAGCCCGCCGATCGCCACCCGCGGCACGCCCAGTGCGGCGGTTTGCCGCAGCAGGTCGGTGTGGGCCCGGCTGCTGGTGATCTTGGTGGTGGTGGGGAAGAACGCGCCGAAGGCCACGTAGCTGGCACCTGCGGCGACGGCCTTTTCGGCGTTGACCGCCTGGTCGTAGCAGGACGCGCCGATGATGGCGGCATCGCCCAGCAGGGCCCGCGCGCTGGGAATGTCGCCGTCGGTGCCGCCCAGATGCACGCCGGCTGCGCCCACGGCCTGGGCCAGCACGGGGTCGTCATTGATGATCAGCGGCACGCGGTGCTCGGCGCACAGCGCCTGCAGGGCGGTGGCCTGTTCCCGGCGCAGCGCGTCGCTGGCGGTCTTGTTGCGGTACTGCAGCCAGGTCGGGCCGGCCGCCAGCAGCGGTTCGGTGCGCGCCAGCAGGCGGGCGGTGTCCGCATCGTCAGGGGTGATCAGGTAGACGCCGCGGGGCGCCGGGGAAGCTGCGTTCATGGATGGCTACCGGTGAAAGGGCCGCAGTGGGACAATGGCGGCCAGTGAATCCAGCGTTGATTATCCGATGAGCGATGCCACCCCCACCACCTTGCGCACCTGGATGTGCGTGGTCTGCGGCTTCATCTACCACGAAGCCGAGGGGTTGCCGGAAGAGGGCATCGCCCCGGGCACGCGCTGGGAGGATATTCCCGAGACCTGGACCTGCCCGGATTGCGGGGTGACCAAGGACGATTTCGAGATGGTCGAAATCGATTGAGATCGGGCCCGCCGGGCGTGGCCTGGCGCTACCGGTCAATGCAGCCGCGGCATCGGCCCGCCCAGGTCGATCAGCTTCTCGCGCAGCCACTGCGCATCACTGGCCTCCGGGTTGCGCTTCAGATACTGCCCCAGGTCGTGGCGTGCGCCAGCCAGGTACTCCAGCTGCAGATAGGCCAGGCCGCGGTCGCGCAGTGCATCGTCCTGTTCCGGAGCCAGTTTCAGCAGGCGATCGGCACTGCGCGCGGCCCGATCCCATTCGCCGGCCTCGGCGTACACGCCATGCAGGTTGCGCAGCATGCGGATCAGGATCGCCCGGCTCGGCGCCGGGTCCAGGATCTGTGCCAGTACCTGATCGTCGGGCGCCTGCCCGCCCAGGTGTGATTTGGCGCGTTCACGCAGCTCGTCCACGTCCAGTGGGCGGCCACCATTGAACGGGTCCATCACCAGCACGCCATCGTCCACCGGCAGCCGCACCAGGAAATGGCCGGGGAAGGACACCCCGTCCAGCGGAATGCCCAGCCGCCGTGCCACTTCCATCTGCACCAGCGCCAGCGAGATCGGATTGCCCAGCCGCCGCTCGAACACCTGGTTGAGGTAGCTGTTGCGGGGGTCGTAGTACTGCTGATGGTCGCCGCTGTAGCCCAGTTCGTCGAACAGGTGGCGGTTGACCGCGGCCATCTTCAACGGCCAGCGCTCGATGGTGTCCACCTCGGCGCGCAGGTGATCGACATGGCTCTGCACCAGTGCCTCGTACACGCCTGGCTGAAGATCGGGGTATTCATCGCGCGCGATCAGCAGCGCGGTCGGCAACAGTGGCAGCGCCTCGTCGTCGAGGTCGGCCAGTGCATCCCAGTCGGGGAGTGTGATCCGGTCCTGCATGGCCACAGACTGGCGGCAATCGCAGGCGGTTTCAAGCGGTGTGGCGTGAATTCCGCTTGTCGTTGTTCCGCCATCCACGCATGGCGTGCATCTACTTGTCAGATATCGAAATTCATCTGGGGTCGGAGCCCGTTGCGC
>NZ_JBWJPD010000002.1:0-317593 GCF_056393165.1 Stenotrophomonas sp. Steno-C17
TCGAGCATGGCTCGACTCTACAGGGGGCGGCGCATGCGCACCGATGCCAGCGCGACGCCGCTGGGGTGCGCATAGTCTTCCTGCCGTTCAGCGATGAAGCCCTGGCGCTGGTAGAACGGCACCGCATTGAGCGAGGCGGACAGCACCACATCGCGGGCAGGGTCGGCCATCGCCAGCAACCGCTGCATCAGGGCCTGGCCAATCCCCTGGCCACCACGATCCGGATCAACGAACAAGGCGTCGACTTCATTACCCTCGCTGTCGAACACGCCAAACCCCAGCAGTGCGCCCTGCGCATCCTCGGCCACCACGCAACCGCCCTGCCCCAGCAGCCGCGCGTACTGCGACGGTGGTGGCGAGGCCGACCACGGTGCGATCACCTCGGGCGGATAATGGCTGCTGCAGGTTTCGCGCACGCAACGGGTTCGCAGTGCCCACAGCAACGCAACATCGTCGATGGTGCCCGTCCTGAACTGCATGGCGTGTCCTTGTAGAGTCGAGCCATGCTCGACTGCATTGGGATCAATAAAAGCAGTCGAGCATGGCTCGACTCTACAACGGCAGTTACCGCGATTTGCTGGCGCGCAGCGCCTGGATGCGTGCCGGCGGCTGGAACGAATCGCTGCGTGCATCGGCCCAGAACGCGTGGAAGACCGCGTGGTCGGGCACCTTGTGCAGCAGCTCGCCCGGTTCCAGGTAGCGGTACAGCGTGGCCAGCGAACGGATCTCCACCGGCGACACGCGGCGCAGGATGTGCTCCGGTCCCAGTTCGGCGGGATCGTTCAGCCCGGCCGCGCACAACAGTTCCTTCAAGGCATGCAGGGTGTGTTCGTGGTAGCTGTAGACGCGCGTGGCCTTGTCCGGTGCATCCAGGTGCTTCCAGCGCGCCGGGTCCTGGGTGGCGATGCCGGTGGGGCATTTGTCGGTGTGGCAGCTGAGCGACTGGATGCAGCCCAGCGCGAACATGAAGCCACGCCCGGCGTTGCACCAGTCCGCGCCCAGCGCGATGGTGCGGGCGATATCAAACGCACTGGTGATCTTGCCCGCCGCACCGATGCGGATGCGGTCGCGCAGGTCCAGCCCGACCAGGGTGTTGTGCACCAGCAGCAGGGCCTCATGCATGGGCACGCCCACGTGATCGACGAACTCGGCCGGTGCCGCGCCGGTACCACCCTCGGCACCATCCACCACGATGAAATCGGGCAGCAGGCCGGTCTCGTGCATGGCCTTGGCAATGCCAAACCATTCCCACGGATGACCGATGGCCAGCTTGAAGCCCACCGGCTTGCCGCCTGAGAGTTCGCGCAGGCGTGCAACGAACTGCAGCAGCTCCACCGGCGTGGAGAACGCCGAATGACGCGACGGCGATATGCAGTCCACGCCCATCGGTACGCCACGGGTGGCGGAGATTTCGGCGGTGACCTTCGGCGCCGGCAGCACGCCGCCGTGACCGGGCTTGGCGCCCTGGGACAGCTTGATCTCGATCATCTTCACCTGATCGTGGGTGGCGTTGGCAACGAACCGCTCTTCGCTGAAGCCGCCCTTCTCATCGCGGCAACCGAAGTAGCCCGAGCCGATCTCCCACACCAGGTCGCCCCCCATCTCACGGTGGTAGGGCGAAATCGAGCCTTCGCCGGTGTCGTGATAGAAGCCGCCGCGGCGGGCACCGTCGTTCAACGCGCGGATCGCATTGGCCGACAGCGAACCGAAACTCATCGCCGAAATATTGAACACACTGGCCGAATAGGGCTTCGCACACGTCGGCCCGATCAGCACACGGAAGTCATGCTTGCCGATGGCGGTCGGCGCCAACGAGTGGTTGATCCACTCGTAGTCCACGGCATAGGTACTGCGCAGGGTCCCGAACGGTACGGTGTCCATCTCGTTCTTGGCGCGCTGGTAGATCAACGCGCGCTGCTGGCGCGAGAACGGCACGTCCTCCAGGTCGCTCTGCACGAAGTACTGGCGGATCTCCGGGCCAATCGATTCCAGGCCGTAACGGAAATGGGCCATCACCGGGTAGTTGCGGCGCAGGGTGCTGCGCTTCTGCAGCAGATCCCAGCAGCCCAGCGCCACCATCGCCGCGGACAGGCCCACGCCCCAGTACCAGGCAGGCCAGAGCGCGGCCAGCCACAGGCTGACCGGCAGCATCAGGATGGCGAGCACGAAGACAATGTAACGGTGCATGGCGTTCCTCGGTTGCAACTGCCCCGAGTCTACCGCGTGGCAGGTGTACGCCCGCTAGAGGCGATCATCCACCACGCTGCGCGGCCATGCCGACTTCACGTCGTACACCAGCCCACCCGGTGCCAGCAGTGCGCGGATCTGATCTTCGTCCAGCGCGGTGAAGGCAGCGTGCGCCACCGCCAGCACCACGGCGTCGTAGGCGCCCGCCTGCGGTTGCTGCAGCCACTGCACGCCGGTATCGGCCAGCGCTGCGGGCCCCACCCACGGATCGCTTACATCGACCTGCGCGCCGCTTTCGCGTAACCGCTGCGCCAGCTCCAGCGCGCGGCTGTTGCGCAGATCGGGGCACTCTTCCTTGAAGGTCACGCCCAGCACCAGGATGCGCGACTGCGCCGGGCTGCGCCCGCGCTCGTCCAGCATCGCCAGCACCCGCGCCGCCACATGCTCGCCCACGCGATTGTTGACCTGGCGCGCGGTGTGGATCAGATCGGGGTGGTAGCCCACGCTCTCGGATTTGTGCAGCAGGTAGTACGGGTCCACGCCAATGCAATGGCCACCGACCAGACCCGGCCGGAACGGCAGGAAGTTCCACTTGCTGCCTGCGGCATCCAGCACGTCCTGGGTGTCGATGCCCAGCCGGTCAAAGATCAGGGCCAGCTCGTTCACCAGGGCAATGTTGACGTCGCGCTGGATGTTCTCCACGACCTTGGCCGCTTCGGCCACGCGCATCGAGGGCGCCGGGAACGTGCCGGCACGGATGATCTGCCGGTACAGGCCATCGATCACCGCAGCGACCTCGGGCGTAGAGCCGGAGGTGATCTTGCGGATGTCCGACAGGCGCCGCGCGCGATCACCCGGACTGACCCGCTCCGGGCTGTAGCCGCAGTAGAAATCCTGGTTGAAGCGCAGGCCCGAGCCCTGCTCCAGCAACGGCACGCACACTTCCTCGGTGGTACCCGGATAGACCGTGGATTCGTAGACCACCACATCCCCCGGCCGCAGGTGGCCGGCAATCAACCGGCTGGCCGAACGCAGCGGCTCCAGGTCCGGCTGCTCGTAGGCGTCGATCGGGGTGGGCACCGTGACGATGTAGACATTGCACGCATCAAGGTCAGCCGGGGCGCTGCTATAGCGCAACTGCGTGGCAGAGGCCAGTTCGTCCGGCTCCATTTCCAGGGTGTGGTCCTGGCCACCACGAAGCTCGGCGATCCGCGCCTGGTCGATGTCAAAGCCCAGCGTTGCCAGCTGCTGGCCGAAGGCCACGGCCAGCGGCAGACCGACATAACCCAGGCCGATCACGGCCGGCGCCGGCGCCAGCGCTGCACTGATCGCCACGCTCATGCGCGCAGCCCCAGGGGCATCGAAAAGGGGCAAGGGCTCATCCGGGCATCCGCAGGCGGTCAATCATGCCTGCAAGAGTAACGGCCCGGGGCGTCGCAGGTCACGCCCGCGCGCACTAGCCCAGGCTGACTGCTGCCGGTTCCAGCTCGCCATGCCCGCCCATCCACGAACGCAGCAGCAGCGCGAAGCCGGTACCCGGCCGATGCGGGTCGTTGTCGAAGCCCTGCCAGGGCGCTGCCACGATACTGGCCAGTGCCCCCGGTTCGATCATCCGGTTGGCCATGGTCCAGCGCGGAAACCATCGCGCCCGCAACGGGCCTGCGGCCAGTTCGGTCAGACAGCTGTGCCGACGCGCATTGACGATGCGGGCGTGCACCGAAGCCAGGCCATCGCGCGGGCCCTCGGCGTACTGCAGGAACCGGGTGCCGTCGTACATCAGCACGCCGGTGACCCCGGCCATGCGATTGAAAGCGGTGGCATCGGCCAGCAACGCGTCCAGCGCAGGCACGTCCAGCCCTTCCGTGGCCGTACTGACGTAGGCAAACGCGTGCAACGACATGGCCCCATCCCCCTGGTGGATGAATGGGACTATGACACGAACCTGACGCGCTGCCTACGCGGGCTACTCCGGCGGTGCTTCAACCACGTAGCCGCGCTGCTGCAATGCCTGCAGATAGCCTTCTCCCAGCAGCAGACTGACCGGCACGGTGGCGAAGGTGGCCGCGTGCTGCTGCAGCGCGCGGTCCACCCCCTGCAACCAGCGCTGGCGCACCTGCTCGGGCAGATCGCTCCAGCCGCGACGGCGCACGAAGGCCGACTCCTGCAGCACTTCGCGGCAGGTCTGCGCCATGGTCGAGCCGGACAGACGCCGCAGCGCAGCCACATCGCCCAGCGCCCACGCGTTGGCCCGTTCGCGCAGCACCGGTGCCTGGAACTCGACGGTATCCAGCGTGCGCTCGAAGCACGCGCGGTCGTCGACCTCGGTCACCTGCAGTTCCTTCAGCGTGGCGCGCGCATCATCGATCTTCAGCGTGACCTTCAGCACCTCGGGCTGCAGGCCACGCGCCTTGTAGAGCCGCTGCAGCGCCTTGTCCACCTGCTTGCCATCGCGCAGCCCGTTGCGTTTCAGGAAGGCCTGGTACAGGCGCCCGGACGCCACCAGCGGACGCTCCTTCTCGACGCTGCGATCAGTGCCGAGGTACATCTGCTTGAGCTGCAGCCAGCGTGCGTAGGTCGGCGCCGACAGCACCTGCTGCAGCGTGCGCCCCTGGGGGTCGCGTGCGGTCCTGCGGGCCAGCGGCAGCAGGGTCAGGCCCTTCAGCAGACCCACCTGCGGATCGACCTTGAAGCCCGGCTCGCCCAGCACGTGGTCAACCCCGGCGATCGTGCGCTCGACCTCGTCGGGACGCCACTCCACGCCCGCCGGCAACGGCGAAACGATGCCGAGGATCCACACCACATGCCCCTGCGGCGCGGTCACTTTCCACAAACCCGGGCCCGGCTGTTCGCCGGTCACCTGCACGGTCGCCATGTCCACCACGCCATCGGGTGGTGTCGGCCCCTGCTGTGCCGCCAGCGGCCCCGCCGCCAGCAGCATCGACAGCCCGCAGACGATCCTTCGTATGCACTGCATCGCCATGTCGCCCTTCCCGTGTGCGTTGGCGGACTGTAGCGGGCAGCGGCGCTGCGCGCGTAAAACCTGCGTTAGCCGGTGCCGGAGCGGCCGATTCCGCTACAATCTGCGCGCGCTGCAGGCCCGGATGGCGAAACTGGTAGACGCATCGGACTTAAAATCTGTTTTGTCAAGTCCTTTCTGCTAGAACTACCGAGCCAGAAGGTCAATAGTGACAACGGTTTGCGGGCATCCGAGTTGTAGCTTTGCAGCTAGGCTTGACGACCAGGGGCCAGCTAGGCGCCAGTAGATGGAGGTAGGTGTTTTCAGTGCGTTGAGCACTACGCCCGAGTGGTGAAATCGGTAGACACAAGGGACTTGAACAATTTGAGCCTTCGGGGGGAAACGCCCGAAGTGAAGCCCGTCAAAGTCGGCGAACGCCCTGGATGCTGTTGCATCCGAGCCAACGCCGAGCCAAGCCCAAGCTACAGCTTGGGAAGGTGTAGAGAGCAGACGGCGGGCACCTACGGCCGCAAGGCTATGGTGAAGGCGTGCTCCAGACCACGAACGCCCTGCGTTGAGCAGGGCGGCGGCGAAAGTCGAAGTGGTAAGAAAATCCCTCGCCGAAAGGCGTGCCGGTTCGATTCCGGCCTCGGGCACCAATCCAGAGCCGCCCCTGTTCACGCAGGGGCGGCTTTTCCGTTCTTGGGCTGTGTGCGCTTGAATCCCCGATCCCCCGCCATGAACGCCTCCAGCATGTGCGGAATCAGCGTCACGGCATCGACCGCCTCGCCATACGCCTGCGCGTGCAGCGCGGCGTAGCGGTCGAGGTCGGCTTTCAGGCTGGCCGGGCAAGCGAAGGTCAGCTTGACGCTCTCGGTCTTGGGCAGCGGCCCGAGCCGCAGCTTCTTGGTCGTGCTCATTGCGAAGCTCCCCGGTTGAAGAACAGCGGCTGGTACGGCCGCAGCACAAGATCCCGGTTGACGATGATCCGCACCGGCAGGCCGGGCCGGCTGGTCAGCGTGGGCTGGATGTTCATGTTGCGCCGGGTGATCTCCTGGCCGACCTGATTGATGCTGTCCTGTGCGCTGTCGCGCCCGGCGATGACGATGCGGTTGCCGTCCTGGCGGTTCTCCGGCGCGGCCAGCTCGGCGCCTACGCCCAGCAGCGTCGTCAGCACAGCGCCCGCGACGATGCGATCCCAATGCCAGTCCACGTCGTCTTCCAGGCCGGCGTAGCCGGCCGGGTCGGTGCCCACGAGGTTGTCGAGCGTCAGCGATGACGTGTCGGGCAGGATGACCCGATTCCATACCACCTGCACGCGGCTCTGCCCGTAGCTGACCTGGCTGTTGTAACGCCCGAGGATGCGCGATCCCTGCGGGATCAGCAGGAACTTGCCCGTGGCCGTGTCAAAGACCGGCTCCGTCACCGTGGCGATCACGTCGCCGGGCAAGTCCGACTTGATACCTGTCACAAGCGCGCCGGCGATCACCGTGCCCGCCATCACCTGATAAGGCGATGCCGGCAGCGCCAGGTTGCCGGAATTGCGGGTTTCCGTAGAGCCGCCTTTCAGGAATGCCTCTTTCTGGTCTTGCCGGTTCTGCACGGCGGTCGGGTCGGCTGGCTGCGCAGCCACCGAGGCCGGCCCAGGAGCGAGTGGGTCGAAGGCCGCGAGCGCGCTGGCAGCACCAGGCGCCCCCGGCGCCACCGTGGCGGCGGCCTGGCCCTGGCCGCCCGAGCGGAAGAACACCGACGAGGCCGCCGCCGCATCAGCCTCCTTGCGCAAGGCATCCTCGGGATCGTGACCCGGCGGCGTATAGGCCGGCGTCACCGGCTGCTGCGAGTTCACGATGGCCGGGCCAAGATCGCCCGGTAGTGGCGGCCCCAGCTCGGGTGCGGCGGGCGGCAAGGCCGGCAGCTTCGAGTAATCGGTTGGCAGCGCGTCCAGCCCTTCGGACTTCGACACGCGATCGACGTTGTAAAGCTCGGCCTGCTCGCTGGCTCCGCGCCGCTGTGGCTGCAATGACCAGATCGTGGCCCCGAGCACGGCGACCGACAGGCCGCCGGCGAGGATGGCCAGCGTGCGCCGATTCAGGCGCGTGACCGGGCGCGGCTGGGCGCGCAGCGCCACCGCCTCGGGCGCTACCTTGCCCGCCTGCGGCGTGGCGAGGTCGGGGGTGTCGTCCTGGCTCATGGTCAGTTCCTCCGCGCAACGCCGTCCGTGCGCTCGATTCGCACCACGTCGCCCTTGTCGCCGCCGAGGCGCAGTTCGGCCGCGCCGAACAGCCGATCCACGATGTAGTACGGCGAGCGGAAGCGGTAGTTCACCAGTTGCCCATCGCCCTGCGCGCCGATGACGAACAGGGGCGGCAGCTCGCCTTGCGCGATGCCCGCCGGAAACTGGATATAGACCTTCTCGCCGTCATCGAAGGCGCGCAGCGGCTTCCACGGCGGATTGCTGCCGCTGATTGCGTAGCGGAAGCGCAGGTTCTCCAGCGCCAGCCCGGTATCGACCGGCGCGGCGGCGCTGGCCGCCTGCGCCTGGCGCTGCAAGGCCAGCATCCGGTCGCGCGGGTACTCCCAGGACGCCGACGCCATCCACGTCTTTTCCGTCGAGGTCAGCTCCAGCAGATAGGTGCGGCGGCTGGTCGTGATGACGAGATTGGTCTTGAGTCCCGAGCGAATCGGCTTGACCAGCACGTTCACGCGCAGGTCGGCGCCGCTGCCGCTGGACGTGTCGCCCACGATCCAGCGCACGGTATCGCCGGCGGCCACCGTCACCAGTTCCTCGCCCGGCTGGAGCGAAATCACGGTCACGCGGCCCACGGCCGCATAGACCTGATAGAGCGCGCCATCCGTGAAGGGCCACACCTGAATCGCGTTGACGTAGCCCTCGCGCGTGGGCGCGACGCGGGCCTCGGCATTGGCGCGCGAGACGCGCACCTTCTCGTCTGTCGGTTCCGGCGCGGGCTTGGCGTCTTCGGCTTCGGGCACCGGCTTCAACTGCGCCGGCATCGGCAGCACCTCGGGCACGGCCACCACCTCCACCGGCGCGGGCAGTTCGGGCAGCGGCTGCGCCTGCACCGGCTCATCGAGCGAGATGACTGGAGGCGGCTTGCCTTGCGTGGCGCAGCCCGTGAACAAGACAGTCGAAGCCAGCAGGATCACCGGCAAGGCGGATATACGGGAAAGTGCATTCATGGTTTGGCTCCTTCGGAAGAATCCAGCTCGCGGCTCCACGACAAGCCGTTGACGTAGATGCCCAGGGGGTTCTTGCGCAGGCGTTCCTCGGTGCGCGGCGGCTGGAGCACGATGGACACCACGGCCGTCCACCGCTCCAGGCCGGCCGCGGCGCCGTTGACGTAGCGGCGTTCCGTCCAGCGCACGTTGAAAGACGTGTCGCTTGCGCGCACGACGCTGGTGATCTGCACCGTCACCGATTCCTTGCCGATGCGCGCGAACGGGTCGTTGACCCGCGCGTAGTCGTTGAGCACGGCCGCGCCCTTGTCGGTCGTGTAGTCGTAGGCATCGAGCCAGTTCTGCCGCACGACGATCGGGTCGATGGACAGTGAGCGCACCAGCGTCACGAAGCGCGCGATGTGGTGCGCCGTCTGCGCATCGTTGGGCCGGTACGGCGTGGCGGCTTCGCCGACGGCACGTACCTGGCCCGCGTTGTCCACCTCCACCACGTAGGGCGTCACGATGGATTGCGCCGAGCGCCACACCAGGCCGCCGGCCATCAGCAGCGCGAGCGTGAGGCAGCCGAAGGCCATCAGGCGCCAGTTCTTCGCCTGCACGCGCGGCGAGCCGATGCGCTCGTCCCACACCTGGCCGGCAGCTTGGTACGGCGTGGCAGGCTGCGGCGTGTCGGCGTAGCGCACCTGTGGTCGCTTGAATCGCATGGTCAGTTCTCCTTGTGAATCGCTTTAGTCGTCGGAGCCGCGCAGGCTTGGGCCTTGGCCCGAGCCGCCGCCATCGCCGCCGCGCAGCGTGTGCGCGGTGGTGGTCGCGGCATGTGTGAGTTGCTGGCGGCGGTGCAGCCGCTTGGCCCAAGCGGGTTGCGCATTGGCTGCGCCGGAAGTGGCCTCGCCTGCGGCGGCCTGGCCGGATGTCCCGGCTCCACCGGCCGCCGCGCCATCGTCAGCAGCAGAGCCGTTCCAGCCGGAGCGGAAGGGAGCTGCCATGCGTTGCCCAGCAGCGGAAGCGCGAGCTGCGATGCCGCGCCCGGCAGACTGCGCGCCGGTCTTGGCGACGTTGCCCAAGCCGGCCATCGCGCCCTTCGCGCCACCGCCGGCGGCGGCGGAACCGGCCTGGAACGCCGACCGTGCGCTGCTGGCCGTCGAGGCGGCGGCACGCGCGCCGCTGCCGGCGAGCTTGGCGGCGGCCGGCGCCATGCGTGCCCCGGCCATGACAGCGCCACCTACGCCCGTCGCGGCAGCGCCAACGGCCACCGCTGTCCCGGCTGCGCCGATGGCGGCGCCAGCCATCGCACCGGCGCCGAGCTGCGGCGCACCGGACACAAGGCCCGTGGCGATGCCAGGGCCGAAGATCCCCAGCGCCAGCAAGGTGAGCGAGGCCAGCATGATGACCAGCGCGTGGTCGATGGAAGGCTCGTTGGGATGAACTTGGAACTCGGCGAACAGGCCGGAACCGATGCCGACAATCACAGCCAAGACCAAGACCTTGATGCCGGCCGACACCACGTTGCCCAGCACCTTTTCGGCGAGGAAGCTGGTCTTGTTCCACAAGGCGAACGGCACCAGCACGAAGCCGGCGAGCGTGGTCAGCTTGAACTCGATCAGCGTGATGAAAAGCTGGATCGCCAGCACGAAGAAGCACAAGACCACGACCAGCCAAGCGAGGAACATCACTGTGATGGCGTCGAGGTTCACGAACACCTCGGGGAAACCGGCCATCTCGCCGACTTGCTCCAGAATCGGCGCTCCGGCGTCGATGCCGGTTTTCGCCAGCCGGCCCGGCTGCAAGAAGTTCTCCATCGTGATCGCCGAGCCGGTGGCCGTCAGGCCCAGGCCGGCGAAGGAGCGGAACACGATGCCGGCCAGCCAGTTGAAGTTGCCGATGATGTAAGCGAACGCCCCGACGTAGAGCACTTTGCGCAGCAGCTTGGCGATCACGTCCTCGCCTTGGCCGGTGGCGTGGCTCATCGCCCAATACAGCCCGGCGATGGTCATGTCGATGACGATCAGCGTCGCGGTCAGGAACGCCACTTCGCCCTGCAACAGCCCGAAACCCGAGTCGATATAAGTGGAGAAGATGTTGAGGAAGCGGTCGATGATGGTCACGTCATTCATGGCGCGTCCTCTTGATCGGATGAAGCCGGCGATTCGCCATCGGCCGGTTCATCGAAGCTCGGTGGGATCGGCGGCAGGTCGGCCAGCGTTTGGTATTCGTCCGGCCCGGCCTCGCCGGAGAAGAAGCGTCGTCGGAAGGCTTCGGCGGCTGCGCGGCAGGCGTCCTCGCCCGTGGCCTGCCGGTCGGCTGCGCATTGCGCGCGCAATGCCTTGAGCCGCACGGGATCGTCGGCCAGGGCATCGGCAAGGTGGTCTGCGGGCTGCTCGCTGCAAGCGACCAGCAACGCGGCACACAGGACGAGGACGCATCGCATGGCGGCCTCCCGTCAGTTACCGTAGAAGTCCACGCGCTGCGGCGTGTACGGCGTGCCTTCGCCCAGGAAGCGCCGCCGCACTTCGCGGGCGCGCTCCGTCGCTGCCGCCTGCCGCGCCAGTTCCAGCGAGGCGGCCCGGTCTTGAGTGATCTGGAGCCGCTGCGACTGGATCGACTGCTTGGCCTGCAAGGCGAGCAACTGGTTCATGGCCTGCATGGCCTGCAACGCACCTTCGGCCGACTGGCTTCTGCCCACGAGGTCGGCCAGCACGCTTTCGTCTTCGCCCAGGTTCTGCGACACCTGCGCCTGCATCTGCATGGTGGTCTGCAAGCCGTGGAGCGTGTTCCTCCAACGCTCCTGCGCGTCGCGGTACATCTGGTCGCCGCTGACGGTGGCGGCGTACTGCTCGGGATACAGGCGCGCGAACTCTCGATCGAAGTTCGTCACGTCGTAGGCCAAGCCTCGGGCCTGGGCGATCAGCCGCTCGGTCGTCGCCAGGTTGGCGCGCAACTGGTTCACCACGCTGGACGGCAGGCTGGCAAGGTTGCGCGCCTGGTTCATCAGCATCTGCGCTTCGTTCTGGAGCTGCTGGATCTGGTTGTTGATCTGCTCCAGCGTGCGGATCGCGGTCAGCGTGTTCTGCACGAGGTTCGTGGGATCGACCACGACCCATTGCGCATGGGCGGTGGCGGTGCAAAGCATGGCCGCGACGGCGGCGGCGATAAGGCGCTTCTTCATGACTGGCTCTCCAGTGGGTGGTCGGTGGTACGGAGGGAACCCGGCGCAATGCCGGGGAACGAGGGCAGCAGGTCGGCCGCCCAATCGAGGCCGCGATGGCGCAGCCAGGCGCCCGCGAAGCCGGGCACGCCGGCGTCCAGCAGCACGCGGTCTATGTCGCGCTGGTCTTGCGGCGTGGAAGCACCGGCGAAGGCCAGCGTCGCCGTCCCCAGGTCGAGGTCGAACAGGCGGTTGCCGAGGCGGGATTGGTAGTAGTAGTCGCGCTTGGGCTGCGCGGTGGCGACGATCTCGATCTGCCGGCTGTTGAGGCCGAAGCCCTCGTAGATCGTGCGAATCTGCGGCTCGGTCGCCTGCGGGTTGGGCAGGAAGACGCGGATGGCGCAGCTCTCGATGATCGCGGACGCGATGCTGGAGTTCTGGATATCCGCAAGGCTCTGCGTGGCGAAGATGACGCTGACGTTCTTCTTGCGCAGCGTCTTGAGCCACTGGCGGATGCGCGCGGCGAACATCGGGTCGTCCAGGAACAGCCAGGACTCATCGAGAATCAGCAGGGTCGGTGCGCCGTCGAACCGCTCATCGAAGCGCGCGAACAGGTAGCCCAGCACCGACCGCACGGCGGCCGGGCTGCCCATCAGTTCCTCCATCTCGAAACACTGCACGTCGGCCGTGCCCAGCCGGTCGTGGTCGGCGTCCAGCAGCTTGCCGTGGGCACCACCGAGCACGTAGGGCGCGAGCGCCTGGCGCAGCGCGTTCGATTGCAGCAGCACGGAAAGCCCGGTCATCGTGCGCTGCTCCACCGGCGCACCGGCAAGGCTGCCGATTGCCGACCAGATGGCCGCCTTCTCGTCGGGGCCAACCGTCACGCCTTCGTGCAGCAGGCGGCCCTCGATCCATTCGGCCGCCCAAGTGCGGTAGCCGTCGCGGTCGATGCGCGCGAGCGGCTGGAACGCGATGCCGCCATCGACGCCCAGGTCGTAGTGCTCGCCGCCAAGCCCAAGAATGGTGGCGCGCATCGAGCGCCCCATGTCGAACGCGAAGATGCGCGAGCGCGGATAGCGGCGGAACTGCATCGCCAGCACGGCCAGAAATGCGGACTTGCCCATGCCAGTCGGGCCGACCACCGCCATGTGCCCCACGTCGCCGATGTGCGTGACGAAGCGGAACGGCGTCGCGCCATCGGTGCGGGTGACGATGGCCGGCGGCCCGTCGAGGTGCGCGTTCTTCTCTGGCCCGGCCCACACCGCCGACACCGGCATCATGTGCGCCAGGTTCAGCGTCGAGACGATGGGCTGGCGCACGTTCGCGTAGGCGTTGCCGGGGATCGAGGACAGCCACGCATCCACGGCGTTGAGCGTTTCGGGGATGGTGACGAAGCCGCGTCCCTGGATGACGCGCTCCACCATGCGCAGCTTCTCGTCGGCCACGGCCGGGTCGGCATCGAGCACCGTCACCGTAGCGGTGAGGTAGCCGAAGGCGACTTGATCGCTGCCCAGCTCCTGCAAGGCGGCATCGGCGTCGGCCGCCTTGTTGCTCGCGTCGGTATCGACCAGCGGGCTTTCCTGCTGGAAGATGGTTTCGCGCAGCAGCGCCACCACGTTCTTGCGCTTGGCAAACCACTGCCGGCGCAGGCGGGCGAGTTCCTTTTCCGCCTCGGCTTTGTCCAGGCAGAGAAAGCGCGTACTCCAGCGGTAGGCAAAACCGAGGCGGTTGAGGTCGTCCAGAATCCCCGGCCAGGTCGAGGTCGGGAAGCCCCGCACCGACACCACGCGCAGGTGCTGGTCGCCCAGCATGGGCGCCAGGCCGCCGACGAGCGCGGAGTCGGTCAGCAGCGCGTCGATGTGGAACGGCACTTCGGGCACGCCGACGCGGTAGCGCCGCGTCGAGATGGTGGCGTGCAGGTAGATCAGCGTCTGGCTGTCATCGAGCCAGGCGATTTCCGGCATCACGCCATCGAGCAGGTCAAAGACGCGATCCGTCTCCGCGATGAAGGCTTGCAGCCGCTCGCGCCAGTCCACGCCATTCGTCGGCGTGTTCTCGTAGAGCATCTTGGCTGCACGGGCGCGGGATTCCTCCGGCGGCAGGTACGCGAGCGTCAGGTGATAGGCGCTCTCGAAGTGGTTGCCCGAGTCCTCGAAGGTGGCGCGGCGCTCCTCGTCCACCAGCCACGACAGCGGCTCGGGAAACTCCGAGTGCGGATAGTCGGCGGCTGCGCAGCGTTCGGCTTCGATGAACAGCGCCCAACCCGATCCCATGCGACGCAGCGCGTTGTTCAATCGCGCCGACGTGGCGATCAGCTCGCCTTGCGTCGCACTGTCGAGGTCAGGCCCGCGAAACCGGGCCGTGCGCTGAAAACTGCCGTCCTTGTTCAAGACGACGCCCGGCGCGACCAGCCCGGCCCACGGCAACCAGTCGGCGAGCAAGGCCGGGCGCTGGCGGTATTCGGCGAGGTTCAGCATCGCGGCGTCCTCCCCTCACACGTCCAGCAGCGGACGATGCTTGATGTGTCGCGCGAAGACCTGCATGAACTGCGGATCGACGCGCGCACCCCATACCGCCAGCGAATGGCCGAAGATCCAGAGCACCACACCGGGAATCCACAGTTGCAGGCCCAGCCCGACGGCGGCGGCCAGCGTGCCGTTCGCAATGGCGACCGTTCGCGGTGCCCCGCCCAGCAGGATCGGCTCCGTGAGCGACCGATGCAGCGGCACCTCGAAGCCGGCCGCGAAGGTGTCCGGGGCACTCATACGACGGCCCCGCCGGAGAAGCTGAAGAACGACAGGAAGAAGCTCGAAGCCGCGAAGGCGATGGACAGACCGAACACGATCTGGATCAGCTTGCGGAATCCGCCCGACGTGTCGCCGAAGGCGAGCGCGAGGCCCGTGGCGATGATGATGATGACGGCCACGATGCGCGCCACCGGCCCCTGGATGGATTCGAGGATGGATTGCAGCGGCCCCTCCCACGGCATCGAGGAACCGGCGGCCTGCGCGGTGCCGGCCAGGAACAGCAGCAGCGCGGCCAGCAGCAGCCCTTGCTCCGCAGGGCGGGCCAGGCTGCGCAGCCGTGCCAAGCCGGACGGGCGCGGAAGCGGATTTGAGGAAACACGGAAAGCAGGAACGTGCATCTGCGTCATGGCAGTTCTCCAGGGTGGTTGAGGGACGGGGAAGGAAGGTCGGACGGCGGTGGCGGCTCGGGAAACGGCACATCCATCGCGTCCGCCAGTTGATAGCCCACGCCGTCGAAGCCGATTACGCGGGCGATGTTCTCGATGCGGCGCTTGCGACCGCGCCCGGCGATGTGGATCACCACGTTGACCGCCTCTGCGATCAGCGCACGCGGCGGGTTCACCGCCACTTCGAGAATCAGTTGCTCCAAGCGCAGGAGCGCGCCCAGCGCGGAGCCGGCGTGGATCGTGGCGATGCCGCCGGGGTGGCCCGTGCCCCACACCTTGATGAGATCCAGCGCCTCGGCGCCGCGCACCTCGCCGACGACGACGCGATCCGGGCGCAGGCGCATGGACGAGCGCACCAGCTCGGTCATGGACACCACGCCTGCGCGCGTGCGCAGCGGAACGTGGTCGCGGGCCGCGCATTGCAGCTCCACCGTGTCTTCGAGCACCAGCACGCGGTCGCCGGTGGCGGCGATCTCGGCCAGCAGCGCATTGGCGAGCGTCGTCTTGCCGCTGCTGGTGGCGCCGGCGATCAAGACGTTCTGCCGCTCGCGCACCGCGCGAACGAGAAAGCCCGCCTGGGCGCTGGTCATCATCCCGTCGATGACGTACCGCTCCAGCGGGATCACGCCGATGGCCCGCTTGCGCAACGCGAAGGCCGGCCCCGGTGCGGCCGGCGGCAAGATGCCCTCGAAGCGTTCGCCCGTTTCGGGCAATTCAGCCGACAGCAGCGGTTGGCCGCAATGCACCTCCGCGCCGACATGGGCGGCCACGAGGCGGATGATTCGCTCGCCGTCCGCTTCGGACAGCTCCACGCCCATCGGCGCGCGCCCGCTGGAAAGCCGATCCACCCAAAGGGTGCGATCGGGATTCAGCATCACCTCCACCACGTCGGGGTCTTCGAGCGCCGCGGCGATCAGCGGCCCCATCGCCGTGCGCAGCATCTGGATGCGGCGGTCGAGCGAGGTGACGGTCATGGACTGCGGAACGGCGCTCATGACGTACGCTCCTGCGCTTGCGCGGCTGCCGCCGCGTCCTCCATCCGCATCGGGTCGGGATGCAGCTCCTCCACCACGTCGCGCACCAGGCTTCGACCGCGCAGCAGGTGGCGACCCAACTGTTCAACGAACTGCTCGAAGCGCGCTTTGCCCTGGGCGCGGGCGGCCTCTTGGTGCGCCTCGGGGACTGGTGTGCTGACCGTGAGGTAGTAGCGAATGAACAGCGCCAGCGTCTCGATCTGGATGTTCTGATCGCGCTCCTTGCGCTCGGCTTGCCGCGACAGACGATCCAGCCGCTTGCCGATGGCCGCCTCGCGCTGGTCGGCGGCATCGGGTGAGAGCCACGATGCGAGCGCCGCCGCAACGATGGATGACTTGGACACGCCTTTCTTGGCGGCCAGCTCATCAAGGCGTTTGGCGTGCTCCGGCTGGATGAACAGGTTGAGGCGGTAGTGGCTCATAGCTCGATTCCGTCGTTGGGGTTCAGCGACGCCAGCCGCGCCGTGCGCTGCATGGCCGGGTCAAGCTGGCGAGGAAGGGGGAGCAGCAGGTCGTCGTCGTCATCGAGCAGCGCGAGGTCGGCCGCAGGCGCGGCCAGCTCGGGGGCGTAGGTGACGGTTTCGGAAAGCTCGGGCTGACGGCGTGGGCCACCGTCATCGGCAGAGGCAGCGAAGCCCTCGGCGGTATCGGACGCAGGCGCGACGGGCACAGCGGGAATCGCCAGGCCGCTCCAGTCGTCCAAGCGCGACGGCGGCACGTCCGCGTACTGCCCGTCCGCCAGCGCAGGCGGCGGCAGCACCCGCCGCTTGAAATTGGCGTCCGCGTAATAGCGCAGCTTCTTCGCCTTGATCGGCGCCACGCTCGACACCATCACCACCGCCTCGTCGGGCGGAAGCTGCATGACTTCGCCGGGCGTCAGCAGCGGGCGGGCTGTCTCCTGGCGCGACACCATGAGGTGGCCCAGCCACGGAGCCAGCCGGTGGCCTGCGTAATTGCGCTGGGCGCGCAGCTCGGTCGCGGTGCCCAACGTCTCGGAAATGCGCTTGGCGGTGCGCTCGTCGTTGGTGGCGAACGTCACGCGCACGTGGCAGTTGTCCAGAATCGAATGGTTCTGGCCGTAGGCTTTGTCGATCTGGTTGAGCGACTGCGCGATGAGGAAGCTGCGGATGCCGTAGCCGGCCATGAAGGCCAGTGCCGTCTCGAAGAAGTCCAGGCGCCCCAGCGCCGGAAACTCATCGAGCATCAGCAGCAGCTTGTGGCGGCGCTCGATGCCGTCGGAGCCGTCGAGCGATTCGGTGAGGCGCCGACCGATCTGGTTCAGGATGAGCCGGATCAGCGGCTTGGTGCGGCTAATGTCCGAAGGCGGCACCACCAGATACAGCGATACCGGATGCTCGGCCGCGATCAGGTCGGCGATGCGCCAGTCGCAGCGCGAGGTGACTTCGGCCACCGTCGGGTCGCGGTACAGGCCGAGGAACGACATGGCCGTGGACAGCACGCCCGAACGTTCGTTGTCGCTCTTGTTGAGGACTTCGCGTGCGGCGGATGCCACCACGGGATGCGGGCCATCGCCGAGGTGCGGCGTGGTCATCATCCGGTGCAGGGTCAGCTCGAACGGGCTGGCCGGGTCGGAAAGGAAGTTCGCAACGCCCCGCAGCGTCTTGTCCTTGCCGGCGTAGAGCACATGCAGGATCGCGCCGACCAACAGCGCGTGGCTGGTTTTCTCCCAATGGTTCCTGCGCTCCAACGCGCCTTCGGGATCGACCAAAATGTCCGCGATGTTCTGAACGTCGCGCACTTCATGCGCGCCGCGCCGAACTTCCAGCAGCGGGTTGTAGGCGGCCGACTTCGCATCGGTGGGGTTGAACAGCAGGCAATGCGAGAAGCGCGAGCGCCAGCCGGCGGTGATCTGCCAGTTCTCGCCCTTGATGTCGTGGATGACGGCCGATGCCGACCAGCTCAACAAGGTGGGCACCACCAGGCCCACACCCTTGCCCGAGCGCGTGGGCGCGAAGGTCAGGACGTGTTCCGGGCCTTCATGCCGCAGGTACTGGCGATCGTGCAGGCCCAGGAACACGCCGGCAGGCTGTGTGAGGCCGGCCTTGCGAATGTCCTGCGCGTTCGCCCAGCGCGCAGAGCCGTAGGTCGTGACCAAGCGCGCTTGGCGCGAGCGCCAGACCGACATGGCGATGGCAACGCCCACGGCGACCATGCCGCTGGCGCCGGCAATGGCGCCGCCGGTGTCGAAGACTTCCGGGGCATAGGCGCCGAAGAAGAACCACCACTCAAACAGCTTCCACGGGTGGTAGATCGACGTGCCAAGAAAGTCGAACCAGGGCGAGCCAAGGCGTACTTGATAGCCAAGGGCCGCTGCTGTCCATTGTGTGGCGCCCCACACTCCGGCGATCACGATGCCGAATACCACGGCAATCTGACCGAACAGCACGTTCGTCCCTTGCATGACCTGGCCTCCGATTTCTCCTGCGCTGATTCCTTTTGGAAGAAGCGGCACAAGGGCGTGCCGCAGGCGTCAGGGTCGGTGCCGGGTCAGTGCTGGTCAAAGACCGTTTTCAGCAGAAAGGTCGAGCAAAAAGACAGAATGAGTGCGACGGCGAGCCAAAGAAAAACGCCGCAAGCGAAGGCGCATTGCGGCGTGTCGGGCAGAAAAATGAAGGCGATGCGGCGATTCGCCAACGATCAGAACTTGGGCGGTTCCTTCGGCGGCGTGTACGGCGTTTCGCCGTCGCCATAGAAGCGCTTGCGCGTGGCCTCGGCCACCCGGTTGCACAGCACGTCGCCGAGCTTGGGGCGGTCGGTCTTGCATTGCTGGCGCAACTCTTTGAGCCGTTCGGGGTTGGCAGCCAGTTCTTCCACTGTCGGGATGTTCGCCTCCGGGGTGTTGGCCTTCTGCGGTGTTTCGGACTGGCCGCAGGCAGTCAATGCGGCCACCAGCAAGAACGGGATGATCTTCTTCATGGAGCAGGTTCCTCTGATGGGTCAGGGTGATGGCATGGTACGGGCCTATGGGATTCTGGCGACTCGATGGTCTCAGCTCGCTCAATGAACCGCATCAGCACATCGGATGGCTCTCCTTCGGGGCGCAGGAGGTATGTTGTCAGCGGAGGCACTCGCGATGCCAGCGGTCGGGCAACGACGCCTGGCTCACGGCTAGTGGAGATATGTGCGGCTCCTGTTAATCCAAGCGCAATGCCGCCTGATACCAAAACCATCATCAGGTCGTACGTCGCAACCCTTTCTGCGATCAACGGTTCCATATCTACTCGGCGAAGTACCCGCTCAACATGTCTGGCATGGCCTTCGCAAACTTGCGGGTCGCACAAAACCAGTGGATAGCGCAGCAACTCTTCCAAAGGAATGCGCTTATGGGCGAGCAAGGGATGCCGCGCCGGAACCGCCACCATGAGCGCATCGCTCCAAACTGGTAGTGTGACGATTCCGTCGCCCACCTCGTCTGAAAGGGCAAAACCAACGTCATAAAGATCGTCATTGAGCCCTTTTATCTGTTGAGACAGCGACACCTCGAAGAATCGGATTTCGACCTCCGGTTCTTCCTGCCGACAAAGCGCCAGTAGAGCCGGCAAGCGTGAGGGGGTGATCCCGTCAGACAAGGCGATGCGCAACTGGCTATGAAAGCCGTTGGCAGCCGCTTTCACGCTGTCGCGGGCTTGCTGTAAGGCCATGAAAACTCGTGGCACATGTTCCAAAAACCGTTTGCCGGCGTGAGTCAGGCGGGTGCTGCGCGTAGTCCTCAAAAACAGCACAACTCCAAGTTCCTCCTCGAGTTCCTTGATATTCCGCGAAAGCGGAGATTGCTCGATGTGCAACTTCTCAGCCGCACGGACGAAGCTCAGTTCTTCGGCAACTGCCAGAAAACAGCGTAAATGGCGAAACTCCATGTTCATGTCTCATGCTGATGCTGATGCTGGTGCTGGATTCAGTTCCCTACGGCTGCCAACATTCAGAAATGAGCATTGCCGTTAAGGCGCGCTCACAGGCCTTTCCGATTAGTCAAGGTTCCCGGGCCAGTGCCGAATGCCGCAAGAAACGTAGTCACGGCCACCCGAACCCAGCGGTCCAATTGCTCAGTCGATGGGTGCGCACCCGGATGCGTCAAACACTCCAACTGCCCTTCGCCGCGTAACAGGCTGACGAATAAGACGGCCGCACCCTCTATACCTACAGCTTGGACGTTAATCTCACCCGCACGCGCAGCTACTTCGATCCGATCAGCAAGCATCTTGGCGATGACTTTGGGGCCAGCCAGATAGAACTTGCGCGCTAGGTCGGGAAAGCGCAACGCATCGGCCACAACCACTCGGAAGAGCGCCAAGCCCGTGGGCGAGAGAACGATCTTCAGATAGGAAAGCCCTAGATCGGTCAGCGTCTTGGAAATGTCCCCCGGTACCGTCTCTATGGCCCGGACTGTCTCGGTCATGACCGTACATTCCTGTTCGATCACGGCCGCGAACATCGCCTCCTTCGTCGGAAAGCAGGCGTACAACGTAGCCTTAGAAACCTTTGCCTCGCGCTGGATCATGTCTGTCGTGGCGGCACTGAAGCCATGTGCCAGGAAGACGGTAGCCGCTGCCTGGAGAACAGGTAGCGACTTGTCGATGCGATCGGCTGAACAGGGCTGGCTCATAGGTGACTCATATGTGCTATTCGTCAAGTGTACCGATTAGTTTTTTCAAGGTCAATGAAAAGTAGAAAAAGTTGTATGATTGGGCTGTTTCCCCACTAAGAATTGACTCTGTAGCGCAAAATTATTATTGTACCGATCGGTTCAATGTGTCCGAAATGACCGACCTGAGGACCTGCGTCAGACTTGACCCGCCTGCTTCGCATAGCGATATCCGACTGCGACCCACTGGCGCGTCGAGCGTCGGAGATCAGGCGAGCCGCGTTGCCGCGGCTGCGCGTGAGGATGGGCGTGGCCCCGCAGGCCAATGTGGTTGCGTTGCCTGAGCCAAACCGTCGTTCGATTGCACTGCCATGCCAGATCGCCTTCAAAAGGAACCTAGTTACATGTCCTCTCCATCTGCTATCAAGCACACCGTCCCCCGACTGCACATCACTCTTACGGGTGCCCGGCACGTCATCGCCGCCGCGCGCGAGCGTGCTCTGTACCAAAGCCTGAACATCAGCGTGGCCGTTGTTGACCGCGCGGGTGAGCTCGTCGCCTTCGAGCGCGACGATGACGCCGCGCCGGTGACCCCGCAAGTCGCCCTGGCTAAGGCTCGCAGCGCTGCACTGCTGCGTGCTCCGTCCAAGGTTTTCGAGGATTTCGTCAACGACGGACTGCCGAGCTTCCTGGCAACTCCCGGGATCACGCCTTTGCAGGGTGGTGTACCGCTGGTCGTCGGGGACGAGGTAATCGGTGCTATCGGCGTGAGTGGCGGCAGCGGTGAGCAGGATGCTGGCATCGCCGCCGCCGCCGCTGCTGCATTCGGCTCCATTGCAAGCTGAGGAGATCAGAGCATGAGCAATTCCCTGGAAGGCAAAACCTTGGTGGTGATTGGCGGCAGTTCAGGCATCGGCCTGTGTATTGCCCAACTTGCTGCCGATATCGGTGCGCAACTGGTCATCGTCGGTCGCAATGCCGAACGGCTGGAATCGGCACGCTCCGAACTGGCTACTCGCGGGGCTGCCGTGCAGACCCACCAAGCCGACGCCCACGATCATACGGCGCTGGAAGCGCTGTTCGATAGCCTGCCGCCGTTCGATCATCTTGTCTCGATGGTGGGCGACGTCAACGCCGGTGGCTTCCTTGTCAACGACATCGCCTCGATCCGCCGTGTGATCGAATCCAAATTCCTAGCCAACGTGCGCATCGGCCAACTCGCCGCCGGAAAAATTCGCGAGGGCGGTAGTCTGGTGTTTACCTCCGGCACTGGCGGTCGGGCGCAGGACGCCAGCGGCAGCTACGTGGGCAATCTGGGAGTCAATGCGTTGGTCGAAGGGATGGCGGTCGAATTGGCGCCGAAGGCGCGGGTCAATGCAGTGTCGCCAACATGGACAGCGACGCCATTCTGGCGCGATGTTCCACCGGCGCAGCTCGATGCAACGCGCGCGCATTTCCAACAAGTTATCCCACTCAAGCGGACAGCCAGCATCGGCGATTTGGCGTCAGCCTACATTTTTCTGATGCAGAACCGCTTCATCACAGGTCAACATGTTGCCGTCGATGGCGGCATCATGCTGGGCAGTTGAGCGCGGCGGCTTGGTGCTGACGGCACCAGAATGCCGTCGTCAGTCGGGGTTGCGAGTCGGTGCTTTGTCGTTGCTCTCTTCTTCACTGCGGGAAGGCGCTCTACCGACAAACCAGAGCGCAAGCGCGACAATGGCGGGGAGCAATATTCCGAGTGCCAAAGGCCGGGCGCTTGAGGAAATCGCTGAAGCCACAATCGCTGAGCACACGAAGGCAACGCCGAACTGCATCGCTCCGACCAGAGCGGACCCTACGCCTGACTTCCCACGCGCCGCCTCCATGGCGATTGAGGTGCCGTTGGCGCTCAGCAAGCCTACCATGGCGATCGAGAACCAGAGCGGGATGATCAGCATCCAGAGTTGGTGCGTGCCCGAGACCAGTAGCAGCACGAAGCTGATGGCAACGAACAGCGGCAGGACGGTGCTGACCACCGTCTTAACCTCCAGCTTCAGGAGTAGCCGATTGTTGACGAATGAAGCGACGACCAGGCCGAGCGCGACAAAGCCGAACGCAAGGCCGTATTCGATCTTACTGAGGCCAAACACGCCTTGGAACACGCTCGATGAGGCCGTGATAAAAGAGAACATTGCGGCCTGGACGAACGAGCTGACCAGCGCGGGAACGACAAACTGCCTTGAGGTCAGAAGTTTCCAGTAGTCGCCGAAGACGCCCAGTAATGGGGTCTTCAGCCGTTTCGAAACTGGCAACGTCTCAGGCAGCAGCGTGAGCGCCAGCACGAGCGCGAGCACACCAATCGCCAGCATGGTGACGAACACCGACTTCCAGCCAAATTGCGTGACAAGAATGCCGCCGAGCAGCGGTGATACGACCGGCCCGAGCGTCATCAGCATCACCAGCAGGGTCATGGTCCGCGCCGCCGCAGTGCCCTTATAGAGGTCCGATACGACCGCGCGGCCGACCACCATACCGCCGCAGGCGCCGAGCGCCTGGATGAAACGAAGACCGATGAACATCGAGGTTGAATGGGTCAGTAGCAACAGCACTGTCGCAACGCAGAACAACCCCGCACCAAGCAACAGCGGCCCCTTGCGGCCATACCGGTCGATCAAGGGGCCAAACACCAATTGGCCCACGCAGAGCCCGAGGAAGAAGACCGATAGCGATAGCTCCAGCGCTCCGTCCGGGGCATTCAAATAGCTCTGGATATCGCCGAAGGCCGATAGGTACATGTCGGTGGCGAGTGGCGGAAAGATCGAAAGCACAGAGAGCACAATGACGATCGTCAGTGCGTTCGATCCAGATTGCGACGCAGCTGTGTTCATTCGCTCTTTCCCGTAAGTCTCCAACACATTCCGAAGGCGCGGATTCGATGCGTACCAATTCACGAGCCCCGCTGGAATGGCGGGGCTGCGCCACTACTTCGTCGTGAACGAATAGACGCCGAACAGATCACTTCCCGGCCAGTCGCGCAGGCGCACCATTTCCGCAGGTTCGCCCTTCTCCCAATTCGCCGCGTCGTAGATGTCGCCCGTGCCCTTGTAGCGGGCGATCGCCGGATAGGGATACACCGGCCGGGTCATGTCGGGCAGCGTGGATTGGGACGTTGCCGACTGGGTGGAAGCCTGCTTCGAAGCATCGGCGCCGCCGAAGTTGGGCGCGCCGAAACTGCTCGCGGTCTTGGCGGTGCGGGTCATGACAGCATCCGGCGCCACGCCGCCCTCCACCCATGCCATCATTGCCGTCAACAGGTCCAAGTTGCTCGGCCCCTGCCCGTTGCCGCAGTGGGCCACGCCAGGCAGCAGGTACAGGCGCTCGAATCCATCGACGGCCTGCTGTCCCATATGGGCGATCATTGCCTTGTGCAGCGAAACGGTGTTGGCCGGCGAGATGTGCGGGTCGGCCAGACCGTGCCAGAGGATCAGCTTGCCGCCGGCCCGTCGGAAAGCCGACAGGTCGGCATTGGTGGCGTCGTAAAAGGGGTGAAGCTGCCGCAGGGCATGCAGCGTCGATTCGGTGAACTGGAATGAGGCCAGCGTCGCGTTCGGGTTTGTCTTCTCGAATGCCAGGTAGCGGATCGCCGCCAGGGCCGCCGACGTGCTCATCAACTGCCCGTCGGCCTTGTCCGCCACGTAGATCCCGGCCCAGTCGAGTTCTGACCCGTATTGCGGTTGACCGGCGGTCAAGTGCGCGCCGGTTTTCGAATCTCGTGGGCCATCGTAGAATTTGTGGACAACCGCAGCCTCCGCCGGTGTCAGGCAGGTCGAGGTGTCCGTAGCGTTTGCGGCGCAGGTGATCGTCGCCGGGTCAAAGTTGCAGGCGGCCGGGTTGGAGAGCAGGCCGTCCTTCACCCCATCGAGGGTGTCGCAAGCAGCAATGACGGCCTTGTGCAGGATGGCGAGCCGATCGTTGAGCAGGATGATCTTGCCGTTGGCATCGGTGTTCGCGGCCGCCTGCCAGCCATGATAAAGCGTGTTTTGCACTTGGAAAAGCATGGCCGGCGCACCGGCGATCACGCCATCGAAATCGTCAGGAAAGCGCATCGCTTCCATCAGCGCCTCGCGCCCACCGTCCGAGCAGCCGTTGAAGTAAGCGTATTTCTGTGGCTGTCCGTAGAAGCTCCTGATCAGCTTCTTGACGGCCTCGGCCGTCAGGTGATGGGCACGATAGGCGAAGTCGATCCGCTTCTGCGGGTCGGTGCCCCAACTGCCGTCATTGCCCATGCCGCCGCCATGGCCCATGTCGGTGGCGGCCATGACGAAGCCACCGTCGTTATAGACCTTGCAGCCGTCCGCCGCGCCCACGGTCAGGCTGATCTGGCCGCACAAGCCACCGCAGCCGAGCTGCATGTAGCGCTGGGTCCATGTCTCGGTCGGTAGCAACACCTGGAAATTGATCGCCGGGGCAAGCGTCGCCTTGACCGAGCAGACCTTGATGCCGTCGCTAGTGGTCTCCGCGGCCTCGGTGATCTTGCTGCCCTTGCCGCCGATCGCCGTGAGGTCGACATTGGCCAAGGTCGTACAACTCACTGCCGGTTTCACCACAGCCAGATTGGCTGGTCCTTTGGAAGCGGCCCAAGCGCCGCCGGGTATGACGGCAAGCGCCATCAACAGGTTGCCAAACGAAATGCGGAACCACGATTTCATGTCACGCCTCCTTTGCCGGGGTCTTGGTTGCGAGGGTATCATCCAGATAGACAGTGCGCGTCGCAGGCAGGCCGGCCAGCAGGGCCAGCGCGCCGATCGATGCCAGAAGCCAGCATGGCGCCACCCAACCGCCGGTGGCCGTATGCAGCGTGCCCATGGCAAGCGGAGCGATCGCTGCGATCAAATAACCACCGCTCTGGACAAAGCTGCTGAGCGAGGTGACGCCAGCCTCGGTCTTGCAGCGCATGGTGACAAGCGTCAGGCCGACATTCATCAGCATGGCCGATAGCCCGGTGATCAGAATCCACGGCCACGCAGAGCCGGTCGCATAAGCAAGCCCAAGCGGGCCGACGATGGCGCATAGCGCAGCGAACACAACTACCAAATAGGGATATTTCATCCGATCGAGGATGTTTGGCACCACGAAGCTGTGAAACAACCCGATCGCATTGAAGATCGACAGCATGGTCGCTGCCGTCTCGGCCGAAACCCCGCGCGTGTCGATGACAAGCGTTGGCAGCCAGGCAATCAGCGCATAAAGCATCATCGGGCCTGTACTGAACACTAGCAAAACTGCCCACGCGGTCGAGTTCCCCATCAGGTTGACGGAAGCTGTTTGCTTGGTCGGCGCTGTGTCAATACTGGCATTGCGGAGCATGAGCCAAGGTAGCGCCGCCGCCACACCTAGCAGGCCCCAGCTTCCGATGAATGTTCGCCACCCCACAGCTTCGGTCGCCTGCACCGCGATCAATGAGGGCACCGAGGCGCTGACGACGATCAGCACTTGGAAGATCCCGCTGACCAGTCCAATCCGATCGGGGAAATAGTGCTTCACCGCCGCCGGCACAAGCACGTTCGCCATGCCCATGCCCCCGAAGCAGAATATCGACAGCAATATGAAACTGGTTGCCGATTGGCTCAGGCCGGCGCGGGCGAACTCGCCCAGCGCGACCAAGGCCGCCGCCACGATCATTGATTTCTCCAGGCCCAGCCGGCGCGTCAGCCGCGGGGTAACAATCCCAAACACCGCGAAGCAAAGCAGCGGCAAGGTGCCGAGCAGGCTCTGTGCCGTCGCGCCGACGACGAAGCTCTCGCCGATCACCTTCAAAATCGGCGGTACAGAGGTGACTGCTGCCCGCAGGTTAAGTGAGATCAGGATGATCCCGAGCAGCGCGACGACTCCGCCTGAGCGGTGATGCGCCTGACGCTGCGGCAAGTCCAGCGGATGTTCGCCTGCGATCGCTGCTAGCTTGCTCGCGGCGGACCGGCGCGGTGAACTGGCTTGGGCCGCGCTATCGGTCGACATGGCGGGCCACCCAAGCGCCGAACGCGGCCATGAAGTTGATCAGGAAGGTCTTCGTCTCCGGCTTGGCGATATTGCCGTCGGTACCGAAGAGATCAGCGATCCCGCCGACGTAAGCCTCCGGCTGCTGCATCGCCGGCACGTTCAGGAACACCAGCGACTGGCGCAGGATGTGGTTGGCGCCGAAGCCGCCGATCCCTCCAGGCGACCCGGAGACGATCGCCGCCGGCTTGCCGTTCCAGACGCTCTTGCCCATCGGGCGCGAGCCGACGTCAAGCGCGTTCTTTAGGGAGGCCGGGATCGAGCGGTTGTATTCGGGGGTGACGAACAGGATCGCGTCGGCGGCCCGGATGCTCTCACGGAACTGCCGCCAGCCGTCAGGAAGCTCGTCGCCGTCTCGGTCCGGGTTGTACAGCGGCAGGTCGATATCGACGAAATCGAAAGCCAGATTGTCAGGTGCGAGCCCGACCAACGTCTTGGCTAACTTGAGGTTGAAGGACTCCTTACGCAAACTGCCGACCAGCACGGCCACATTGAATTTCACAGTCATCATCGTCTCCGGTAGCGTGATGTCGGTCGCTTCGACGGCCGACGCCGAAACAATCACGGCTCAGGCTTTAAGTGGTGTGACCTTGGGCGAATCGGTGTCAGGTCGCCGCCGCTGGACACCCTCCCAGCGCGGCATGTCGGGCATGTCGATGCCGAAGCAATCCAGCGCCCGGCCCAGCGAATGATCGACAATGTCGGCCACGTTCTCCGGGTGGGTGTAGAAGGCCGGCACCGGCGGATGGATGATCCCGCCCATTTCCGTCACCGTCAGCATGTTGCGGATATGTCCCGCGTGCAGCGGCGCTTCGCGGACCATCAGCACCAGCCGGCGCCGCTCCTTCAGCGCCACGTCGGCGGCCCGAGTCAGCAGCGTGGTGGTCACGCCGCTGGCCACCTCGGCCAGCGTTCGCACCGAGCACGGGGCCACCAGCATCCCCATGGTCTTGAACGAACCGCTGGCGATCGAAGCGCCGACATCGCCGATCGGGTGCACGACATCGGCCAAGGCGTGCAGTTGCTGCCGGCTGAGATCGGTCTCGTAGTCGCGGGTCATTTCCCCCGCCTTGGAGACCACCAGGTGACTCTCAATGCCGAGTTCCCGCAGCACCTGCAACGCGCGGATGCCATAGACGATCCCGGTGGCGCCCGTGATGCCGACAATCAACCGCCTTCCGTCATGGGGGCTCATGCGCCAGTCCAGTCGGGCAGAAAGCGCTTCACATCAACTTCCTGGAACGGAGCGCGGATGAATTTTTCACGCAACGCCCACGGCACGGTGCAATCGAAGATGACCTTGGTGGAGATGCCGTGATCGAAATTCGTCCAGAGAAATGCTGGGTCCGCGGAGGGGTCGAGCGGATGGCACCGGACACCGGGAATCGGAACCACCGAGCGTTCCGCCTGGAATCGGGTCGTCATCGCCCAAAGCACATCGTCGGTGTCAAAGATATCAACATCGTCGTCCACGAGGATGATGTGTTTCATCTCCGGAAACGCGCCGAACGCAACGATGGCGGCTTGCCGTTCGCGGCCCTGGTCATTGTGATCGCGCTTGTGGACCTGCAGGATGCCGAGGTACTTCCCGCCACCGGCCGGATGCGAGTACACGTTCTTGACGAACCCGGGCAGTGCATCTTCGAGGGCCTGCACCAGTGATCCCTCGGTCGGAATGCCTGCAAGGCTGACATGCTCTTCGCCGGGGCCGACCAGGGTCTGCAGGATCGGGTTTGTGCGGGTCGTGACCGCCTTGACCTTCAGGATCGGCAGCGAGGGGTTCGCCGTGCCGTCGTAGCCGGGGAACTCGGGCATCGCGAACCCGGTCTTGGTGTGCTGGTCCTCGGCCACGCGTCGTTTGGGCAGCAACTCGCCTTCGATGACGATTTCGGCCGTCGCCATCGCATACTCTTCCACCGTCTTGGCCTTCACCAGTTCCACGGGCGAGCCGGTCAGGCCGCCGGCGAACTCCAGTTCGTCGAAGCCGTATGGCGTGGAGGGCGGCTCGAAGGAGATCGCCATGTACTCCACCGGCGAGATGCCCATCGAGACCGTGATCGGCATCGGCTTGTCCAATGCCTCGTATTTCTCGTACATCATTCCGATGTGCCGACCGGTCTGTATGAACACCGAGATCTCGTCGCGGTCCTGCACGCACAGCCGGTGAATCGTGACATCGTGCTGCCCAGTCTCCGGATCGGTGCCGCGCAACACGGCCATGCAGAAGTACGGACCGGCATCCTCGGGCGTGTTGGTCGGCGCTGGCAGTAGCTTGCGGATGTCGAAGTCCGGATCGCTCGCTAGATAGACCTTTTCCTGACACGGCGCCGAATCGGCGATCACGGGATCCTTCGCGTGATGCATCGCGTTGAGCATGTGACGGCCTAGATGCTTCTCGTCGGCGCCCATGAAAGCTGCCAGCCGCTTGCGGGAAGCAAGCACGCCGACGATGACCGGAATGTCGTATCCCTTGACCTTCTCGAACAGCATGGCCGGCCCCACCTGCGTCGGCCGCTGCACGGTGCCGCCGGCGCCGACCTTGCGATACACGCCGGCAAGTTCTGCCTTCGGGTCCACCTCCACGCTCGTCGAGACGAACTGCCCGTCCATCTTCTTGAGCAATTCGATGCCTTCGCGCAGATCCTTCACCGCCGCTTTCGGCGCGGCTGCGACCTCCTGGTTCTTGGATGTTGCAACGGCCATCATTCACCTACCTTTGTTCTTGGAGCCAGCGGCAACGTCGAACGCCGCGAAATGGAACGATTCAGTGGCATGCAGTCGTTCTCAGGTCTTCTCGACATGGGACTTGAGGCGGTACAGCACTTCGCCCCAGTGGGTGTTGCAGAACGGGAGGTGGCCGTCGCCCTCGCGCCATTCGCCATGTGTCAGATCAACCTGGGTGCGGCCGTCATCCAGATCGGAAAGCGTGAAGGTCAGGGTCTTGCCAACCGAGCTGCCCGGCCCTTCCACCTCGGTCTGGACGACCGAGACGTCCGGTTCCAGCCTGTCGGTCCGCCAACTGAAACGCTGGCCCGGCTTCGGCGTCAGCGTCATCACCTGGCCCGGCACAATCGCACCTTCGACGGCACCCACATGCCAGCCCCGCATGGCTTCCAAATCGGTCAGGGCTTGGTAGACCGCGCCCCTCGGAGCAGAAATCTTGACGGCATGCTTCAACGTAACCATGTGTCGCTCCTTCACTTTTGTGGAAAAGGTTGTGCTCCCACAACGGGCTGATAGCACCGCATCTCAGCATGGAAAATCTTAGGATACCCGCAAAATCAAATGTGACCTATTATTGATTTTTGACCATCCAATAATAAATTGCTTATCGGAGCCTCTTGATGATGGACATCGCTACGCTGCACTACTTCCTCGTCGCAGCCCGGCATCTGCACTTCGGCCAGGCCGCCGAGGAACTTGGGATTGCGCAACCTGCGCTGAGTCAGCGCATCAAGGGCTTGGAAGCCCGTCTGACTGTCAAGCTCTTTGACCGCTCTAAACGGGCAATCAGTCTCACCGAAGCCGGGAGTGTTTTTGTTGTCGAGGCGGAGCGCCTGATCAACCAAGCTCATTTGGCAATGCGGATCACCAAAGGGGCCGATGAAGGCACAGCCGGTGAGCTTCACATTGGGTACGGCGGCTCAGTAATCTTTGAACCCAAGCTCTGCACTCTGTTGCATGCGTTTCAAGAGGCCTACCCCGATGTTTCTGTGCTGATGCACGAATGCAAGGTCGAGGAACAGCTTGAGGGGCTGAAGGCTGGGCGTCTCGACGTCTCCTTTCTGTGGGGACCGCTTGGGCCCGGCTTTCCGGAATTGCGGGGAGAAGTCTTCTCCTGCGCGTCGATGTCGGTCGCACTGGCAAGAGACCATCCGCTGGCGGCAAAATCCTCCATTCGCCTAGATGAGCTACGTGATGAAGCCTTCATCGCACTAATGGACCCGCCTGGTCGAGGAATTGCCCACGTAGTGGACGAGATATTCGCCGCATCGGACCTGTCGCCAAGAATCGTGCTGCGCGTTAATAGCATGATTAGCGTCCTCGGACTGGCGGGCGCTGGAATCGGGTTGGGGATTGTTCCGTCGCTGCCCATTGAGATCATCTCCCCCGCTTTCGTGCAACGCCCGCTGGCGGATGTAGCCGATTGCAATGAAATTCTGGTTGTGACAAGCCGGCTTCACACTTCCAAGGTCACCCAAAATTTCATCGAGATGGCGAAATCTAATCGTATCTCGGACTCCAAGTTTTCGTCGATCTCAACTGCGTAGCTAGCTGATTGAAAAATTTCGCTGCCGACCGATCTCCCAGGACACCCCGCCACCCCGCATCGTCGCCGCAAGCTGCTGGCCCATCCGCTGCTCGATCACGGGCTTCCACGGCACCAGGCTGAACCCCATGCCGTCATCGAGCATCGCGTAGCGCCCGCTGGCGAGCATGACAGTGCGCCGGTAGATGCCGGCCACGCGCTGCCCGTCGCCTACATGACGATGCTCCAGCCCGGTTTCTGCGGCGATGTCCTTTGCGACCTGAGTCAGCTCCCGATTGCGCAGGGTCGCCAGCAGATTGCGCGCCAGGATCACACGTGGGCCGCGCTTCTCGGCCAGCCCTTGTTCGGCGAGGAATTCGGCGCGCTGTTGCAGCGCCTGTCGGGCTTCACCGCCGAAGCCCAGCTCGCCCAGGCCCTTGCCGCCGCCGATCAACTGCTGATCCAGCCAGGTCGCGCCGATGACGCGGGCCTGCCGTTCGATGGGCAGGTGCGATTTCAACTCCACCGCCACACCGCCCAGGCGCTGCGCGTCGTACCGGCGACCGCGCTCTGCCAGGTCGTCCGGCACCTTCCATAGCCCCTCGGCCACGCGCTCCACGATGCCGGCCCGGCGCAGGGCTTCGAGCCGGCGGACGTGGGCCGCGACGACTTCCTGCGGATCGCGGCCGGGCACGGCCTGACCTTGCGCGATGGCGAGGTGGTGGTCGGTGCGGTACAGGCCGTCGTTCGCCAGCGCGGCGATGTTGCGGTCGGCCGCGCGCACGTCGGCCGATCCCTTCACTTCCACCACGGCGCCGGTCGGATAGTTCGCCAGCTCGTCGCGGGCGTTGAGCGCCACGTAGTGGGCCTTGCCGTCCACGCCGTCGATGACCAGATATCCCCGGTCGTGCAGCTCGTCGGCCAGCCCCTTCGCGGCCACGCGGCCGACGATGGTGCAGCCGTCGTCGCCCGGCTCGAACACCGCCAGCTCGCGCGGCTCGCCGCGCATGGCCCGCTGCATGGTGCGGATGATGTCGCCGCGCTCGCCCAGGGCGCGCAAGGTCTTCTCCGCATCGGCATGAATGGCCCAGGTGCCGGGCTGCATCTCGTCGGCCAGGCCCAGGCGCTGCAAGCGTTGCAGGCGGCCGATCAGCAGCAGGCGTTGGCGTTGCAGCTTCGGTTCGTTGAAGCGTTCGATCTGCACCCGGCCGTCGTCGCCGGCCTCGCGTTGCAGCGTGCGATCCAGGCTCGTCCACCGCTCCTGTTCCACCTCGCGCTGCAAGGTCTGCTGGATCTCCAGCTCGGTGCGCGGCCCCAGCCATTCGGTCGCCAGCTCGGCGGCGCGATGGCGGAAGCCGTGCGCGATGTAGTCGCCGGCGATGATGAGGTCTTTGCCGGTGTCGTCGCGCCCGCGCACGATCAAATGCGTGTGGGGGTTGTCGGTGTTCCAGTGATCCACCGCCACCCAATCCAGGCGCGTGCCCAAGTCAGCTTCCATGCGGTTCATCAGATGCCGCGTGTAGGTGCGCAGGTCGTCCAGCTCGGCCCCGTCCTGGGGTGAGACGATGAAGCGGAAATGGTGCCGGTCGTCGGCACAGCGTTCCTTGAAGGCTTCGAGGTCGGCGTCGTCGGTCTGCGGCCCGTAGGCCCGGCCCGGCTCGCCATCGCGGCCGGCGCCGTCGCGTTCGATGTAGCGCAAATGCTTGGCGAGCGATTGCGGGCTGGCCTGGCGCCGATTGACCAGCAGCGTCTTGATGGTCACGCGCCGCGACATGGGCGTCAGCTTCTCGCCCGCGAAGCGTGCCGCCGTATGCCCGCGCCCCAGGCGCGAGCCGGGCCGCTGACCAGCGCGTGCGCTGCCGCCGCCGGCTGCGGTACGGCGCACCGAAGACTTGCCACCGCTGGCCTTGCCCGCCTGCTTGAGCACCTTGGAGACGAAGCCGTGGCCCCGGTTCTTCGGGGCGCTGGGGCGGATGCGGAAATCGTCGTCGCGGCGGTCGCTCATGGCCGCGCTTCCTGCAAACTCTGGCGTGTCCGGTCGTGCGAAGCACGCGGACATGCCTGCATTGGCGCGGGCCTCGCGCCCCACGCGGCACGGCGGCGAAGCCGCTCCGTGCCGCGCCACACCCACGTGCAGACAGGCTTTCGACGCGGCCCCGTGCCGCGTCCTTTTGTCTTGCCTTCCGCCTTTGCCCCTCGCTGACGCTCCGGGCAGCGGCGGCCCGGCGGCGCTGCTGCGCGAGCAGCCAGCGCGCCGGCGAACGCGGCGACGGCCGCAGGCCGGGCGCGTTCGAGGCAAGACGCCTGCACGTGGGAGGGCGGCGCCGAAGGCAGCGCGAAGTGCGGTGCCCAATGCGTAGGATTGGCACCCGCACTGCACGCGCGACGACACGGCGACGGCCAGCAGAACGACCCGCCCGATGGCACGACAAGATGCACGGCAACGTGCAGCGAGTCGGCGGCCATCATGGGCGGGACTCCAGCCAGACCGGATGCGCGATGCCGATCACGGCGGATGTGCTGACCGGCCCGAAATACCGGCTGTCGAACGACGCCGGGTTGGTCACACTGAGCAGGAACAGTTCGCCGGGTTCGAGGCGACGGCATTGCTGCCAGGATGGCAGCGGCCGGCCCCAGCGGTCGGCGGGCCGCACGGCGGCCGAAGGCACGCCGTCGATGCGGACGATGCGGCCGGCGATGCACACCTCCTGCGGCGCGACGGCGCCTACGCGCTTGAGCAGCGGCACGCGCGCCGGCAGGTAGCCGCGCTGCGCAGCCAGCGCGGCGGCGTCTGGCGGCAGCGTGGTCAGGACGATGCTGCCCACGGACAAGGGACGTGGCAGCGAGCCGGTGCCGTGGCCCAGCGGATCGACGCGATACCAGCCGACCGCCACGCTGTCGGACGGGTTGTAGATCAGGCGCGGCAGCGGCTGCACGAAGGACGCCCAGGCCAGCGCAGCGAGGCCGCAGGCGGACAGGCCCGCCAGCACGAGGCGAGCGCGCAGGCGCGAGCGAGGACGCGGCGGAATGCCCGCTGCACCGGCAACGGCGGATGGAAGCGTCATGGCAGCGCCCTCCCGGTCAGCCAGGCGGCGTGCCGCTCGGCGGTGTATTCGGGCAGCGGCAAGCGTGCGGCGAGTCGGTTGGCGAGCGTGGGCCAGTACGCGGGCGAGGCGCCGACGGGCGCGATGCCCAGCGCCTCGATGGCGTCGATGCGCTCCAGCACGGCGCGCACCTGGTTCTCCCCTTCGGCGTGGAGTAGCAGGCGCGCGCCCGGCTGCACGCCGGGGATGCGCTGCGCTGCATCGAGCGGCGTGCAAGCCTGCATCACCATGAGCTGCCAGCGCACGGTGCCGTAGTCGTTGGCCTGCCAGCGGATGCGGCACAACATGGCGCCCGGCAGGAACACCGCGCAGCGCCGCCAGCGGTCGAGCTGGAGCGTGCGCGCGGGTTCACCGAAGCGCAGGTAGAGCTTGAAGCGCGGTTCGATGTAGGCCAGCGCCACGCGCGTCAGCGGCGCGCTGGCAGGCTGGCCGGAAGGTGCTGCGAGCGCAGCCGTGGCCGCGCCAGCGGCAGGCGAAGCGGATGCGGTCATGGGGCGTTCTCCCTGCGGTGTTCTGGAAACTCGCGCTCCAGCAGGCCGCGCAGCAGGTCGGCCACGGTCACGCCCTGCGTGAAGGCCGATACCTTGATGCGCGCCCGCATCGCGGGCGTGATGTCGAGGGTCAGGCGGGCGGTGTAGAGGTCGCCCTTGTTGAGCGCATCGGCGTCGCCCTGGCGAATCCACGCCTCGGCGTGCGGATTCGCAGGCGGACGCGCGCCGATGCCGACGCGCTTTGCCGTGCGTTTGCTGTTCGGTGGCGGCTTCGCTGTCATGTCGGCCACCGCAGCAGTTCGTCCACCAGCGCGGTGATTTCGCGGGCGGCGGCGCTGTCCGGCGCCGTCTCGCGTGCAAGCCGGCCAGCGGCCACGCTGTCGGCGAACACGATGCGCTGATGCACTTCCGCGCGCAGCGCAGGAAGCGGTTGGTCGGCCAGCGCCTGGCGCGCTTCGCGCCCGATCACGGTGGTACTGACGCGCCGGTTGATGACGAAGGCCGCGCGCAGCGCAGGCCGAAACACCTGCGCCTCGCGGATCAGCGCCACCATCTCGGCGCTGGCCCACAGGTCGTAGGGGCTGGGCTGCACGGGGATCAGCACGCGCTCGGCCGCCAGCAGCGCGGAGCGCGCCAAGGCGGCGATCCTGGGCGGGCCGTCGATGATGACGTGATCGGCCCGCCTGGCGAGTTCTGGCGCCTCTTGGTGCAGCGTTTCGCGTGCGAGGCCCACGGCGCTGAACAGCCGTGGCAAGCCTTGCTGGCTTCTGCGCTGTGTCCAGTCCAGCGATGAACCCTGCGGGTCGGCGTCCAGCAGGACGACGTGCTGGCCGCGCATCGCCAGCTCGCCGGCAATGTGCGTGGCGAGCGTGGTCTTGCCCACGCCGCCTTTCTGGTTGAGCAGTGCGACGATCATGGTGCGGCCCTCCGTGTTGGAAAGCCGGGCTTTTGCTGCTGCGCTTGTGGACGCGTGGTGGTTATCCACCGCAGCGGCGTTTCCCTACTAAAAGTTAGAGAAATTAAGTTAGGGAAGTTAGAGGGCGCGCAAACCCAATGCTGGCGCGGGTTTGCGGTCGATCGGCACGCCTGATAGCACGATAGTCCCACGCCTGATAGCACGATACCCCGCACGCCTGATAGCACGACATCATTCACAGGCTGTCCCGGAGTTATCCCCGTGCCGTATGCGGCACGGGCCGGAACGTCAGCAGTTCCATGCCGTTGTCCGGCATGCGCTCGATGCCCAGGACGTAGCCGGGCAGCGACTGCCGCGCGACCAGCGCGCGCAGGTCGCAGGCGAAGTCGTAGGGCTTGGCGGTGCTGCCGGATTTCCGGTGCAGGTAGCGGAAGTCGAATTGCCAGCCGTATGCCTGTTTGCCGCCATGCTTGCGCACCAGGCGGTACAGCCACCGCTCGATGCCGCCAGTGAGCCGGAAGTACGCCGGGTCGATGGTCAGCACCAGGGCGGCGTCGAGCACGCCCGCATAGAACCAGTCCGGCAGGATCAGCTCGATGCCCAGCGGGGTGCCGCGGGCATCGGCCAGTTCCTTCCATTCGTTGATCCACGAGAAACGGTGCAAGCGCCGCCCGGTCGTCTCGCGGATGGACGTGGCCACCGTGGTCGATTGCAGCCGGTCGAGCGCGGCCTTGAGGCGCTGGTAGTCGCGCAGCGACTTGCCGCGCCCGATGAAGCGCAGGATCTCGTAGGGCGTCGCGCGCATCAGCCGCGACGGGCGCAAGCCCGCATCCTTCGCCTCCACGATCTGCGAGGCCGCCCATATCAGCACGTCCGCATCCCAAATCGTGGCGATACCGTGCTCCTGCGTGCCTTCCACGCGAATCGTCACGTTGCCCGCCCGGAAGTCGATGGGCTTGACCCGCTTGGACTTGCCGAGCGAGAAGAACGGATAGGCCATCAAGTCCTGGCTGTCGCGCGGCGCCATGTCGCCGGGCAAGGCGCGGAATAGGTCGAGCTGTTCGCGCTCCTGCAACGGCCGCTGCCGGGACGGCAGCGCGGTGCTGGACATAGCGATGGCCTGCCGCGCGCCGCCGATCAGCGCGCACGGCTGTCGGCCGAGTGATGCTCGGCGTATTCGGGATCGGAAGTCGTCTCGAAGCTGCGGTCGGCAGCCCAGGCATCGAGGTCGGCCACGGCGTACATGACGCGGCGACCGAACTTGCGAAAGCGCGGGCCGCCGCCGATCACGCGCTGCTTTTCCAGCGTGCGCGGCGACAGGCGCAGGTACTCGGCGGCTTCGTCGTTGGTGAGATAGCGTTGGGGCTGCGCGGCAGCGGTCGAGACAGTGGCGGCAGGCCGCAAGGGAGCGGGACGCATGGTGTGAACCTCCATCGGTTGAAAGCGCCCGGCCACACAGCGCGACCGGATGGAGGCAGTCTCAGAAAACGCGGCCCTTCTACTCAGGGTCGTTTTGCGTCCACATCAAAACGACCCTTCTCAAGCGGCGGAAGCTGTGCTAGGTGGCGATAGCCGCCGCGCATCAGCGCATCGCCGCGCCGCACCAGGCGGCGCACCTTCGAGCGCAGGCCGCCGTCGCTGTACCAGTCGGCCACGGCGTCGGCACCGAACAGTCCTTCGCCCACATCGCGCAAGGACGCGCCCGCCAGGGTCGCGTCGAGCGCCTGCAAGGTGTGCAGTTCCAGCAGCGCGGAAGGTGTTGGCCTGGGCGTGGTGGCAGCGAAGGTCGCGCCGCGTGCATGGCCGCGCACAGGCGCGGCGGTGCCGCTCCGTTGGGCATAGGCCACGGCCATGCCGTCTTCCAGGCCGGGCGCCAGCGCAAAGCGCAGGCAATGGCCTGGGCTGCGCGCGATCAGCGCCAGCTTCTTGCCGTCGTGGAACAGTTGCTTGTGGCCGGGGATGCGCCAGAACGCGAAGGCGGTGGCATCCTGCGGCGGATCAGCGTCGGGGTAGAGCTGCACCACGGCAGCATGACCAGGCAGCCAAGCTGGATGCGCGTCACGCGCATCCAGTGCCGGGTCTTCCAGCAGGCGCAAACCCCAGCGATGCGCTTCATCAGGCCGGCGATGATGGCGCAGCCAGTCGAGCCGATAGTCGGGATGCCTGCGCAGGTACTCCCAAGCGAGCGCGAGCGCATCCAGCCAAAAGACATACAGGTATGCGGCAGTGGGATACCAATGCGCGAGGTGGTGAGGATTGACCATGACGCCTCCTCCTGCGAACAGGAATCGCCGCCACGGAAGAACTACGCGCTACATCGCCCTCGTCGGAACGTCATGGGTTAAAAAGGCGGATGGGGCTGTCAAGACCGATTGGCTCCGATGCTTTGCGGTATTCGTCTCAATGCTGCGGCGGCAGCGCCCCGACCGGGGACACTGCACAAGCCAGCCTGCCGCAATCCGCGCCAAGCATCCTGTCTATTTGGGTCAGACTGGTGGGGCTACGCCGCAAGAATCTCGATTGAGACTTACCCGGTATGACACCAGACTGAAAAAGTCACAGTAGGCCGTATTCAGTCCGGGATCGCTCCGTCGCGCTCGGCCAGCCGGGTGTACTCCGACAGCGTGCGCGTGGGGCGGAAATAGAGGTCGCGCATCACGGGCTGCCGGCGCGGCCCGACGATGCCGGCCAGCTCGGACAGCTTGACGGTTCCTTGCGCCGGCATTCCGATTCCCAGGTCGATGAGGCCCCAGGCGGTGTCGCCATCGGCGGGATCGAGTGCGGCCAGCAGCCAGGTCACATGCGCGTCCGGCGTGAACAGCCGCACCACGGGCACCGGGTCGATGGCCCGGCCAGCGGCGCGGGCCTCGCCGTTGGCGAGCAGTTGCGCGCGCTCCGGGGCGGTGGCGAGTGGCTGGGGCATGGTCGGCAATCCCACAAATCCAATGATGCACGGATGCGGTTTCACGTTGAAGCGCAGAACCGCCAAACCGGATTTACGCCTTCGTGCGCAAGCACGGATGCGCCTGCGTGGCTTTGCTGGAATCCGCCGATGCGGATTTCCGTAAAGGCACAAAAACGTAGAACACCAAATGAACACTATAGATTGTAGCCCTATAGGGCGCAATGGGCTGTCATCTTGGTTTTTCGAGGGAAACCATAGGTGGCGGCTGGGAACTCATTGGCGAAGGCGTTGAAGACAGTTAGAAAGGCGCGTGGCTTGAGCCAGGAAGCCTTCTCTGACGTGTCCAGTCGCACCTATATGAGCACCCTCGAACGCGACCTTAAAAGCCCGACCCTGCATAAGCTGGCCGACTTGTGCGAGGTGATGGAGATCCACCCGCTCACGCTGCTGACGCTGGCCTACGCGGGCGACAGCCCGCAGAAGGCCGACGAGCTGCTGGCGCAGGTGCGCCAGGAGCTGGAGGCGGTGTTGAAGGAACGCGACGCGGCGAAGCCGCGCGCGTGACGTGGTGATGTGCTGCGAACAGCAGCACAGCGCCCCGCCGCGATGGGCGGGGCGCTGCGGCGGTCACGCCGCCTGGGGCTTGCTGCGCGACCAGATCAGGTCGTGCGTGCCATCCTCGCCTTCGATCAGGCGGGCATAGACCGGAGCCGGGAACGAAGGATCGTCGAGGGTCACGGATTTGTATTCCCGCCCGGCCTCGCTGGTCTTGTTCCACGCCGCGCCGATGTCGTGGCCGGCGGCCTGGAGGCGGAAGTCGGGGGCGTTCTCGCTGCTGCCCTTGTCGTTGGGAACCAGCTTGACCTTGACGTTGAGCGTCAGGGTGCGAAGCGTGCCGGCGAAGCCGTCTTTGTCTGCGGTGAAGGTGCCGATGTTGGCCATGATGTTTTCTCCTTTCGGTTGAACAAGGTTCGCGCCCATCGCGTCCTTGTTGTGATCCGACCGGCGGGGGACGGGCTGGCTGCACCGCTTGCGGTCGAAACGCAGTGGAGAGCCGGGAGGCGAAAAGAATTTGCTGCGCGAGGAAGCCGCGTAGCGGCGGGGAAATTGTTTTCGCCGGACGGTTGCAGCCATGAAGCCCGAGGCGCAGCCGTGCCACCGCCAGGATTCACAACGAGACAAGGACGCCTTGGGCCGAACCGCTCCGAAAGGAGATGGGGCCGACTCGGCATCCCCGCCCGAAGGCTTCTCCGGCTCGCCCGCTGACGCGGGCCAGGTCAACCATCCGACGACAAGTGAGAACGTCCCCGCCGCACCTTGCGGCGCCGGTCTTGAGGCGTGGCGTGGAAGCTCCATAGCGATGCCGGGCGGGTTGTCCGTGAACTGTCCTTCGTGACGTGATGGGCAGGAACCGCCAGCGTTGAGGACGGCACGCACCTGCACAACCTGCCGCAGCGAGCGCCAGCGTGTTCGCCAGCGCCCCGTCCATTGCGGCGGGGCGCTGGCCGGGCCGATCCGGCGCAGCCGGTTCGGCTGCATCGAGGGGCGCCAAGCATCGCGCGGCGGGGATAGCCCGCGGGGCTTTCCCCTGGAGGCAAGCGCAGCGCGCAGCGCCGCAGGCGCGAAGGCGTGAGGGATTGAAGCCGAATGGCCGTGACAGCGAAGTCGGCACGGGGCGCAGCCCGAAAGCCCGGCGGCGCTGTGCGCCGACACGCCCAGGCCGTTCCAGATTTCCAAACAGGAAACGCGGACATGCCTCTGATGAAATGGGCGCGGCCTACGCTGCGGGCTATGCACTCGGCAAGCCGAAAACTGCTGGTGATTCCTGCGCACTGCGGGCGCTTCGGCTTGCAGTCCCATGCGGGCCTGCTATTGCCGGGCGGGAAGCCCGGTCACGTCAACGCCGCCGCCTGAACTGCCGTGATGGCGGCGGCGTTCTGATTCGGCTGTTGGCCTTGAACACCGGGCGCGGCCACTGCCGCGCCCGGATTTTGCGTCCACCGCGCCCAGGACGGAACGGCCTGGGCGCGGTGCTGATCGCGGTTATTCCTTCGTCTCGATGAGCCACCACAGGGCACGCGGCAAGACGCGGCCCGTGATGGGATGAATGTCGGTGAGGTCGGCGCGAGCCGACCAGCCCGAGGGCGGGCGGTAGCCGCGCACGTCGCCTTCGCCGTGCCAGCGGCGGGCGCGTACCGTGCCGGGGGCGTAGATCGCCGCCATGCGCGGGCGGCTGGTGGTGGTGCGGGTCATGGGGGCTTCTCCTTGCAGCGAAGCGCCCCGGTCGAGGCCGGGGCGCTTGCCTTCGGCGCGGGTCAAGCGGCCAGCGCCTCGGCGGGTTCATCCGCCATTGCTTCGGCATCCTCCGGGGCGTCCTGCTCCGGGTTTGCCTCCTGCGCGGCATCCTGCGGGCCTGCGGCCGTGAAGATGGCGGGCATCCAGCCCGTACCATCGGCCAGCCGCTCGGCTTCGCTGGCAATGTCGGCCTTCTTGAGTTTCGCCAGCCGGGTGACGGATTCCGGTGCAAACGCGCCCACGGCATCCAGAATCACAGCCTTGGAAACGTGCTTGAAGTAGCCTTCTGCGGTCGGCTTCCACCATGCGGCCATGTCGAGGCCCACGGCTTGCGCCAGTTCCTCGCCGGGCCGGTGCGCCGTGGCGCGAGGCGTCACCACGTCCACCGTGGAAGCCACGCACACGGCCAGCAGCCGCACCAGCTCGTCTTGCGGCTTCGCCAGCAGCGCGGCGAACAGTTCGGCGCCGTCCTCCGGCAAGGCTTCACCGGCTACCTGTTGCAGTTCGCGCAGCGCCACGGCGGCAGGCGATTCCGGCCAGTCCGGGGCCATGCCTTCCAGTCGGTCTTGCGCCGTGAGGCGCACGCCCAGCGGCAGGTCGTGGCCGTAGTGGCTTTCCTGCAAGACGGTCTGCACCATGCCATGCACCAGCGCGGCCAGCGCAACATGCGGATGCCGGGCGACTTCGATTTGCAGCGCCGCCGTGCGGTGGGCGCTCAACCGCTGCGCCAGCCGGTCGGACAGGCTCGCGGCTTTGGGTGCGTCGTCGTCCTCGTGCTCGTCGTTGGCGGCTTCGCCTTCGGTGTTGCCGAAACCGCGCCGCAGCTTTTCCAGCGTGCGCAGCGCCTTGGCCTCGGCTTCGCGCAGCAGGCCGCGATGAATGACGGCCTCGCCGTTGCGGTCAATGGTGACGATCGCACCGGCCACCTCGCGCACCTCGGGGGCATAGCCTTGTAAGGCGTCCTCCGCGTCTTGCAGTTCCCCGACTACCTGATCGCGCCGCTGTTCCAGCTTCTCGGCCTTGGCTTCGTCCTCGGCGTCGCAGGCGTCTTCCAGTTCGGCGTCGATCTTTTCGAGGCGGGTTTCCAGCGAGGCGATGCGGCGGGCCTCGCGGGTGGTCGGCTCGCGGCGATGGCGCGGGGCGTTCTGGAACGCCTGCCGTTCCTCGTAGGCCAGATGCGGCACGGCCTCCACCCATGCCCAGCCCTCGGCACGCACGTCCTCGGCCAGCGTTGCCAGCTTGTCGCGCACCAGCGTTTCCAGCACTGCGGTATCGGTGAGGTAGGTTCCGGCATCGCCTTCTGCGAACAGGTCGCGGCGGATGCCGCCGCCTGCCTGCCGGTAGGTGTCCAGCCCGACGAAGCGCACCAGCGCGTGCGTGGCGTCGATTTCGCGCTCGGTCAGGCGCTCGCGCAGCTTGGACGGGCTGCGCTGCCATTCCGGCGCACCATAGAACGCGGCCTCCTGCGCGGCGTGGTCGTCGGTGATGGTCAAGGCCATCAACTGTTCCAGCGTCACGCCACCGGCCCGGTAGTCGGCCATCAGGCGCGGCGAGACATTCGCCAGCTTCAAGCGGCGCTGCACCACCAGCGGGGACACGCCGAAGTCGGCGGCAATGTCTTCGACGGGCCGGCCTTCCTTGACCAGTGCGGCGAAGGCTGCGAACTGGTCGGCGGGGTGCATGTTCTCGCGCTGCACGTTCTCCGCAAGGCTGACGGTGCGGGCGGACGCATCGGCCACCAGCAGGCACGGCACTTCGTAGTCGGCGGGGATGCGCTTCTTCTTCGCCAGCAGCTTCAAGGCGGTCAGGCGGCGGTCGCCTGCCACCACCTCGTAAGCCTCGCCATCGGCGGAAAGGATGACGATCAGGTTTTGCAGCAGGCCGATGCGGGCAATGCTCGCGGCCAGTTCGGGGATGGACTGGCGCGGGGTCGTCCGCACGTTGCGCTTGGAACGGCGCGGGAGCAACTGCGAGAGGGGAACCAAGATCAGGTTCTTGGTCGGGTCGGCCACTTCCAGCGGTGCGGCGGCTTCGATGGCGACGGCTTCGGTTTTGAGTACGGCGTTCATGGTGATAACTCCTATCGGTTCAGGGATGCAGCAGCGAGAGAAGCGGCAAGGGCTGCTGCCTGCCCCTGCCGCGTGGGGATTCAGGCTTTCAACTGGCGCAGGCCATCGGCCAGCAGCCACAGGGCGCGATTCAGGCGCACGCTTTGGTCGATGCCCTGCACGGGCCGGGTGGTTTGGCGGCGGCCATTCGCGGCGCGGGCGGACAGGCCGCCTTTGGTCAAGTTCTCCTGCGTGCGGTTGAACACGCTCCACAGGTCGCGGCGGTCGTCGTCATGGCGGCGCGGCATCAGGATTTGCGATTCCGTGATGGGCGCGGGCTTGTCCTCGTCGTACTTCAACGCCAGCGCAGCGCGGGCGAACACTTCCGATTCCCCGGCGTCCAGCGTGATTGCGCGCATGGCATCGCGCGATTCCTGCGCCCGGTCGAAGCCGTGCAGGACTTCGTAAGCGCCTTCGATCACATGCGCCGCCACGTCGCCCTTGTGAGGCACGCGCACGTCGGCCACGGTGTCGCCGCAGACAAGGCCATTGCTGCACACGAAGCGGAACATCCCGGCCAGCATCTGATAGCTGCTGGTGCCGTCATGGGAGTTCAGCAGGATGATTTCGTTGGCCTCGCGGCCGTTGATCTGGCTAGCGTGGCGCAGCCGGATCATGTGCTTGGTGTAGTCGCGGCGGTCGTCGTGACGCACGCGGGTTTGCGTCACCATGAAAGGCTCGAAGCCTTCCCCGCGCAGTTCTTGCAGCACGGTGGCGGTGGGGATGTAGCTATACCGCTCGGAGCGGCTTTCGTGCGGGGCTTCCGCGTAGATGGACGGGGCCACGGCCCGGATTTGGTCATCGGACAAGGGACGTTCCGAACGCAGCACCGGGGAACGGGAAGCGAAGCGGGATGCGAGTTGCATGGTCTTTCTCCTGACAAAGAAGGGTTTGCTGTTCACACCGCACACCGGATTCCTAGATTCGGAGCCCAGCCTTTCGGCTGTTTGGTGCGGTCGGCACGAGGAACCCGGTTGGCCCTGTTGCCACCGTCTTTCCTGAGTTCATCGCCCGCGACGGTCAGGAGCGCGCGAACGGGTGCCGTCAAGGAGGCAAGCGCAGGGTTGGTGCGGCCCGCAGCGAAGCGAGGACACGGCCCTGCGCGCCTTGACGGCACACGGGCGCGGGCTACAGTCGCGGTGAAGGTGATGAAGTCAGGGGAGACGGCTGGACAAGGCAACGGCCATCCCACACGCCGACCGCACGGCAAGCGAAGCGCGCAGGCCCGAAGCTGGAAGCCGGGCCGGAGACGTCAGCCGAGCGGAGCGAGGGAACGATGGAAGCCCAAAGGGGCGAGACGCTGCAGGCGGCTCGATGCGCAACGCGCACGACAGCGCGACCGGCCATGTTTCTTGGCCGGGGACGCACAGCATTCAATGCTCGATGCACAAGCTCATGCGCCAGTCATCGGGAAATAGGTTCGACAGCGACTGCTGTGGTCTGGCCGATCCGGCGCAGCCGGTTCGGCGGTCTTTGAGGGGCGCCAAGCACCGCGCGGCGGGGATAGCCCGCAGGGCTTTCCCCTGGAGGCAAGCGAAGCGCGCAGCGCCCCGCAAGGGGCGTGTAGGCATCACGCCGAGTCGTCAGGGCGCAGGCTGGATTCCGATACCGGCATCCACGGCGATGACGAGTCCAGCAGGTAGCGCGCACCGCGCGCGTACAGACCCGACAGCCCGGTGGGCTGGTAGAACCCGGTGACGCGGCGGCGGAACTGTGCGCCGTACTCGTTGGTGTAGATCACCGCGTCGCCGATCTTGAAGCGCAAGGGCTGGCCGTTCTCCGGCGAGAACGGTTTGAGCGCATCGTGCTGCGCGGTGATTTCGATGATGTAGTCGTGATGGCTGCTCATGGCATTGATCTCCTTCGATGGTCGAGAAAGCACAAGGAGCGCCTTGCGGCGCTCCCAAGGCCAGGTCAGACAGCGATCCGACCGGCCAGCCGCGCATCGCGCGCATAGACGCTCAACCGCTTCTCGGCGCGGAAAGACAGGTCGCGCTCGATCGGCAAGCCCAGCCGCCCGCGCACCGTCGTCAGTTCGCCCAGGCTGACCCAGCCGATTTCCGGCGCCCCCAGGCCCAGGTCGCAAAGACCAAAGGCGTGGTCGTGGTCATCGGGATCAATCTCGGTCAGCAGCCAGGTTGCGCCGGCGTCCGGCGTGAACAGCTTGACCACGGGGGCCGGATCGAAGTCCGGGTTCTCCAAGGATTCGCGGCCGTTGGCCAGCAGCACGATGCGCTGCTCGTCAGTGATGAGTGCGTTGTTCATGGTGAACTCCTGAAAGGATGCCGGGCGGAATTGCCCGACCCTTCCGGGGCACGGCGCAGCGCAAGCAGTCAGGGGTCAACGACGGCCGCCAGGACGCAAGCGCCATCGGCGCGCAGCCCTTGACGGCGAGAACGCCGTGGCACGATGAAGGGAACAGCAAGACCGCCTCCCTCACACCTCCACGCACCCCGGTTTTCAGCAAGTGCGCAGCACTCGCAGGCCCGCCGGAGTTGCGCCGCCGGGCGCAGCAAAAAGGGGGCCGAAGCCCCCCCAAGGTCAAAGCAGGCCGCATTCGGCGAATGACGTGGTACGGCTCCCGGCGACGATGATGTGATCCAACGTGCGAACGTCCACCAGCGCGAGCGCCTGCCGAAGCTGCGAGGTCATCGCCTTGTCGGCCGCGCTCGGCTCGGGGTTCCCGCTCGGATGGTTGTGCGAAACGATGACCGCCGCCGCATTGAGCCGCAGCGCCTGCTTCACCACCTCGCGCGGATGCACCTCGGCGGCGTCGATCGTGCCGTGAAACATCTCCACGTAGTCGATCAGCCGATGGCGCGTGTCGAGGAACAACACCGCGAAGACTTCGTGCTCGAAGCCGGCCAGCTTGGCGCGCAGGTAGTCCTTCACCGCCACAGGCGAAGTGAACGCCTCGCCGCGCTGCATCTTCTGTTCGATGACCTGGCGCGCGGCTTCCAGAATCTGGTCGGCGTCCGCCGGCCGATAGCGCCCACGGCCATCGCGCACCATCAGCGGAGTATCGAGAGAGAGGGAAAGTTGCGACATGATCGTGCTCCGGTTGCTCGGGCGGAATTGCCCGGAACCGGCGCCAGCACGGCGCAGCGCAAGCAGTCAGGGGTCAACGACGGCCGCCAGGACGCAAGCGCGCATGGCGCGCGCCGCCCTTGACGGCGAGAACGCCGTGATACGGTGAAGGGAACAGCAAGACCGCCCACACCCGCCCACTGCACGCATGTCGGCTTTTGGGGCAAGCGGAGCGCGCAGGCCCGAGAGGGCCGGAGGCGTCAGGGGTCAAAGCCGAATGGCCGCGATTCGGCACGAAGCGCGGGGCGCAGCCCGCGAACCCGACGGCGGCACGCCGGGACGCCCAGCTATTGCGGCAGCTTCCTGGGCTGCTTCGCCACACGCGACTCCAGCAGGCGCCGCGTGGTTTCCAGCTCCTTCTGCAACAGCTCGGCATCCGGCAGCACGGTGCGGTAGTTCGCCGCCATCACTTTCGTCGGCAAGCCTTCCAAGGCATACCGTGCCAGCGCGTGGCCCTTGTCGGCGCAGAGGATCAACCCCACGGGCGGGTTTTCATCGGGATAGGCCCAATGCTCCTTGGCGTAGTTGCAATACATGTGCATCTGGCCCACGTCCGCATGGGTCAGGCTGCCCAGCTTCAAGTCGATGATGACCAGGCAGCGCAGCCGCCGGTGGAAGAACAGCAGATCCACCCGATACCACGTCTGGTCGATGCGCAAGCGCCGCTGCCGACCGACGAAGGTGAACCCTTCGCCCAGCTCCAGCAGAAAATCCTCCAGCCGCTGGATCAGGGCTACTTCCAGATCGGATTCCGAATACTCGTCCTTGAGATTCAGGAACTCCAGCACATACGGGTCTTTGATCGCATCATCCGGCCTGACGGCATCCTCCGGCTTCGGCGCCGCGCCCTTGACCAGCATCGCAGCCTTGTCCTTCGACAAGGCGGTGCGCTCGTAGAACTGGCTGCCGATCTGCCGGTCAAGCTGGCGCACGCTCCAGCCGCCGCGCAGCGCCTCGGCCTCGTAGAACCGGCGGGCGTGCTCGTCCTTGACCGACAGCAGCCGCACGTAGGCCGACCACGGCAGCGTGAACACCTGCGCCAGCTCGCCCAAGGCCAATTTCCGAGACACTGTCTCGGATTTCTCGGCGGGCAGCCCGTCCCCCGATTTCCGAGACAGCGCCTCGGAAATCACCGGCCGGGGATAGGCGGCGAAGAACCGCCGCATGTTCTCCAGGTTGTCCGGGCTGAACCCGCGCCCGAAGCGCGCGGTCAGGTCGGCGGACAGCCGGGCAATCAACTGTTCGCCGTACCCTGCGCGCCGCTTGCCCTTTTGCTCGGCCTCCACGATGCGGCGGCCAATCTCCCAATAGCTGGCCGTCATCAGCGCATTGACGCTGCGCGCCGCCGCCTGGCGGGCGGCATCGAGCAGTTCCACGATGCCGCCGTGGATGCCGGCGTAGCCGGCAGGCACGGCAGCGCCTTTTACTGCTTTCGGCGTCCGGGCGCTCATGCCGTGGCCTCCTGGGGCTGGCGTTGCCGCGCCTTCGTGATGGTCTGGCGCCGGGTCGCCACCAGCTCGGCCGCCTGGCGCACAGGATCGTCCTCGGTGTGGACATAGCGCATGAACATCGCCACGGTCTTGTGCGCTGTCAGCGCCATGCCGACCTTGAGCGGCACGCCCGAATTGGCAATGTCCGTCGCCGAGCGATGGCGGATGCCGTGGGTGCCCACCTTCGGCACACCGGCACGGTCAAGGATGCGCCGCCACGCCTGATAGTAGGAGTGGGGGCTTAGCGGCTTCTTGTGATCGAGGATTGCGGGGCAAACATAGGGCGAATCGCCATAGTGGGGGGCACTCTCCAACAGGCGGCGAGCCTCCGCGCTCAGGGGCTTGGACATATCGCCGGTCTTGCTGTCCGGCCAGACCACCCGGCCGTTGGGGAGGTCGAGCCAATCCCATTGCAACAGCAGGATTTCCGACATGCGCGCCGCGAACTCGAATTGCAGCCGGACGGCCAGCAGGTGGATGGGATGTTCCAAGCCCTCGGCCTCGGCCTTCTCCAGATAGGCGAACAGCTTGGTCATCTGGTCGTCGGTAATGAGCCGGGTCGAACCCTTTTCCGGGTACTTGGGCACATGGCGGCAGGGATTGGAGCCATCGGGCCGGTAGCCCCACAGTTCGGCCAGGTTGAACATCTTGCGGACGAGCGACAGCACGCGGTTCGCCTGGGTGGGCGACTTCTCCATGCGCTTCATCAGCGCGGTGATGTCGTGGCGCGTGACCTCGTGAACCTTCTTGCTGCCGAAGCCGGGGATGACGAAGCTGTCGATCTGGTACTGGTAGCCGGCCTGCGTGCTGGGCTTGTTGTGCGGCTTGGAGTGGTCGTCCATGAACCGGCCGCACAGCTCCTTGACCGTCGGCGCCTTGCGGGCCTCGGCCTTGTCGAGTCCGGGGTCGCCGCCGCGCCGGACTTCGGCCAGCCAGTCTTGGGCCAGCGACCGGGCCTGTTCGACCGTCAGCTCGCCGAACTGGCCGAGGGCGGGCTTGCGCCGCACGCCGGAGTTCGTGCGGTACTGAACCATAAAGACCTTGCGCCCGGTTGGTGTAACCTTGCACAAGAAGCCCGGAACGAGCGTATCCCGGAGTTCCACGTCGCAAGTTTGTGCCTGCGCCGTGTCAACGACGGACTTGGTGAGTTTGATTTTCGCCATGAGGTGCTCCTGATAGGCCCCGATTCCAGGGGCCGGCTAGGAGCCAGGCGGAAGGGAACCGGAGCGGTTTGCATCGCGCACCGGGATATGATCGAAGGCATTGGCCTGGGGGAAAACCTGCTACAGCAAGCCTCATCCAAGCCCATCGTTAGCCCGGTGCGGATGCCATGCTCTGGCTTAAAATCCGCCGGGGGCAACCCCATGCCGGTTCGATTCCGGCTCCGGGCACCATTGCAGGACGTGGAAGCGCCGCGCGCGCCACGCATTGCCTCAGTTCAGCCAATGCTGCGCCTTGGCCATTTCAACCGTCTGCACCGTCACGCCGATCACGCACGGCCCTGACTCCGTGGCCATTCTGAATCTGACCAGGGCACCTGCGATCGTGGTGCCGAGGACCGGATTGGCCCGCGGGTCCAGCGGAACGTGAAGCACGAGCAGACCGGGATACTGCGACAGCAGCGTTCGCGTCGAGATACAGCCGCCGCGCAGGTCGAACGACACCGCCTCCAGCGTTCCCGCCGGGTCCAGCTGCACGTCGACATTCGTGCCCCTCAGTCCGGCACCGATGGCCAGCTCGGATGCACCGGCACCCGGCAGATGCTCCTGATGCCGTGCAACGGCGCGGGTGACACTGTCCGCCCCTGCCACGGTGGCAAATGACAACGCTTCAACCGTTTTCCACAGCGCGCCCTGGTCCTCGCGGGAGGCCGGTTGCGAGGCGTTCGGAAGAGAAGGATCCCTGCCCGCTGCATGCCCCTGCACGGGCATCAGGTGAAGGAACACCCCCGCCGACAACAGGGTGAGCATGCGCATCTTCATGGTTCAGACCTCCGTGTCGTCAAGGAACGGTGCACCCAGCGCATCTTCCCACCCTTTTCCCTGCAAGGTGCGATGGTGTGCGCCCGTCAGCAACTGCCAGGGACTATGATTCCGGCTCCGCCCCGATTGAAGAAATGATGCCCATGCACAGGATGTGCCTGCTGCTGTTGCTGGCCCTTGCACCTGCGGCCCACGCCGCCACCCCGGTGTACAGCGAACTGGGCGACTGGCAACTGACCTGCGACAACCGCAACGACTGCATCGCCGTGGCACGCGCAGAGGGCTACGCCGGCCACCTGCAGATCCGCCGCGCCGCCGGGGTGGGCAGCGCGCCGACGCTTGAGCTGTTCGCGCCCGGCGATTCCGCACCTCATTGGCAGGTGGACGGCGAGACACCCGCCTTCACCCACGCCGGCCAGGTTGCAGCCGCCGGGCCGCAGCACTGGACCGGCATGGCCGCCGTGCGTGAGCGCCTGCAGAGCCTGCTGGGCGGCCGCGTGCTGATCTACGGCAACGAGGCCACCGATGCGCTGTCCCTGTCCGGCGTGGATGAACTGCTGCAGGCCTTCGACCAGGCGCAGGGGCGCAGCGGAACGGCCGATGCGCTACTGCCCGGCACAGCGCGGGCGCAGGCCTTTGCCCGCGGCCCCCTGCCCGTACTGCCGACGCCCACGCCCAGCCTACGGGTGCTGGATCCCGACCTGCGCGCGCAATGGATTGCCCAGCTGCGCAGCGCGCGCGCCGACGCCCTGGCCGAGCTGCACTGCGAACTGGACGATGACAGTCTGGTCCGTGCGCAGGACGGCGGCTGGGCGATCGATGCCACCCATGACCTGCTGTTCATCGGCTGCCAGGCCGGCATGTACAACGCCAACGCGGTGGCCTTCGTGGTGAGCAACGGCCAGTGGCCGCAGGCACGGCAGCTGGTCATGGAGGTTACGGACGCGCCGGCGGTCAGCGAGGACGAACGCAGCTTCGTGCTGTCCCGACTGGGCTGGCCGCGCTTCGATGCCCGCCATGGCCGCCTGGCCGAAACCACCTTGTTCCGTGGCGCCGCCGATTGCGGCCATGCGGCCAGCTGGCGCTGGGATGGACAGGCCTTCCAGATCGAGACCCTGCAACTGCAGCGCAGCTGCGTGGGCGGCGAGGCCGGCGACTGGCCGGTCATCTGGCGCAGCGCGGGCGGCCCGGCCAATGTTGCCCGCGAGTACGGCCCGCTGCGCGCCGAGTAGGCCGGCGGTTCAGATCGCCTGCGAATAGCGCGGCTGCTGCTGCGCGCGCAGGTAGGGATCGAAGCACATTGCCAGCAGCCGCAGCAGCGGCCTGCCCGGCTCGCTGGCGCGCACAACGCCGTCGCGGTATTCGGCCAGACCATCCGCCTGCAGACGCTGCACGGCCTGCAGGTCGTCGGCGAAATAGCGATCGAAATCCACGCCGTGGCGCTGGCCGAGCGCGGCGCCGTCCACTTCCCCCTGGCACATCAGCTGCTGGATCAGTTCCGCGCGCAGCTGGTCATCGGCGGTCAGCGCTACGCCGCGCCAGACCGGCAGCTGGCCCTGGTCCACGGCCGCCTCCCAGGCGGGCAGATCGCGCGGGTTCTGGCTGTAAGTGGCGCCCACGTGACTGATCGCACTCACCCCCAGGCCCAGCAGATCGGTATCGGCATGGGTGGTGTAGCCCATGAAATTACGATGCAGCTGTCCGGCGCGCTGGGCGCGCGACAGGTCTTCTTCGGGCAGGGCGAAATGGTCCATGCCGATGTACTGGTAGCCCGCAGCGGACAGCCGCTCGACGGCCAGGCCCAGCAGGGCCAGCTTGTCTTCCGGCGACGGCAGGCGGGTTTGGTCGATCTGCCGCTGCGCGCGGAACAGGTGCGGCAGATGGGCATAGCCATACACGGCCAGCCGATCAGGGCGCAGCGCCAGCACCAGTTCCAGCGTGCGCCCGAAGCCTTCCAGCGTCTGCCCGGGCAGGCCATAGATCAGGTCCACGTTCACCGACCGCATGCCGCTGTCACGGCAGGCACGCAGGATGTCCAGGGTCTGCCGCACGCCCTGCACGCGGTTGATCGACTGCTGCACCTGCGGGTCGAAATCCTGCACGCCCAGACTGGCCCGGTTGAAGCCCAGCCGCGCCAGCAGCGCAACGTCGCCCACGTCGATGAAGCGTGGATCGAGTTCGATGGAGAAATCACGCTGCGCCGAACCGCTGAAGTCGAAGCGGCGGCGCAGCCCTTCCACCAGCGTGGTCATCGCCTCGGCATCGAGGAAGTTCGGCGTGCCGCCGCCCAGGTGCAGCTGGATGACCTCGCGACCATCGGCAAACTGCGGCGCCAGCAGATCGGCTTCGGCCAGCACACGCGCCACGTAACTGTGGCCGCGGCTGCGGTCACGGGTGATCACGCGGTTGCAGCCGCAGTAGAAGCACGGGCTGCTGCAGTACGGCACGTGCACGTACAGCGACAGCGCGCGCGCCAGCGGATTGCTGTCGGCGATGGCCTGGCGCAGTGCAGAGGCATCAAAGCCGTCGTGGAAATGCGGCGCGGTCGGGTACGAGGTATAGCGCGGCCCGGGCCGGTCATGCCGGCGCAGCAGTTCAGGGTCGAAGGTCCAGGCCAGGCCACCGGCGGCGGGAGAGAACGTATCCATGGCGCCAGCATCGCGCCGCGCCGGACCGCCCGCCTTGACCCAGATCAATCGCGGGCGGGAACACCCAGCACGGGCAGGCCGACCTGGGGCCAGCGCAGCATCTGATAGCGGCGCCAGAAGGTGTCGGCAATGCGGGCGGCCACATCGTCGGCCAGCGCCTGCATGGGAGGGTTGTTGCACTCGGCCGTGGTCTGCCGGAACAGCACCAGCCAGCGGTCAAACAGGTCCTTGTCCAGGGCGATGGCCATGTGCTTGGACATGGGGGAGCCCTTGAAGCGGCGGGTGCCGCGCAGCATGGCCGACCAGAAATCGACCAGTTGCTGCAGATGCTCGGGCCAGTCGTGCACGTGACCACCGAACACCGGCCCCAGCCGCGCTTCCTGCCGCACCCGCGCGTAGAAATCGTGGACCAGCCGGGTCACCTCCGCCTCGCTGCACAGATCCAGCGACGCGACGGGAATTTCAGGTGGGGAAGTTGCGTTCATGCAGGGGCACCAGCAGCGTGACAGCAGTGTGGCGCGCATCGGCACCGCCACCGTTGATCCAGATCAATGTCGGCGCGAGGCACCGCGCATAGGCTGACGCGCTTGCAGGAACCATGCCCCGCGCATGCCGCGCCCGCCAGGGCGAAGTATACGCGCCGCCCACCACTCCGAGCCCGCACCCACATGAACACACCGCATTCCAGCCGCCGCCAGCGGTTGATCCAGCACTGGGGCGCGATCCTGTGGCCCAGCTTCGTCGCCGCCGGCCTGGCCAGCGTGATCTTCTTCGCCTTCGTTGATCCGCTACGCCTGCAGGCCATCAGCTTCCCCGGCACCGCCATCAGCCGCGAGCTCGGCTACAGCGTCGGTTTCTTCATGTTCTGGTCGGTCACCGCCCTGTCCAGCGCCGTGACCGGCTACCTGCTGCGCCCGATGAGCGAGGACGACGACGAGCTGCCGCTGGGATGAGCATGCCTGGCTTCCCTCCCCGCTGGCGCTGGCGCGGCCCGTTGCGCGCAGGCCTGCTGGCGCTGTTCTACGCACTGCCATGGCTGCAGTGGAACGGCCGGCAGGCGCTGCTGCTGGACCTGGCGGCGCGCCGCTTCGATCTGTTCGGCTGGACCCTGTGGCCCGATGACGTGGGCGTACTGCTGGGGCTGCTGGCCGTGGCGGCCGTTGCCCTGGCGCTGCTCACCCACCTGGCCGGGCGCATCTGGTGTGGCTACGCCTGCCCGCAGACGCTGTGGACAGCGGCCTTCGACGGGCTGGCCCGCATGCTGGCGCGTGTCCTGCCCGCCTCGGCCGTCCGTCCCGCCACGCAGGCCGCGTGGCTGCTGCTGTCACTGTGGACCGGGCTGACCTTCGTCGGTCTGTTCAGCCCGATCCGCGCGCTGCTGGCCGCGGCACCGCACGCAGGCTGGAGCGGCTGGGAGACCTTCTGGGTGCTGTTCTATGCCGCCGCCACCTGGGGCAATGCAGGCTCCCTGCGCGAGCAGGTCTGCCGCTCGCTCTGCCCCTTTGCACGGCTGCAGCCACTGCTGACCGATCCCCATACCCCGCGCATGCTGTACGACGCGCCGCGCGGTGAACCCCGCGGCCCGCGCCCGCCCGGCCTGGGGGGCGTGAGGGACCGCGGTCGCGGCCTGCTGGACCCCACCACGGCACAGGACTACGTGTTCCGCGCCGCGCACCCGCTGCTGGCCGGACCGCTGCCACGCTTCCCGGCCGATCGCCTGGGCGATTGCGTGGACTGCGCCGCGTGTGTGCGCGCCTGCCCCATGCACCTGGATATCCGCCACGGCCCCCAAGCCGACTGCCTGGCCTGCGGCGCCTGCGTGGACGCCTGCGCTGAGCAGCAGCGGCAGGCCGGTTTCGGCACGCCCCTGGTGCGCTACTGCAGCCCACAGGCCATGGCCGACCAGCCACGACGCTGGTGGCGACCGCGCACCCTCGGGCTGCTGGCGATGCTGGTGGTACTGCTGGGGTGCGGTGCCTGGCGACTGCTGTGAATCAGCGCGTACGATCCGCGTCCGGCGGGACCAGCTGTGCCCGGCGGACGATGCCGAGCTGCTCGATGATCAGCGCCATTTCGTTGGTGACTTCGGTGCGGGTATTACCCTGCGGAACCAGCCGGTTCAGCACCTGCTGGTAGGTATCCCAGAACGCGGGGCCGCAGCCGTGTCTGTGGTAGCTGGCTTCCAGTTCGCGGCGTACCCGTTCAGCCAAGCCATGCATGCCGTATTCCATACGACCTCCGTTGGACTTGTTCTGCATCAGTGACGGACGACCACTCACAACCCTGCTGCTGCCACTCCCGGCCTTCACAACCGGTTGATGCCAATTAGTCACAATTTTCACGACAGGTCAATTACAGGCTGCACGTTTTTCGATTGAAATTATTAATCGTTCATGCTTGCGCCCTGCGATCGGGTTTGGGCCAGTGGCGACATATGCGCGCGGCACCCAGGCGTCCCGCCCATCGAACACCCGCCCCCGATTGAAATTTCCTATTTTGTTAAGCGTACTTAGCATTTTCTGCGTACCTGGGCATATCCGACATCCGGTGTCGTTAATCAGACCGTTTCGCCCTCAGGGCACCGATTTGCCGGGAACAGATTCGGATAGCGCTGCTGCAGGATGTACCGCCGCAGGGGCGGAATCGGGTAGTCCCGTGGCCATTGGGACACCGCAGAACGGCTGACACCAAAGAATCTGGCCAGTTCCGCGTCGGTGCGGAACCCCAGGCGTAGCCGTACCTGTCGCTTGTTCCAGAAGTCGGGCATGTGCTGCTCCATTTCATCAATCGGCCCGATGGTGCGCCAAGGATTCTTCTGCAACCACGCGTTAAGCTGGCTTGCATAGATGAACACTCTCGGACAACGACTCGCCGCCGCCATGAAGGATGCCGGGCACCCCCGCCCGGCCGATCTGGCCCGCGCCGCAGATACCACCACGGCCACGATCAGCAACTGGCTCAACGACCACGTCAAACCCGGCCATGTGAAAGCCGAGCAGCTGTTCCGCATCGCCGATGCGGTGAAGCTGGACCCCCGCGAGCTGCTGCTGGGCCCGGAAGGGCGCGGCGTGGGCGAGCACGGCTCGGCGTACATGTACATGCCCAGCGAGGCCTATCTGGATGTCTGGCAGACGGCCTGCGAAATCGTGGCGCGCCTGCTGGAGCAGCGCGGCCTGACCGTTGACTACCGCCGCCGCGCCGCACTGGAACTGATGGCGCACGACCTGCTGATGGAAGGCCTGCACCGCACGAAGGTGGCGCGGGTGGTGATGACCTCGCTGCCCTGACGTCATCGGCGCTGGTAGCATGCGCCGATCATGCAGACATTGAACAACTATTTCCTGGTGTTCCTGGGTGGCGGCGCCGGCGCCTGCCTGCGCCATGCCTGCAACCTTCTGGGCGCGCGTGTGGCGGGCAGCAGCGGATGGCCCTGGTCCACCTTCCTGGTGAACCTGAGCGGCGCGCTGCTGATGGGCGTGGTGGTGGAAGCCTTCGCCCTGCGCCAGGGGGCCTCGCCGCAGCTCAGGCTGCTGCTGGCCACCGGCGTGCTGGGCGGCTACACGACGTTTTCGACCTATGCGCTGGAAATCGGCCTGCTGCTGCAGCGCGGGCAGCACGGTCTGGCCGCCCTGTACGCCGGCGGCTCGATAGCGCTGGGCGTGGCCGGGCTGTTTGCCGGCATGAAGCTGTGCCGCATGGTGCTGGGCTGAGGCCTAGGCCGCCCGCGCCTGCCCGCGCCACTGCCGTGGCGACTGCCCGGTGTGCGCCTTGAAGGCGCGTGACAGCGCGGCCTCGCTGCCGTAGCCGACTTCGTCGGCAATGATCTTCAATGGCCGCCCCTGGCGCAGGGCCTGCTGGGCCAGGCCCACCCGCCAGCCCTGCAGGTAGTGCCCGGGCGTGGTGCCCATCGCCTGGCGGAAACTGGCGGCGAACACGCTGCGCGACATGCCGGCCACGTCGGCCAGGGTTTCCAGCGTCCAGGCCTGGGCGGGCGCCTCATGCATCGCCACCAGGGCCAGCCGCAGCCGCGGGTGGCCCAGCCCGGCGAACAGGCCGCCGCGCATGTCGCCACTCTCCATCAACTGGCGCAGCACCTGGATCATCACCACTTCGAACAAGCGGTTGACCATCGCCGCGCGACCGCACCGCTGCTCGAAGGCTTCCTCGAACAGCAGTTCCAGCGCGGTGCCGCCGCCGTGCAGCTCGGCCAGGGGCATGCACAGGACATCCGGCAATGCGGCGCTGATGGGGTTCAAGCGGCCGCCCTCGAACGACAGGTTGGCGCAGGCCATGTCCGCGCCGTGCTGGGGATCGGTGTGGAAGCGGTGCGGCATCGGCCGCGGGTACAGCAGCAGGCTGGGCTCGTCGATCTGCAGCGTCTGCTGGCCGTGGCTGACCTGCAGCGGTCCACGCCGGACCAGATGCAACTGACCGACCTCGTCCTCGCCCTGCAGGCTGTTGATGCCACACAGCGCACCGGCGTGGAAGACCGACGCGGTGACCGCAAAACGGTCGAGCAGGATGGCAAGGCGGTCGACCATGGACAGACTCCGGATCAAGCAGGACAACAATCTATACGACAAATCGTATCGGAATCGGCCGGCGCGCGCAGGGCACTGGCTCCTGCTTCGGCGCGGGGCTATACAGGCTCCACCTCATCACGCAGGGAAGCGCCCATGTCGATCCGGACTCTGCTGGCCAGCCTGCCGTTGCTGCTGGCTGCCACCACGGCAGCGGCCGCCGATCCGGCCCCGATCACGCACCTGCAATGGCTCAGTGGCTGCTGGCAGCTGCAGGGCGCGCCCAGTGGGTCCGGCGAGCAGTGGTCGAGTCTGGCCGGCGGCACCCTGCTGGGCAGCAGCCGCACCCTGCGCGACGGGCAGACGGTGGGATTCGAATTCATGCAGCTGCGCCAGCACGCCGATGGGCGCCTGGTGTTCACCGCCCTGCCCAACGGCCGTGACCCTACCGACTTCAGCGCGACCCGGGTGGACGCGGACAACGCGGTGTTCGAGAACAAGGCGAACGATTTCCCACAGCGCATCCACTACCGGCGGGTGGATGACCAGCACCTGCTGGCCCGCATCGATATCGCCCGCGACGATCCGCGCCAGGCCATCGACTTCCCGATGCAGCGTGTGGCCTGCGCCGACGGCGCAACCGGGTCCGCTGCGCGCAGTCTGCACGGCGTGCTGCAGGGAGCGCCGTGGCGACTGGACATGCCCGCCGCCTGGAATGGCGAACTGGTGATGCTCGCCCACGGCTACGAGCCCAAGGGAGCGCCGCGGCAGGTGCCGATGGCAGCCAATGACGCCACCGCCGCCCTGACCGCTGCTGGCTTTGCCGTCGCCCAGAGCGCCTATTCCACGCAGGGGTGGGCCGTCGCCGATGCAATCACCGACACTGAGCGCCTGCGTCAGCACGTGCTGGCGCAGCTGCCGGGGCTGCGGCGTAGCTGGCTGCTGGGCTTTTCCATGGGCGGTGCGGTGACGCTGGCCACCCTGGAACGCGCCCCGCAGGGCTACGACGGCGGCGTCGCGCTGTGTGGTGCCAACCTGCCGGGCGAACGGCTGGCGACTGATTTGCTGACCACTCTGGTCGCTTTCGACTACTTCTTCGGCAAGGGAAACAACCTGCCGCGCGGCGGATTGCTCGCCGCCGAAACCGCCGCCCTGCCGCAGGCGGCGTTGTACCAGGGCATCGCCACGGCCCTGCAGACCGACGCCGACGCGGCTGCGCTGCTGGCGACGCGCCTGCAGGTGGCGCCGGACGCGCTGGCGGGCACGATCAGCCTGCACGCGCTGGTGCTGCACGAACTGATCGAACGCGCTGGCGGCATGCCCGTGGGCAATGCCGGCGTGACCTACAGCGGTTTCGGCAATGATGCCGCGTTCAATGCCGGGGTAGCGCGGGTGCATGCGGCGCCTGCCGCGCAGCGCTATGTGCGCGGACCGCTGGCCCTGACCGGTACGCCGCAACGGCCGGTGGCACTGCAGTTCAACAATGACGATCCCACCGTCGTGCCGCGCATGCAGGCGGTGTATCCACAGTTGGCGGCACGCGCCGGGGCCGCTGCACAGCTGCAGTTGCTGCCCACCGTGGGCGAAGGCCATTGCGGCTTCACCAACGCGCAGGTACTGCAGGCCCTGCAGTCGGTGCGCGGGAACGCGACGCCTGCACCTCTGCAGCGCGCGCGTGCAGCGCTACGATAGAGAGGATTTCCCTTTCTGTTGCTGCGATGGCCTTTTTCGAACGACTGAGCGATAGCCGCTATCTGCCGACTGCGCATACCAGCGGCGCCTGGAACATCAACGAACAGCACATTGCGCCGGCCATCGGCCTGCTGGCGCACCATCTTGAGCGTGATGCTGCGGCACGCGGGCACGGCTTCCTGATCGGGCGTCTGTCCTACGACATCCTGGGCACCATTCCGATCGAGGCGATGGACGCAACAGTCGACGTCCTGCGCGGCGGCCGCACCATCGAACTGGTGGAGGGCACGCTGCTGCACAACGGCCGCCCCGCGCTGCGTGCACGCGCGTGGTTGCTGCGTCTGAACCAGACCGGCGTGATCGCCGGAACCCCCATTGCGCCCCTGCCCGCCGCAGAGGCCATGCCCGCCTGGGATCCCGCCAGCGTGTGGCCGGGCGGGTTCATCCAGAACGTGCAGGTGCGCCGCCTCGATCATGGGCCGGGCCGCGCGCAGTACTGGGCGCGGGCGTTGCAGCCCTTGCTGGCCGACGAGCCGGTCAGTGCACTGGCGCGCGCGGCGACCCTGTTTGATCTGTCCAACGGCATGGCCGTGCGTGCCGACCCGAAGCAGATCGCCTTCCCCAACCTGGACCTGACCGCGCATCTGTTCGCCATGCCGCAGGGCGAGTGGCTGGGCTTTGACACCTCGGTGTCGTTCGGCGCCCAGGGCCTGGGCCTGACCAGCACCGTACTGCACGATGCCAGCGGCCCGATCGGCAGCATCGGCCAGGTACTGACCGTACGCCCGTGATGTCGCGCGCGATCAACCGCCCAGCGTGCCCATGGTGAAGATGTAGCCCGAACGCATCAGGAAATCGCGCATGCGCAGTTCAGCGGTGCGCGGTGATGCCAGATCGGCAGGCGCGTACAGCGCGTAGACGGTGCCATGGCCCTCGTGGCGTTCGCGGCGAACCCCGCAGTGGCGGGTTCCAGCGGCGGTGACCCAGCCATCCTTCAACTGCTCGGGCCCGATCGACTGCCCGTTCTTCAGTCTGAAAGTGAGCCAGCGCACATCGGCAATCGGCTGCTTCATGCGCCGTCCCTCGTGCCGCGCCCTTCCCTGTTCGTGTGCTTGCCTGCCATCGCCGCTCCCGAAAACCTGGACCCCGACCATAGCGCCTTGCCATGTCGTGGCGGTTTGAGACGGGCGTGACGCTACGATGGCTCAGTACGCCGCTGCGGCCGGCTGGTTGTACTTGTCGTGGACTTCCTTCTCGCGGTCACGTCGCGCCGCCGAACAACGGTCGCGTGCGGACGACATCTGGCTGTCGGCGGCGCTGCGCTCGGCGCTGAGCGACTGCTGCAGGCTGGAAATCTGCGCGCGGATGCCGGCATCGGCGGTGGCACCGGCCAGGCTGCCGCTGGCGGCGGCCAACTGTCGGTTCAGATCGGCGACCTGGCGGCTGGTCGCCTGCGCGCGCGCGTCCAGCGGCCCATAGATGCGTGACTGCTCGCTCTGCAGACAGTTGCGTTCGGCAATGCCGGCATCACTGAGCTCAGTGGTGCGATAGACCGCCGAGCGATTGGCCGCTTCGCCCGCGGTTTCGGTGGCCGCGCGGTTCGAGCGCAGCTTCACCGCCTCGGCACCCTTGCCGCACGGGTCCTGGGAATAGACGGTTTCGCCGGACGCGCCCTTGCACTTGTACACCTGCGCCGACGCCCACGGCGCGGCTGCCAGCAATGCGACGCCCAGAACGAACTTCAACTTCGTGTGCACGGCAGACCTCCTGTCCAGGGACCGCAGGGTCCAGTGCCATTACGCTACGCCCAGGGCGGGCGCTCCGCAAATGTGAACATCCCGCCCGATCATACCGTTGCGGCACGTGCCACGACGTTGCGCTGGAACAAGCCATCGGCCAGCGCCTGGATCTGCGGGCGCAGCGCCAACCACTGCAGCCACTGCGGTGGGATACCCGCCATGCCGTGGAAGGCACCGGCCAGTTGTCCGGCCACGGCGGCCGTGGTGTCTGCGTCATCGCCCAGATTGGCCGCCTCCAGCACCACGGCGTGGAAAGCGTCGTGGCGCTGGAAGCACCACAAGGCCGCTTCCAGACCATCCACCACGTAACCGCTGCCGCGAATCTGCTCACGACTGCGCTGGCAGTAGCCACCGGCGGCGATATCGCGCAAGCGCTCACTGTCTACGGCCACATCGCGCAGGTCGAGCACCTGCGCCTTGCTGGCGCCCGCCAGTGCGCGCTGCAGCGCGGTAGCCAGCAGCCGGCAGGCATCCAGACATTCGCGCGCGGCGTGGGTGGTCCGCGAGCTCTGTTCGGCCATCTCATGCAGCTCCGGCAGGCCCGCATAGCGCAGCACCACCGGCGCCAGGCGCATGATCGAGCCGTTGCCAGCGCTGCGCGGATCATCGCTGCCGGCCAGCGGCTGCCCGCTCAGCAGGAACTGGTCAAGCGCCGAACGCGTGGCCATGCCGATATCGAAGCATTCACCGGTGGCGCTCCAATAGCCATGCCGATACCAGTTCGCGTAGCGGTTCATCTGGTCGCGCGCATCGAAGTCATCACAGCGCAACAGGCTTTCGGCCAGGCACATGGCCATCGAGGTGTCGTCGGTCCATTGCCCGCGCTGCAGGTTGAACGGGCCGCCACCGACCATGTCGGTGAGCGGCGTGAAGCTGCCGCGCGGCTTGAATTCCACCGTGGTGCCTACGGCATCGCCGCAGGCAAGGCCCAGCAGCGCGCCGCGGAAGTTGTCGATCGGGTTCATCGGTTGAGTTTACGCCGGGGGTGGCGCGGCGAACTGTGCGCTGGAGCGAGGACTAGCGCCTGCGCCGCCCCTTTCGACGTGCCCGGGTGCCGGCGGACGCCGGCGGGCGACCATAACGCCATGCCACGTGCAGCAACGCCGCCGCCGTCATGAAGCACATCAGCGCGACACTGTGGTCATACGCCAGCTGCCCGAAATACTGGCGGACGGCAAAGCCCATGCCGCAGATCTTGTAGCAGCGGCCAGTGCTGTCATTGATGCCGTGCACCAGCACCATCACCCCCATCAGCGCGACAAGCGCACACAGCGTGAGACTGGTGAAGACAACGAAGGGCCGCCGCGTTGCACTGGACTTGGACACACTTCCCTCCTTGGACGCACTGACGGCTGCTCCTGCGGGGTAAGCGTAGATCAAAAAAAAGCCCTGACGGGAGTCAGGGCTTTTGATCTGGAGGCCTCAAGCGGAATCGAACCGCTGTAAACGGATTTGCAATCCGGTGCATAGCCACTCTGCCATGAGGCCAACGTACCGCTACCAGGGGGTGGCCCTGATATGACAAAACCCCGTGATGGGGCTCTGTCGGAACATGGAGCGGGAAACGAGACTCGAACTCGCGACCTCAACCTTGGCAAGGTTGCGCTCTACCAACTGAGCTATTCCCGCGTAAGCCGTGATGATACCGGAAGACCGGGAACCACACCAGCGATTTGACGCTTGATTTCACTTTTCTGACTGCGCGAAAAGCCTTGCGGCCCAACGCGCCCCGCCCTGCCAGGGTGGGAGAAAAACAAGGCCCCTTGTGGGGGCCTCGTCGAATCTGGAGCGGGAAACGAGACTCGAACTCGCGACCTCAACCTTGGCAAGGTTGCGCTCTACCAACTGAGCTATTCCCGCAGATTCCGTTCGACCTACGTCGAAGGAGCGCTATTGTGTCCAAATTCCTTCACGCCGTCAACAGTCTTCACGCGCACATATTCACTCGCCCCGTCCTGCTCACCTCACTGCTGGCCAGCCTGCTCTGGCTGGTCCTGCTGGCCCTGCTGATCTCGGCCGGCTACACGCCCGACTACTGGCAGCTGCGACACCTGGAAGACGGTGCCACCCTGCCCTATCCCGCCGCGTCGGTTGCCTGGTTCGCGCTGTCCGGCGCGGGCGTACTGGCGCTGCTTGTCGTGATCGCCCGCCCCTGGGTGTTTCGTGGCCTGTGGTGGCGGTTGCTGATCGCCCTGTTGCCGGTACTGGCCTGGTCACTGCTGTGGGCAGCCGGCGCCATGCATCAACCGCCCGTGCAGGGCGCGCACCTGCTGTGGTTGCTGCTGCTGGATCTGGCGTTGCTGCTGGCACTGCTGGGCATCTGCGTGGTCGCGCTGTGCAAGGCCGTGGGCAGACGCCGGGCGCAAACGAAAAACGCCCCCGTCAGGGAGCGTTCTTCTTGAATCTGGAGCGGGAAACGAGACTCGAACTCGCGACCTCAACCTTGGCAAGGTTGCGCTCTACCAACTGAGCTATTCCCGCAGATTCCGTTCGACCTGCGTCGAAGGAGCGCCATTCTGCCGAGATTGGCCGGGACCGTCAACCTCTTTTTTGCCAAGCCTGGGTCTGGACGCGTACAGGCGGGCTCGCCAGTGCGAAAGGCGGCCAACGCTCATGACGTGAACTGGGTCGCACGCCTGCCATCACCGGCGATGTTACGGTACGGCCCCGGCGGGCGAGGCGCGGTGATGCCCTCCCCTGTCATCACTGACCCCTGCCAAGGAGGCCACGGTCATGCGACCCGATTTCGAGATGTACCAGATGCTGCCCGACGGCGGCGCCGCATTGCAGGCGCTGGAGGAAGCCGCTGAAGCCCACTATTTCCGCGGCCGTCTCGACGAGGCGCGTACGGCGTTCCTGGCGGTATGGGAACAGTTCCCTGAGAACTGGCAGCAATGGCAGATGCCCGGGCTGTTCGTCACCGATCGCCTGCGCGCCATCGCGTTCAAGCAGGGCGACTACCCACTGGCGCTGGCGTGGAGCGAGCAGGTGCTCAAAGTCGGCTCGCCACGTTCGCACAAGGTGCTCAGCGATGTTGGCGAGGCCCATTACGAGATGGGCGATCTGGAACAGGCGTTCGAGTGGTTCGCGCGCGCGGAAGCACGGGGCGGGAACCGGACGTTCAAGGAGATGGAACGCCGCTATGTGACGTTCTACAAGGAAGAAAAGGCACGGCGCAGCGAGCCATGACGTTGAGCGGCCGCAGGATCCCGATGATGCCCCTCATCAGACACGCCTCCCCTGCGAAGAATGGCGCCCATCGCTCGAGCGCCATTCCCGACGGTGCCAACGGTCAGGCAACCACGATCCGCAGCGGGCAGGTCACGTACTTGGGCCGCGCATAGGCAATCATCGCTTCCCCAAGCAGGTCAGCAGCGGCGTTATGGCTCCAGCCTGGCCTCGATGGCCGAGGGCGTGCAGGGCAAGGGGCCCGACGATCGCAGATTTCGGACAATGTGCATGGCCGATGCCACTCCGGAGTCCGATAGTCCCATGGTCTCCTCCCTGCCCTGCCCCGGTCATGACCCTACCCGCTGATCAGATCCTTTTTCTTCTGGCATCGGACTGCTTCAGGACAGCCCTGCTTCCCACATTCCCACAGAGGGATCTGGACGAGGCCGGCGCCATCGCGCAAGCACTGATTGAGGACATGCTGGGCGGTGGTGACAACTATTACCTGCATGCCAGCTTCAGCGAGAACAGGGCAAGGCGAACCCGCGACCTGCTCTTCAAGCGACTTGAAGGACGGAGGGTGAGCGGACGCCTGCGCAACCGAATCGCCCTGCTGATCCGGGCCATGCCGCAGGCGAGCAGGGACATGACCAACGCCTGCGACGTGATTTCCTCGATCTGTGGCTACCTGTTCTGGCTGGAATCCAGCGCGCTGCATACCCCGTTGGCACCCGATCTTGTTGCAGTCATCGCGGATGTTGAGCCGCTGGGGCTTGAACGAGCACTGCCATGCGTGGACTGGGGTGAGAAATGGCTGGGTTCAACGTCGGCACGCGACCGCTACATCATGTCGTTGATGGACGGGATCGATGACGCACAGGTGCATGTGTTCGAGCACCTGCAGGCATTCAGCGCCCGATTCGACTTTCTGTCGCTCTGGATGGCCGAGCTCGGCGAAGCGCGCTTCGCACAGATCAGGCGTTTCATAGAAACCGAGGCACATCTACGACCGGATGCGCGCGACCCCGACACAGCCGCACGGATCAGAATGATCCTGGCGGCGATCTAGCGCGCCGACTGCAGACGGTCAGCCATAATAAAAAACGCCCCCTTCCGGGAGCGTTTTTCTTGAATCTGGAGCGGGAAACGAGACTCGAACTCGCGACCTCAACCTTGGCAAGGTTGCGCTCTACCAACTGAGCTATTCCCGCTTGGGAGGCGAAATTCTACCTGTTCTGGGAATGGCGTCAAGGGATTTTTTCAGGTGGATTTCGAGGGGATTCGGCATCGCGTATCCACGCATGGCGTGGATGGAGGCACGCTTGGGGTCAGAGCCCTTTCCTGCGGGAAGGGATCTGACCCCGGGGCTCAGTTGCCCAGCTTCTTCTGCCGGGAACGCTCGCGTGCGGCGCGTTCGTCTTCGCGCAGGCTGGGCCATGCGGCATGCAGGTACTGCAGGCCGGACCACAGGGTCAGCACGGCGGCAATGGCCAAGGTCCAGTCACCAATATGGAACACCGGCGGCCCCATCCAGATGTCTTCCACCGGCACGTTCGGCGCCACCGAATACAGCAGGCACAGCAGCGCGACCATCTGCGCGGTGGTCTTGACCTTGCCGATCATCGCCACCCGCACCTTGGCACGCTGCCCCAGTTCGGCCATCCACTCGCGCAGTGCCGACACCGCGATCTCGCGACCGACGATCACCGCTGCCCAGAACGCCATCCACGGCGTGGGGTGGCCCTGCACGATCAGGAACAGCGCCACGGCCACCATCAGCTTGTCTGCCACCGGATCGAGGAAGGCGCCGAAAGCCGATTCCAACTGGTAGCGGCGGGCAATCCAGCCGTCCAGCCAGTCGGTGATCGCGGCCAGCCCGAAGATCGCCGCCGACGCGAAGTTGGTCCAGGTGTAGGGCAGGTAGAACACCAGCACCAGCACCGGGATCATCACGATCCGCAACAACGTCAGCCAGGTGGGCAGGGTCAACTTCATGCGGCTTGCTTCTCTCTCTATTCGGCCGCGTCCGGCGTGGCCAACCCGTGCAGGTTAGCGTAGATGCGCGCTGCGAGGGCGTCATTGATGCCTTCAACCTTGGCAATTTCCGCTTCACCGGCCGCTTTCAGCCCTACCAGCCCACCGAAATGCTTGAGCAGGCTGGCACGGCGGCGCGGGCCGATGCCGGGGATGTCTTCCAGCTTGCTGGTCATGCGCGCCTTCTGCCGCCGCCCGCGGTGGCCGGTGATGGCGAACCGGTGGGCTTCGTCGCGCACCTGCTGGATGAACTGCAGGGCCGGATTGGCCGCGCCAGGGCGCAGTTCGCGGCCGTCGGGCATCACCAGCGCCTCATGGCCGGCGCGACGCTCCACGCCCTTGGCCACGCCCACCAGCAGCACGCCTTCCACCCCCAGATCGGCCAGCGCGGCCTGCGCCTGCGCCAACTGGCCGGCGCCACCGTCGATCAACAGCACATCCGGCAACACCCCCTGCTCTTCCACCGCGAGGCGGAAACGGCGGTCGATGGCCTGGCGCATGGCGGCATAGTCATCGCCCGGCTCGATGCCGCTGATGTTGTAGCGGCGGTACTGCGCACGCACCGGGCCGGCGGCATCGAACACCACGCACGAGGCCACGGTGGCCTCGCCCATGGTGTGGCTGATGTCGAAGCATTCCACCCGCTTCACCGGCTCTGCCAGGCCCAGCATCTCGCGCAGGGCATCGCTGCGGGCGTGCTGTGCAGTGCGGCTGTTGAGCTCGGTGGCCAGGGTCAGCTGCGCATTGCGGCTGGCCAGTTCCACATAACCGGCACGCTCGCCGCGCACGTTCCATCTCAATTGCACCTTGCGCTCGGCCGAGGCGGACAAGGCCGCCACCAGCAGATCGGCATCGGGAATCTCGCGGTCGAGCAGGATCTCCCGCGGCGGCTCGAACTCGATGTAGTACTGCGACACGAAGGCGGCCAGCACTTCTTCGGGGCTCTCTTCACCATTGGTGCGCGGGAAGAACGGGCGCGTGCCCAGGTTGCGACCGTCACGGAACGCCAGCAGCAGCACGCAGGCCTGCGAGCCCTGCATGGCCACGGCCAGCACGTCCAGATCGGCAGCACGCCCGTCCACGTACTGGCGGGTCTGCATGCTGCGCAGCGAGGCGATGAGATCACGCAGGCGCGCGGCCTGCTCGAACTCCAGCGCCTCGCTGGCCTGCTGCATCTGTTCGCCCAGTTCGCGCGTCAGCTCATCGCTCTTGCCTTCCAGGAACAACGCAGCACGGCGCACCGATTCGGCATATTCGCTGGCCGGCACCAGGTCCACGCACGGCGCGCTGCAACGACCGATCTGGTACTGCAGGCACGGGCGCGAACGGTTGCGGAACACGCTGTCTTCGCAGCTGCGCAGCTTGAACAGCTTGTGCATCAGGTTCAGCGTTTCGCGCACGGCGGTGACGCCGGGATACGGACCGAAGTAGCGACCGGGAATGGCGCGCGGGCCGCGGTGCAGCGCGATGCGCGGCCAGTCCTCGCGGGTCAGCAGTACGTGCGGATAGGTCTTGTCGTCGCGCAGAGAGACGTTGTAGCGCGGCGACAGCGATTTGATCAGCTGGTTTTCCAGCAGCAGCGCTTCGGCTTCCGAGCGGGTGACCGTCACGTCCATGCGCGCGATCTGCGACAGCATAGACATGATGCGCGCGTTCTTCGGGCTGCCGTTGAAGTAGCTGCCCACGCGGTTGCGCAGCGCGCGCGCCTTGCCGACGTACAGCAGCGTGTCGTCGGCGGCATACATGCGATAGACGCCGGGCGCAGTACTCAACTGGCCCGCGAAGGCCTTGCCGTCGAAGGCCGGGGCAGAAGCAGAACTCATTCGCTGATCGGCACTTCGCTCAGCACGCCACTGTCGGGGTCGAAGCGCAGCACGGCATGGCCATCGGTTTCGGCAATCCACACCGCACCGGCACCCACCGCCAGCCCGGCCGGGCCCTGCAGGCGCCGCGGCAGCGGCTGGGTCACCAGTTCACCTCCGCCCAGGCGCAGGGTGCGCAGGCGACCGTTGCCGGTGTCGGCAATCCACAGCAGCGGCGCATCGGGACTGAGTGCGATGGCCTGCGGGAACTGCAGGCTGGCCTGCGCGCGCGGGCCGTCGTCGTCGCCGAAGCGCCAGGCGCCCTGCCCGATCAGGGTCTGTACCAGATCGCCGCGCAACTGCAGCGCACGGATCGAGGACCCCAGCGCGTCAGCCACGTACAGCACCTGCTGGACCACCGCCACGGCGGTGGGCTGGGCAAACGCGGCCAGGTGACCGCTGCCATCGCGCTCGTCGAGCGCCCCACTGCCGGCGCGCCACTGCAGGCTGCGCAGGCCCAGGTGGAAGCTCCACAGGCGGTTGTCACCGGCCATGGCGATATGCAGCTGGTTGTCGGCAATGGCCAGACTGACCGGATGGTCCAGCGAGACCTGGCGCGCCTGCGCCACCGGCCCCTCGACCGGGGCACCGGGGCGGCCGTTGCCGCATACCGTGTCGACCTGGCCGGTCATCAGGTTGATGCGGCGCACGGCGTGGTTGCCGGTGTCGGCCACGTACAGCGACTCGCGCTCCAGTGCCAGGCCCTGCGGACGGTGGAACGCAGCCTCGGCCAGGTTGCCGTCCATGAAATCGGCGGTGCCCAGCCCGAACTGGCGCAGCACGCGCCCGCCGTGGCTGCATTCCAGGATGCGGTGGTGGCCACTGTCGGCGATGTACAGCCGTTCCTGGCTGACCGCCAGGCCCAGCGGGAAGCGCAGCGGGTGGCGTGGCTCGGGCTGCAGTTCACTGCCGCCACGCGGGGGCGCCGCCGGGGCGCCTTCGCACAGGGCATTGAGCGCCCGCTCCAGTTCACCCGCAGCGCCCAGGCCCACCAGCCGTTGCTGTTCGCGCCCTTGCGCGTCCAGCAGCACCAGGGTCGGCCAGGCCGTCACGCCAAAGCGCCGCCAACCGTCCCAGTCGGCGTCCAGCAGGGCCGGCATCACCAGCCCCTGCCGACGCAGCAGCTTCAGTGCGGCAGGCGCTTCACGCTCGAAATCGAAACGCGGCACCTGCAACACCAGCGGTTGCAGCTTGCCGGGGTTGCGCGACAGCCACTGGCCGAACTCGGCCAGACGCTGCGCACTCCACGCCGATGCGGCATTGACAAACAGCAGCGCGACCGGCCGCCCGCGCAGTTCGGTCAGGGTGCAGGGCGCGGCGTTGAGCCACGTGGCGAATTCCGGCAGGTCCGGGACGGGCTGGACGTTCATGGCTCGATTATGCCGGAGTCAGCGTCATGCAACAGTCGTGCCACCACAGATTTCGCGGCGTCATCCACCAGGGTCCAGACCTGCTCGAAATGGTCCTGGCCACCGGTGTAAGGGTCGGCAATGGCAGACCCGTGCAGCCCGGCCCACGGCAGGTACAGCGCGAGCCGGTTGTCAGCGCCGGTACCGGCCAGGCGACGGGCGTCGCGCAGATTGGCCTGGTCCGCGCACAGGACCCAGTCGAAGTGGTCGAAGTCGGCAGCCTGCAACTGCCGCGCGCGCAGGCCGCTGATGTCCACGCCATGCCCGGCGGCACAGGCGATGGCGCGCCGGTCTGGCGGTTCGCCCACATGCCAGTCGCCGGTGCCTGCCGAGTCCACCTGCAACCGCCCGGCCAGGGGCGAGGCCTGCAGGCGCGCACGCAGGGCGCCTTCGGCCATCGGTGAGCGGCAGATGTTGCCCAGGCAGACCAGCAGCAGCTTCATCGGCCGCCCATGGCCTGCAGGCGCGCTTCGGCGCGCTCCAGGTCTTCGGGCGTGTCGATGCCCGGCGGGAAGGCTTCGGGCGAGATCGCCACGCTGATCGCGTGGCCCGCCTCCAGCACCCGCAGCTGCTCCAGCGCTTCCACCTGTTCAAGCTGGCCCGGCGGCATCGCGGCGAACTGCTGCAGGAAACCGGCGCGGTAGCCGTAGATGCCGATATGGCGCAGCCAGCGATGACCTTCCGGCAGCACATCGCGGCTGCGCGCGAAGCCGTCGCGGTGCCAGGCGATCGGCGCGCGGCTGAAATACAGCGCCTCGTTGCGCACGTTGCGCACCAGCTTGACCACGTTCGGATCGAACAGGGTGTGGGCGTCTTCCACGGCCGTGGCCAGGGTCGACATCGGCGCGGTGCCGTCCACCAGCGCGCGGGCGACGGCCTGGATGCCGGAGGCGGGGGCGAACGGTTCATCGCCCTGCAGGTTGACCACCACGGTTTCATCGGACCAACCGGCAATGCGCGCGCACTCGGCCAGACGGTCGGTGCCCGAGGCGTGGCTGACGGAGGTCATCGCCACCTTCACCTCGGCCAGGCCATCGAGCGCATCGGCGATGCGCGCGTCATCGGTCGCCACCCAGACCTCGCGGGCACCGGCCTGCAACGCGCGATGCGCCACATGCAGCACCAGCGGCTCTCCCCCCAGCAGCCGCAGCGGCTTGCCGGGCAGCCGCGAGGCGGCGTAGCGGGCGGGAATGGCAACGACGAAATCATTCATGCGGGCGGTACTCGGCAGGCGCGATACAGCAGGAATGCGGCCGGCGGCAGGCAGATGCAAGCGCCGCGCGGCCACTCAGTTCGGGCGCAGCTTGTCCAGGCGGTCGGTCAGGGCTACCCAGAACGCGGCAGGCAGATCGGCGCGCAGCGGCACCGCAAAGTGCCAGTCATTGCCGAAGGCGCGGCACTTCACCGCGTCCTTTTCGGTCATCAGCACCGGCAGCTGGCTGCCAAAGGACAGATCCTGCGGCTGGTACACCTGATGGTCGGCAAACGCGTGCGGCACCACCCCGATGCCACGCGCGCGCAGCATGTCGAAGAAGCGCTGCGGATGGGCGATACCGGCCACCGCGTGCACGCGCTGCCCGGCAAACGAGGACAGCGGTCGGCTGCGACCGCCCGGCAGCGGTTGTGCGCTGTCGATCTGCAGGGCCATCGGCCACTGCCCGAAACCACAGGCCTGCGCGGCTGCCGCGGGGTCGGACTGGCCCAGGTTGACCACGCGGAAATCGCAGTGCTCGGCCCGACTGACCGGTTCGCGCAGCGGCCCGGCGGGGATCATCCGGCCGTTGCCGTAGCGGCGTTGCGCATCCACCACTTCGATCTCGATGTCACGCGCCAGGCGGTAGTGCTGCAGGCCATCGTCACAGACGATCACGTTGCAGCCGGCATCGACCAGCGCCTTGCCGGCCGCCACCCGATCGCTGTCCACGCGCACCGGAACGCCGGTCTTCCAGGCAATCAGCACCGGCTCGTCACCGCCCAGTGCGGTGGCCGTATCGGCCTCCACCCAGCGTGCGGTGCCGGCGTCATCGCGGCCGTAACCACGGCTGGCGACGCCGGGCTTCCAGCCGGCCTCGCGCAGACGGTTCACCAGTTCGATGGTCAGCGGGGTCTTGCCGGTGCCACCTGCGGTGATGTTGCCGACCACGATGACCGGGACCGGCAACGCATGGCGCTTGCGCCAACCGCGGCGGTACAGCTGCCGGCGCAGGCCGGCAATGCCGGCGTACACCGGTGCCAGCAGGCGCATCGCCCACGGCACCGGGCTGCCGTCATACCAGTAGGCGGGGGTCTGGGTGCCCTTCGCAGCCATCAGTCCTGCCTGTCGCGGAACTGCATGCTGTGCAGGTGCTGGTACAACCCGCCCATGGCCAGCAGTTCCTGGTGGGTGCCGCGTTCGACGATACGGCCGTGGTCCATCACCAGCACCTGGTCGGCGTGTTCGATGGTGGACAGGCGGTGCGCGATCACCAGCGTGGTGCGTTCGGGCATCAGGCGTTGCAGCGCATCCTGCACCAGGCGCTCGGATTCGTTGTCCAGCGCCGCAGTGGCCTCGTCCAGGATCAGGATGGGGGCATCGCGCAGGATCGCGCGGGCGATGGCCAGGCGCTGGCGCTGGCCACCGGACAACAGCGCGCCATTCTCGCCCACCGGCGTCTGCAGCTGCTGCGGCATGCGCGCGATGAACTCCCAGGCATTGGCCGCTTCGGCCGCCGCGCGGATCTGTTCGTCGGTCGCGTCCATGCCATAGGCGATGTTGGCCGCGATGGTGTCATCGAACAGCATGACCTTCTGCCCGACCATGGCGACCTGGCGGCGCAGATCGGCCAGCGGGTACTCGTCCAGCGGTACGCCGTCCAGTGCGATGACGCCGCCGCTGGGCTCGTAGAAGCGCGGCACCAGCCGGATCAGGCTGGTCTTGCCGCTGCCGGAACGACCGACGATGGCGGTGACGGTACCGGGCCTGGCCACGAAACTGATGTCGTCCAGGGCGATGCCACTGTCCTCGCGGTAGCGCAGCATGACGTGGTCGAAGGACAGTTCGCCGCGCACGCGCTGCACGCGGGTGGTGCCGGTATCACGCTCGACCGGCATGTCGATGATGCCGAACAGGCGTTCGGCGGCGGCCACGCCGCGCGAGATCGACGTCTGCACGCTGGTCAAGCGCCGCAGCGACGGAATGATGGCCATCATCGAGGTCATCAGGCCCATGAACTGGCCCGCGTTGAGCTTGCCGGCCAGCGCTTCGCGGGTGGACACCCAGACGATCACCGCCAGCGCCAGCGCCGCCAGGAACTGCACCACGCTGGAGGCGGCCGCACGGGTGACTTCCACCTTCATGTTCAGCGCCAGCATGCGGTTGGCCAGCCGCGAATAGCGGGTCATCTCGTGCTGCTGGGTGCCGTGCACCTTCACTTCCTGCTGCGCGGCCAGCGATTGTTCGGCGGTCTGGGCCATGGTACCCATGCCGTCCTGGATGCCGCGGCTGATGCGCCGGTAGCGCTTGCCGACATAGGACACGATGGCGCCGATCAGGGGCACCACCAGCAGCATGGCCAGGGTCACCTTCACGCTCATCTGCAGCATCACCACCAGCATGGCGATGATGGTGAGGGTGTCGGCCACCACGGTCTTCAGCGCATCGGCACTGGCCTGGGTGACCTGCTCGGTGTCGAAGTTCAGGCGGCTGACCATCACCGGCGTGGCTTCGTTGTCGAAGTGCGAGGACGGCAGGTGCAGGTACTTGTGCAGCACCTGCTCACGCAGGTCGCGCACCACGCTGCGGCCGGTCTTGGCCAGCGTGTAGTCGCTGACCCAGGTGGCCAGGCTGCGCATCAGGAACAGACCGAGGATGGTCAGCGGCAGGATGACCGCCATGCGCGGTTCGGGATTGACGAAGCCGCGGTTGACCAGCGGCTCCATCAGCTTGGTGAAGTGGTAGCCGGCCAAGGCCTCGACCACCATGGCGATGACCGCCGCCACCATGAACACCCAGTAGGCACGGGTATAGCCCAGCAGGCGTTTGTAGATCGGCCACACCGGCGCGTGTTTGGAACTCATGGACGCACCTCTGGCGCTGTGGCAATGGCAATACGACGGAAACCGAGCTGGCCCAGCGCATCCTGCGCGGTGACCACGGCCTGGTAGGGAGTGCGGGCATCGGCGCGCAGCAGCACGGTCTGGCTGCGGTCGCTGCCGGCTACGGCGGCGAGGGTCTGCTTGACCGATTCGACGTCGCTGCGCAGCACTTCCTGGTCGTTGATGAAGTAACGGCCTTCGGCGTTGATCAGCACGCTGAGCGAACGCGGTGGCTCCGGATTCTGCTGGTCGCTGGCGGTCGGCAGCTGCACCTGCAGCGTGGAGCGCGCATCGAAGGTGGTGGTGACCACGAAGAAGATGATCAGCACCAGGATGACGTCGATCAGCGGCACCAGGTCGATGTGCGGCTCATCCTGGGATCGGTCGTTGCCGATGCGCATCGATCAGGCCTTGGCCGGGGCGGGCGCAGCGGCGCGCGCGACCGGCGCCGGGTTCATCACCCCGGGACGGCCGTCCAGGGTATCCAGCAGCGCGCTGGCCTCCTGCTCCATGTCCACCACGTAGCCATGGATGCGGCCCTTGAAGTAGCGATGGAACATCAGCGCCGGAATCGCCACGATCATGCCGGTGGCGGTGCACACCAGCGCCTTGCCGATGCCGCCGGCCAGCTGGTTCACATCCCCCACGCCATGGTCGAGGATGCCCAGGAACATCTGGATCATGCCGATGACGGTCCCCAGCAGGCCCAGCAGCGGGCCCGCCGAAGCGATGGTGCCCAGCGCATTGAGAAAGCGCTCCATGCGATGCACCAGGTGGCGGCCGGTATCTTCGATGCGCTCGCGGATCTGGTCGCGCGGGCGGTTGCGCGCTTCCAGCGCAGCGGCCAGCAGCGCACCCAGCGGCGAGTTGGCGCGCAGGGTCTGCAGGTGGGCCGGGTCCAGCTTGCCGCGGGCAGCCCAGTTGCGGACCTCCTGACCCAGGCCCGGCGGCAGCACCTCGTTACGCCGCAGGGACCAGAAACGCTCCAGGACGATCGCCAAAGCCAGTACGCCCAACAGCAGCAGCGGCACCATCGGCCAGCCACCGGCCTTGACCAGTTCCCACACGTTTCAACCCTCCGGCCCAACGGCCGCTTGTTCGATCGACGATAGGATAGCAGCCGACCGCGCCTGCCCAGCGGCATCCCACCACCGGGCCGCATGGACCCGCTGCTCGCGCACCCGCAGCCCTTGTGCGCCAAGCCATACGCGGATCGCCCCGGATTCGGCGGTGAGCAGTACTTCGGCGCCGACCGCGCGCCAGCGCTGCACCACGTCACGTTTTGGATGGCCGAAGCGGTTCTGGTGGCCGGCCGACACCACCGCCAACCGGGGCTGTACCGCTGACACCCAGGCCGGGCTGGAGCTGCCGCCACTGCCGTGGTGGGGCACCAGCACCACTTCGGCCCGCAGCCGGTCGGCGCCCTCCCGCAGCAGTTCCTGCTCGGCAGCGCGTCCAATGTCCCCGGGCAGCAGCACGGCACCGTGGGCACCGGCGATGCGCAGCACGCAACTGGCCTCGTTGCCGGCTGCAGTCGTGTTCGGCGCGGGGTGCAGCACCTGGAAATCAACGCCGTCCCACTGCCAGCGCAGGCCTTGCCGGCAGACGGCCGAGGCGCCGGGCGGCGCCTGCCCGGGCGGCGCCAGCACCTGCAACCCCGGCAACTGCCGACGCAGTGCCGGCAGCCCACCGGCATGGTCCAGGTGATCGTGGCTGAGCAGCAGGTGCTGGGGCGGCGCCTGCCCCAGTGCGCGCACGGCCGGCAGCAGCACCCGCTCCGATGCCGCGGCGCCGCCGGGCGGCCCCGCGTCGTACCACAGCGCATGGGTGGCCGTTCGCACCAGCACCGCAGCGCCCTGCCCCACATCGTGCACCAGCAGTTCGACCTCGCCGTGGCGCGGGGCCGGTGCCGCAGGCCAGAGCAGGGGCAGGCACAGCAGTCCGCCTGCCAGCAGACCGCCGCTGCCGCGTGGCAGCAACCACCAGAACACCCCCAGCACGGCCACCGGCAGCGCCCAGCGCGGCGCCTCGGCCAGCCACCACATGGCCTGCGGGTGCGCTGCCACAGGCTGCAGCGCCTGCCAGCTGCGCTCGAACAGCCAGGCGGCGGCACGCCACGGCCACTGCCCGGCACCATCGTGCAGGGCGTGCAGCGCCGTACCGGCCAGCGCCACCGGCACCACCACCAGGCTCCACCAGGGAATGACCGGCAGGTTCAGCAGCGGCCCCCAGCGCGCGGTGCCGCCGAACAGCGCCACCGCCAGCGGCAGCAGCGCAACGCTGGCCACGCCCTGCCCCGCCAGCGCAGCGTGCACGTGCTGCCACGGGCCGTGCGGACGCTGCTGCGGCAGACACCAGACCAGCCACAGCACGCCGCCAAAGCTGAGCCAGAAGCCCGCCGACAGCACCGACAGCGGCGCCGGCAGCAGCATCAGCAGCGCGGCCAGTGCCAGGCATTGGGGCACCGGGACTGGCCGGCGCAGGGCCCGCGCCAACGCCACCACCGCGATCATCAGGGCGGTGCGTACCGTAGGCAGCTCGGCGCCGGCCAGCAGGGTGTAGCCCGCCGCCGCCAGCGCCGCCGCAAGGGCGGCGGCCTGCGCGCGCGGCCAGGCGATCGCCAGCGGCGGCCACAGCCGCCACAGCACGCTGCACAACAGGGCCCCGCAACCGGCGACCAGGCCGACGTGGAAGCCGGATATGGCGATCAGATGGGTCAGCCCCAGGGCGCGCAGCTGCTCCCAGTCGACATCGCTGAGCCCACGCGTGTCGCCCAGCGCCAGCGCCTGCACGAAGCGCGCCGAGGGATGCCCGACCTGGGTGGCGATGGCATCGCTGCAGGCCTCGCGCCAGGCCTGCAGGCCATGCGCTGCACGCAGCTGCCGTGCAGGGGCCTGCGCGCGCACGTTGGCGTTGCCTGCCAGACCCTGCAGCAGTGCGTGGCGTTCGCCGTCGAAGCCGCCAGGATTGATGCGCGAACGCGGCGCACGCAGCCGCAACGGCAACCGCCAGTGTGCACCCGCGCGCACGCGGTGCCGCTGCGCCGGGACCGCGGATGGCGTGGCGTGCAGATCATGCCAGCGCACCAGCAGGCGGCGCCCGCGCAGTGCGGGCAGACCGTCGGCCTGCTCCACCTGCAGCACGAAGCGTGTGTGGTCGGGGCCATGGCTCGGCAGATCGACCACCCGCCCGCGCACCTGCAGGTTCTGCGCGGCGGCGTCGGCAGGCCATTGCTGCTGCAGCGCCCAGTGGCCGTGGCAGGCCGTCCACGCCAAGCCGAACACGGCGGCTGCCACGACCCGGCCGCGCCAGCGCAGCAGCCACCCCGGCAACGCCAGCGCCGCCAGCACCATGCCCAGCCACCGTGGTGGCAGCACCGGCGCGGCAATGCAGGCCAGCGCCCCCAGCACCAGCGCGGCCGCGCAGGCGGGGCCCAGACAGGGGGACGGGGGCACGGTCGCGGCCATGTCCCCAGCATGCAGACCCGCGACGCGCACCTGCCATCAGGCGACGCCGTGACGGGCGGTCAGCGTTCGCTTCGGCGCGCGGCGCCACGATGGAAGTTGACGCGGAAACGTGCACCACCGCCGGGCGCCTCGCCCACACTCACACTGCCGCCGTGGTGCTGCACGATCTCCTTCACCAGGTGCAGGCCCAGACCACTGCCACTGCCGGCCGCGCGCAGCCGGTGGAAGGGCTCGAAGATGGCCTCGCGATCGCCCACCGGCACACCGGCGCCCTGATCGCTGACATCCAGCAGTCCCTGCGGGTCCACCCGCACGCAGATGGTGCCGCGCCCGCCGCCGTGCACGATGGCGTTGTGCACCAGATTGGCAATCACCCGCCCCAACGCCAGGCCGTCGCCCTGGATCCACACCGGGGCATCGGGCGCATCCACTTCGAAGCCATAGCCGGCGCCGACCACCAGCGGCGCCAGCTCGGCCGCCGCTTCGCGCACCAGCTGGGCCAGGTCCAGGCGCTGCAGTGCGGTGGTATTGCGGTCCAGGCGCTGCAGGTCGAGCAGGTGCTCGGCCACGTTGCCCAGCCGTGCCACGTCGGTCAGCAGCTGCGACTTCAGTTCGCCCTGCGGCAGCTGCGACAGGCGCGCCTGCACCACCGCGATCGGCACCCGCAGCTCGTGCGCGGCATCGGCCAGGAACTTGTCGCGTGCCGCATAACCCTGCTGCACCTTGTCGATCGCATCGTTGAAGGCTTCCACCAGCGGCGCGACTTCGGTGGAGACCAGCTGCGCATCCAGGCGCGCACCGGGTTGGCCGACATCCAGTTCCTTGGCCTGCTGCGCAGAGCGGCGCACGCCGCGCATGGCGCGGTGGATGACCGTGGGCATTACCAGCAGAGTGACCACGATCAGCGGCAGGAAGAACCACAGGCCGATCAGGCGCAGCACCATCAGCGCGCCATCGACCAGTCCGCCTTTCGGCGCGCCGCCCACCATCACCGTGATACGCCGGCCTTCGTCGTAACGGATCATCACCCGCGCCACATCCAGATAGGGCGGCACCAGCGACCCCAGCTCGGTCGCGCCCAGCGTCGGCAGGCGCGCCAGCAACGGCGCATGCACGGTCGGAACCTTGCCGCGTTCCAGCCACGCCCCCTGGTCGTCCACGGCGGCGAACCACAGGTTGCCGCCCGCGCGTGCGTCCAGCTTCTGCCAGCGGGCCTGGTCCAGCTGCAGGCGGCCATCCACGCTGCGCAGCGCATCGGCCACGTCTTCGGCCATGAACATGTCCATGCCCCAGGTGTCCTTGTCACCCCAGGTCAGGATCAGCGCGGCCACCGCGAACAGCACAGTGAATGCCTGCGCCAGGAACAGACGCCAGGCCAGGCCAAGGGTGATCGAACGGATCGGGCGGGCCACCTCAGACCTCCGCCAGCAGGTAGCCGACGCCACGGATGACGTGGATTTCCACGCCCGCCCCGGCCTGCTGCAGCGCCTTGCGCAGCTTGGAGATATGCGCGTCCAGCGCATTCGACTGGATCTCGTCATCGAAGCCGTACACCGCCGCCTCCAGCGCGCTGCGGGTGACCGTGCGCCCCTGGCGCATGGCCAGCGCCTGCAACACCAGCACCTGGCGCCGCGGCAGCGCCAGCAGTTGGCCATCGACTTCGGCCTGCAGCGATTCGAAGTCGAACGCCAGCCGGCCCAGCACCAGGCGCGGCGTCACCATGGCCGTCGGCCGCCGCGACACCGCGCGGATGCGTGCCATCAGCTCTTCGATGGCGACCGGCTTGACCAGGTAGTCATCGGCGCCCACATCCAGCCCTTCCACCTTGTCCGACAGCGCCCCTTTGGCCGTCAGCATGATCACCGGCAGGTTCGGGCGCAGCGCGCGCGGTGGCAACGAAGGCCACGCCATCGCCGTCGGGCAACTGGCGATCGAGCAGCAGCAGCTGGTGCACCGGCTCGCGCAGGGCGACGGTGGCCTCGGCCAGGCTGGCGACCACGTCGGCAACCACTCCTTGCCGCTCCAGCCCGCTCTGCAGGGCACGGGACAGATCGGGATCGTCTTCGACCAGGAGGATGCGCATCGGAGGCTCGGTGGCGGAAATCGCTGCCGATGATAGTGCCTGCGAGGGCAAGGCGACGTGCCGGCCGTGCCTGTCGGCCGCGCAATGTTCCGACAATGTTGGGGGCGCAGCATGGGCGCTTGTTCACTGCCCAGTCGCCCTTCAATGTCCCTGCGTTCCCCTGCCCTGCTGCGCCCCCTGCTGTGCACCGTCGCTCTCTCCACGCCGCTGCTGGCAACCGCCCAGGACCAGGAGGCCGCACCGGGCGTGCAGGCCGGCATCACCGTCGGTGCGACCACCGGTGCGTATGCACACTACGATGACAAGCCGCTGGTGGTGCCTGCCCTGGCATGGCAGGGCAAGCGTTTCTTCGCCAGTCCCGGTTCGCTGGGCATGCACCTGTACAAGGCTGACGGCCTGCGGGTATCGGCCGTGGCAACGCCCTACACGCTGCGGTTCAAGACCGACGATGTGAACGATCCGCAGCTGCGCCGCCTGCACAGTCGGCAGATGTCGGCCATGGCCGGCGTCAACGCCGAATACAAGGCAGATTGGGGCGTGGTCGCGGCCAGCGTGCAGCGCGAGGTCAGTGGCCACGGGGGTGGCATGGAATCGAGCCTGCATTACAGCTACCCGATCCAGGCCGGCCGCTTCACCTGGGTGCCGCGCGTGGGCGTGGTGCATTCCAGCGCGCGCCTGCTCGACTACTACTACGGCATCAGCAACGAGGAAGCCCTGCGTTCCGGGTTGGCCGCCTACACGCCTGGCAGCGCCACCTCGCCGAGCCTGCAGATCGCGGTCAGCACGCCATTGGGCACGAAGTGGCGCGCCACCGGCGTGGTGGCCAACCAATGGTTCGGCGACGCGGTGAAGGACAGCCCGATGACCCGCGACGGCAGCCAGACCTCCGCCTTCCTTTCACTGATGCGCGCCTTCTAGCGTCGCGCCTTTCCCGCCCAGAAGGACCTCACATGGCCGCCGCCAGCCCGCTCCACGACGCACACGCGATCCTGCACGCCCCTGATCTGGACAGCGCCGAACGCGTGTACCTGGGGTTGCTGCCGGACCTGGCCCATGTGGATGCGCTCACCCGCCATGCGCTGGGTTCGTCGCGCGCCGCCGATGCCGCGCGCGGTTACGTGCTGTCAATGACGCTGGTGGGTCTGCGCCTGCAGGAACTGGAGATGGACGAGCCGTGTGCCAGCGCGCACCGGCAGGCGTCGCTGCGCAGCCTGCGGCAGGCCTTCACGGCTGCCTGAGCACAGCGCGGCCACGCAGGGTGGCGTCCGCTGATCTGGCAGCCGCGTCACCGAAGATAAGAAAGCTTGACATTCCTGCTGTCATTTCAGGTATGGTCGATGCAACGCGGCGTTCAAGGATGATCGATGCTCAAGCGTGCACTGTTTCCCGTTGTCGCCCTGCTGTTGGCCGCACTGGTCATCATGCTCTCCTGGCAGAACCGCCAGTTGCGGCAGGTCAACGAGCAGATGGCGGCCCAACTGCAGCAGACCCAGCTGGATGCGCACGGCCTCGCAACCGGCACCCGACCTGAACTGTTGACGCTGCGGACGACGCAGCAGGCTCATGTCGATATCGGCGGCACACGCGCCGCTCCGCAGATCCTCTACTTCTTCTCTACCGCCTGCCGCTACTGCCTGGCCTCGCTGCCACAGCTGCAGCAGATCGCGGCGGCGCGTGGCAGTGCCGAACTGGTGGGCGTCGGCCTGCCACCGTATGACCATCTTGCCGCGTACGCCGGCACGCACGCGCTGGCGTTCCCGATCGCGATTGACGATCAGGGCGAAGTCTCCAAGCGCTATCGCGCCACGCTGACGCCGATGCTGATGGTGCTGGCCGCAGATGGCAGCGTCGCCTACAAGCATGTCGGCCAGCTCCACACAGGGACGGTACAGGCCGTCGCCAATGCACTGAATCCGGGAAGCCACACCAACTGAAGGAGATACACATGATCGGGAAGAAAAAGCTGTTCTCGTCTGTCGCCGGTATCGTCATCGTTGCTGCAATGTCATTCGGTGGCGCACAGGCCTTCGCCACCCCGGTGAAGACGGGCTTTGCACCGGGTTGCGTGGACACCCCCGGGTGCATGTTCGGCGGCAACGGCCGCGCCGGCGGCACGCGCATCTGCTGCGTCGCCAACTGATTCTGCTTCGACACCGCCCCGCAAGCGGTGACTTCATGTTCCATCGCCATTCCAAGGAGATACACATGATCGGAAAGAAGAAACTGTTCTCGTCCATTGCCGGCATCGTCGTGGTGGCCGCCATGTCGTTCGGTGCCGCGCAGGCCTTCGCCACGCCGGCCAAGGCCGGGTTCGCACCGGGCTGTGAGTACACCCCGGGTTGCCCGTACGGCGGTTCGGGGCACTGGTCCGGCCCGCGCCTCTGCTGCGATCCGGTCTGAGCCTGCCTGAAGGTTCCAGCCATGTCGTGACCTGAGCCCAGGCTTCCCGGCCAACGGGGTCACTTCCGGGCAAACGGGCCGGACTGCCTTCATCGGTCGTCCGGCCTTTTTCATGGCCGTGCGCTGCCGCTACGCCCGACCCACCCCGGATTCATCCTTGCTGGCTCCCCTTGGCGGGCGCTTTTCCAGCCTTCGTCGCATACCGGTTTCACGCCGCAGGCCACGGTGCAACGCTGGACTCCCTTCTCCGGAGCACCGTGCCATGCCGATGCTTGCCCTGCTTCTGCTGTACGCCACCGTGCTCGGTGGCGACGAAACGCTGCCAGTGGCGCACGTGCAGGTTCGACTGGGCCAGGACAGCGTACTGTGCTGGGAGCGCGACAGCGCTGAGCGCACACGCACGCTGGGCCTGTGGCGGCAGGCTGGCGGCAGTTGGCAACTGCAGCATCGCCTGCGCGTGAGCAGCGGGCACCTGCTTCCGGCATCGCGGTGAGGGTGATCGTTCATCCGCCGCTGGATCCTTGATGCCAGCATGGGCACCTGTCGAAAGGATGCGCCATGCCCCCTGTTTCCATCATCCGCACTGGCCTGATTCTGGCCTGCCTGCTGCTTGCAGGCTGCTGCCCGTTCGGAAGCGAGATCCGTTCTCGCCCCACGTTCGTCAATCCACAGGTGTCGCCGGCAGCATCGCGCGCGCTGGTGGCAGAGTGCGATCGCCAGGGCGCCCGGCTGCGCAGCGAGCGCGAGCGGGCGTTCGTCGCCACCACGCGCGCGCAATGTGCGCTGCCGGCCCCCTTCGCCGACTACGCGATGGTCAACGCCCAGGGCCAGACACTGCCGCCGGCAGAAGCCGCCGAGCGGCGCGCCAGCCATGTGCAGCGCGTCTGCGCGGGCGCCCCGCGCAGGGACAAGGACCTGGCGGCCCTGTGCCCGGACTGCCGGGCAAGGGCGGACGATCAGGTGGCGCAGTGCCGCGCGGAAAAGGGCATCGTGCGCAGCTCAAGACCGGTGCGCATGTGCAGCATGATCCAGTTCTAGCCAACCGGCAGAAACGAAAACGCCGGCCCAAGGCCGGCGTTCTGGACTCCACCGCTGCACCGGCAATGCCGGGAGCCAGGTGGTGGGCGGTACAGGGTTCGAACCTGTGACCCCTACCATGTCAAGGTAGTGCTCTACCGCTGAGCTAACCGCCCAATGAATCTGCATGTCTGGACTGAAAAACCCGGCTTGCTGGCCGGGTTTGTCTTCCTCACGACAGCCCCTTGCCAGGGACTTCGTGGTGGGCGGTACAGGGTTCGAACCTGTGACCCCTACCATGTCAAGGTAGTGCTCTACCGCTGAGCTAACCGCCCGTTTTTCCTGCATTTCCGCGATTGCGTCGGTGCAGGCCGCGTATATTACGGATGCAGGCGCGCCAGCGCAATACTTTTGTGAAGGCAACCGACCTCGGCCTGTTCAGCCAAGGCTGGCCTCCTTCAGCTGGCGGATCTGGTCGCGCACGCGCGCCGCGTCCTCGAACTCCAGATCCTTGGCGTGCTGGTACATCTGCTGTTCCAGCGCTTTCAGGCGCGAAGCGAGCTGCGCCGGGCTGAGCGACCGGTAATCGGCGGCAGACTCGGCCACGCCGCCACGGGCCTTGCCCTTGCCCTTGCGCGCCTCTTTCTCCGCCGCATCCGAGCGTGCGCCTTCCAGCACATCGACGATGGGACGGGCCACCGAGCGCGGCACGATGCCATGTGCTTCGTTGTACTCGACCTGCTTGGCGCGGCGGCGGTCGGTCTCGTCGATCGCCGCCTGCATGGAACGGGTGATCTTGTCGGCGTACAGGATCGCCTTGCCGCGCACGTTGCGCGCGGCACGGCCGATGGTCTGGATCAGCGAGCCGGTGGAACGCAGGAAGCCTTCCTTGTCCGCGTCCAGGATCGCCACCAGCGACACTTCGGGCATATCCAGGCCTTCGCGCAGCAGATTGATGCCGACCAGCACATCGAACTTGCCCAGGCGCAGGTCGCGAATGATCTCCACGCGCTCGACCGTATCCACGTCCGAATGCAGGTAGCGCACGCGGATGCCATGTTCGGTCAGGTACTCGGTCAGGTTCTCGGCCATGCGCTTGGTCAGCGTGGTGACCAGCACGCGATCGCCGGCCTTGATGCGCTCGTTGGCCTCGCTCATCAGGTCGTCCACCTGGGTACCGACCGGGCGGATCTCCACCACCGGATCGATCAGACCGGTCGGACGCACCACCAGTTCGGTGATCTCGTCACCGGCCTCGCGGTACTCGTAAGGGCCCGGGGTGGCCGAGACATAGATCGCGCGCGGGCAGCGCGCCTCCCATTCCTCGAACCGCAGTGGCCGGTTGTCCAGCGCCGACGGCAGGCGGAAGCCGAACTCGACCAGGGTCTCCTTGCGCGAACGGTCGCCCTTGAACATCGCACCGATCTGCGGAATGGTCACGTGCGATTCGTCGATGACCAGCAGCGCATCGGGCGGCAGGTAGTCGAACAGGGTCGGCGGCGGTTCGCCGGCGTTCTTGCCGGTCAGGTGCCGCGAGTAGTTCTCGATGCCGTTGCAGAAGCCCACCTCGGCCATCATCTCGATGTCGAACTGGGTGCGCTGCGCAAGGCGCTGCGCCTCGACCAGCTTGTTCTGCGCATACAACTGCTCCAGCCGCTCCTTCAGCTCGACCTTGATGGTTTCCACCGCCGCCAGCACGCGCTCGCGGGTGGTCGCGTAGTGGGTCTTGGGGTAGACGGTGAAGCGCTGCAGGTTGCGCATCGTCTCGCCGGTCAACGGGTCGAACATCGTGATCTTCTCGACCTCGCCATCGAACAGCTCGATGCGCAGGGCTTCACTGTCCGACTCGGCCGGGAACACGTCGATCACTTCACCGCGCACGCGGAACGTACCGCGCTGCAGCTCGTACTCGTTGCGGGTGTACTGCAGCTGGGTCAGGTGATTGATCAGATCACGCTGGTCGATGCGCTCGCCCCTGGACAGGATCAAGCGCAGCGACAGGTAGTCTTCCGGCGCGCCCAGGCCGTAGATGGCCGACACCGTGGCGACCACGATCGCATCGGGGCGCGACAACAGCGTCTTGGTCGCAGCCAGGCGCATCTGCTCGATGTGCTCGTTGATCGAACTGTCCTTCTCGATGAAGGTGTCCGATGACGGCACGTAGGCCTCGGGCTGGTAGTAGTCGTAATAGCTGACGAAATACTCCACCGCGTTGTGCGGGAAGAACGCCTTGAACTCACCGTACAGCTGCGCCGCCAGCGTCTTGTTCGGCGCCATGATCAGCGTCGGCTTCTGCACGTTCTGGATGACGTTGGCGATGGTGTAGGTCTTGCCCGAACCGGTGACGCCCAGCAGGGTCTGCTTGGCGATGCCGGCCTGGAAATTGTCGGTCAGCTTCGCAATCGCGTTGGGCTGGTCGCCGGCCGGCGAATAGGGCGAAACGAGTTGAAAGCTGTCGCTCATGGTGCTGCCAGATCCCGGGAACCCGAAGTATACCGGGCACTCCGGTGACGACCGGTTGAACCCTAACCCGATTCAGGCAGCGGCAAAGCCCGATGGTGCGGCAACAGTGGCGGGCGGAGGCTGGTGGCCCATCCTGCTGCTGGAGCCCGCGCCATGCACTCCCCTGCCCCCGGCCACACCCTGGCCGAACTGCTGCTGGCCGTTGCGGTGCTGGCGATCCTGGCCTGCCTGGCGACCCTGCCGCTGGGCGGGCTGCTGGATCGACTACGCGCCGATCAGCTGCGCCTGCAGCTGCACGCGGCGCTGAACCAGGCCCGCAGCACGGCGCTGTCGCAACGCCGCCCGGTGGTGATCTGCCCCAGCAACGATGGGCTGCACTGCACGCAGGACTGGAGCCAGGGCTGGATGCTGCGCGCCGAACAGCCACGGCCGGATGAGCGCGACGCGGCACCCCTGGCAGCACGCCAGCTGGAAAGCCATGCCTCGCTGCAGGCCACCAGTACACAGGGGCGTCCACGCATCGTGTTCCGCGCCAGCGGGCGCAGCGCCGGCAGCAACGCGCGCATCCGCATCTGCCTGCGCGGCCAGGCGCGGGCCGAGGTCGTGGTCAGCAACACCGGGCGCGTGCGTTCGCTGCGCAGCGCGTCGCAGGACCCGTGCTGAGACACGCAGACAGCGGACGCAGAAAAGCAGAAGCCGCGATTTCTCGCGGCTTCTGCAGGATCTGGCGCCCGAAGTTGGACTCGAACCAACGACCCCCTGATTAACAGTCAAGTGCTCTAACCGGCTGAGCTATTCGGGCGGGGAGGCGCATTCTAGTAGCTGCTGCGCGCCGATGCAACACCCCTGCGCGAAATCACCAGCAACCGGCCACCGAACTGGCGTTCGGCGTCTTCACATTGGCCTGGTTGACCGTCATCGTGCCGCACTTGTCCTTGGCCTGCGCGCCCTGCGGCGCGGCCGTCAGGGTGAACGTGCCCTGCGCGGCCTGGATGCTGATCGTGTACTGCGCGGTGCCGCCCTCGCGCGGCGACTGGATGCTGGTGGTGCCGTTGCTGAAACGGAAATTGGCGTAGGTGTTGTTGGTGGTGTGCGAGCGCTCGGCCAGCTGCGCGTACTCCACCATGTCCGCCTTGGCCTGCGCACGCCGCGACTTGCGGATCTGGTCGGTGTAGGCGGGATACGCCACCGCCGACAGGATCGCCACGACGGCCACCGTGATCATCAGTTCGATCAGGGTGAAACCACGGATCTGGCCCATGGCGCGGATTGCTTTGAGTGACATCGCAGGAATCTCCGTTACTGGATCTGGCGCCAGGACTGGCGGCCACAGGGATACGGCACGTACAGCGGCTGTGCGCCGGACACATTGACCACCATCCAGCAGCCGGCACCGGCCGGTACTGTCGGCACACCGGTGCCGTCGTTCGGATTGGTCGGCGGCTGCAGGCGCGGCACCACCGACACGCCCACGTCCTTGATCGGCGCGGTGCCCGGCGAGTTCAGTGCCATTGCAGCCGTACCGGCGGCGGCCGACGTACCGGTGGGCGACCCGACCCGCACGCCGGACAGCGCGCCCGCACCGCTGCGCGGATTCAGGCCGAACAGCCAGTTCGCACCGGACGTGCTGCAGCCACTGGTCACTTCCACCGGGGCGTAGGTGGGGATGAACAGGATGCCCGAGGCCAGCTCCGGGTAACCCACCGCACGTTCGCCGGCAGGCAGGTCCACGTACCAGCCCAGCGACGAGGTGGGCGCCGTACCCACCTGCAGCGTACGCGAGCCGCTGGTGGTGACCACCGCGTTCGGGGTCAGGTTGGCGCGGGTGAGCGTGGTGGTCACCGCACCGTTCACCACATCGTTGAAGCCGTACAGGCTCTGGATCTGGGTGGCCGAGATCGGCAGGGTGTCGTCGTTGAACGAGAAGCTGCCGGTACCGAACATCACCAGCACGCCGCCGCGCTCACCCGAGGCCACCTGCAGGCCACCGGTGATCGGCTGCCGGTAGGTCTGCCCGTTCTGCACGAAGGTGCCGGTGGTGAACACAGGCACGGTGACCGAGGTGTCGGTCGAGGTCAGGTCGAACTTCCACACCGCGCCCTTCAGGTCGGCGGCGTAGACGGTATCGGCGTAGCCGTCGCGTACGCGGGTGGGCTTGTTGGTCACCGGATCGATGGTCAGGTTGTTGACCCGGTCCACCACCACGATGTTGCCCAGGCCGTTACGGCCGGCGATGGTGGAATTGGGCTCGCCCGCTTCGATCATGCGGATGGTCGGCGTAGTGCTGCCGATATCGACCACGAACAGCACGGCCTTGCCACTGGCACTGGAATAGCCGTTGCCGAAGATCGCCTTCCAGCTGACGCTGCCATCGGCCGCGCGCACCGGCACGATGACCGGCTTGCCCAGCACGTGGCCGATGTTGGCACGCACGGTGGCGTCACCGGCCAGGTCGTTGATTTCCCACAGGCGATTGGCCGCGGCGAAACTGCCCGGCGTGGTCACGTCCAGCGCGAACACGCCGCGCCCGCCCGCACCGGTGGTGCCGACCAGGGTGGTGTGCCAGGCCGCACCGTAGTAGGTATCGCCCACGGTCAGCGGACCATCGACGAAGTACTTGTGCACGAACGGCTGGGCGTTCTTCTTGGTCGGGTCATACGGCAGCAGCAGGTTGCCCATGTGCCCGTACGAGGTGGCCGGAATGTAGCCGAACAGTTCACGGCCACCGTTGCCGCCGATCGTGCCGGCCGCATCCATGCCGCCATCGAACGCATGCAGCATGCCGTCATTGGCGCCGGCATAGACCACGTAGCGGTTGTTGTTGCGCTTGCTGGTCAGGTAGTTGGTGTAGCTGGTGCCCAGGGTGCCGCCGAGCGCGCGGTAGCCGAAGTCGTCCACCGGCGCACTGATCACCGGCGTGGAGTTGACGATGTCGCCCAGCACCGTGGTGCGGTCGCGCAGCGTGCCGCCGCTGCGCACTTCACCGCTGGTTTCGCCCAGCAGATAGTTGGCCGCACTGTTGGCATCGGCACCCAGCGCCGCCAGGTTGGCAGCGGTGCAGATCGACTGCGCCGGATACAGCGCGCTGGACAGGTTGCAGAGCCCGGCCAGGGTGACCGTGGTGCCGCTGAACTTGCGCACGCTGCTGCCGTCGTTGAAGAAGACGTTGCGCGCGGCCGCTGCCGGCATCTGCGCACTGGCTTCCCAGCGGGTGGTGTACTGCGCTTCGCGGGTGGTGGGGTTCACCGACACGCTGCTGGCGGTCAGCTTGCTGTACCAGTCGGTGCCATTGTTCTGCACGTCGTACATGGGAGTGACGGTGAGCGAACCGGTACCGATGCGCGCGCCACTGAGCGCGAACGTACCGGACGGCGTCTGCCCCGAGCCCACCGCCGACAGCACGCGGCGCATGGCCTCGGTCACGTCCGACGGGGTCTTGGCGTTGATGAACTCGCCACGGGTGTTGATGGCGGCATGCCACAGCTCGTCGATCACGCGGCCGTCGTCGTCGGTGAGCGGATCGCCATTGGCGTTCCAGTTCGGCGGGTTGGCGTACGGATCGTCGGTGGCGGCCTGGTTGACCTCGTAGATCAGGCCCTGCGCGCCCAGGGTGACGCCGTAGAAGTTCATGTGCAGGTTGGTCTGGCAATCCAGCCGCTTCCAGTCCGGCGAGGACTGGCTGAGCGTACTGCACTGGTCCGGCACCGGCACCAGGCCGGCGGGGAAGCTGGCACCGCTGCGCAGCGGGGTGGAGCCACCGGCGTAGTACGACGCCGCGATGTCGGCGATGGTATTGCTGTAGTTATCGGCGAACGGCTGGGCCGGGAAGAAGGTGCCGCCGGCGCTGTCGGCATTGCCATAGCCGCTGGCCGAGTTGCCCACGTTGGTGTAGCCGTCGGTGAACAGCATGCCGCCGTTCTTCTGGCAGGCGCGGATGACCGGCGCACCCGCATCGGTGCGGCGGAACTGCTCACCCAGGTAAGCCACCGCCTGCCGGTTCGGGGTACCGCCATTGGGCTTGAGCCGGTAGATCTGGCCGAACAGGTCCGGGCGCTGGGTGGCCACGTCGTACATGGTCACGTTGTTGCGGGCGTTGATGGTGAAATAGCCCACGCGCATGTTCTCCACGCCCACCATGGCGTGCGAGGACGAGCCGACCATCGACAGGATGCGGTTGCGGTGGTACTGGAACCAGTTGGCGAAGTTGCGCTGCGCGTTGACCAGATCGGGACTGTTGGCGGGGTAGTTCTCCGGCAGGATCTGGTAGCGGCGCATGTCGCAGCCCGGGCCACAGGCATTGCTGATCAGCGGACGGTTGGCGTCGCCGGTGAGGTAGCCGGCCGGTGCGGCCTGGTCCGCCGGCAGGTAGAACGTTGCCGGCACGTAGGCGATCTGCACCGTGCAGTCGGCACGCACCAGCACGTCGCTGCCCAGGTTGGTCCAGACGTTGCCGGAACTGGCCAGGCCATTGCCGTTGTTGTTGTTGCTGTTGCAGGTACGGCCATTGGAGCGGTAGCGGGTACCGGCCGGGATGGTCATGCCGGTAACGAACTGGAACGCCTCGCCGTTGACCTGGCGCGAGGACAGGTCGTACACGGTGTTGTAACCGGTATTGAAATCGCTGCCGTAGACGGTTGGATCGCGCGGATCAACGCGCGCGGCGCTGAACGAGGCATTCGGCCAGAGGATGTTCTGCGCGCTGTCACGCGCCGGCAGGCTCCACGGTTCGTAGGTCACGGCCGGGTTGTAGTAGCTGGCGTTGTAGGTGGGCGAACGGGCAAAGCCGAACGCATCGATCGGCGGGATCGCGCGGCCCGGCGAATAGGACGTGTTGAAGTTCGAGTGCGGGAACAGGTACAGGTAGCAGTCGGTGGAATTGTTGCCGCACGCTTCGCCCACGTTGTAGAACACGCCGGCAGAGCTGAAGAAACTGCTGCCGTTCCACTGCATGCGACCATCGCCACCGCGGAAGATCCGCTCGAAGGTCATCGAGTTGGAATCGTCCACCGCCATGATGAAAGCGGGCTGGATCGAGGTGGTGTTGTTCAGCGGCGCCTGCGCGAGATCGCCCTGCCCCTGCGCGGCAAACAGGCTGTAGGCGAAGTAACCGCCCACGCCCAGTACGGCGAGGGCGGACGCGGCGATGATCCGGGATTTGCGACGGGACATGCCGGCGGCCTCAGAGCTTGAAGATGGAATCGACCGACGCCGTGGACGAGGAGTCCGTGGCGGTATCGGTGGCAAAAGTGGTGATCTGGTAGATCGGCGTGACCGGATCCAGCGGCTTGCCCATCGACAGCGAGCCGCCGCCGATCACGCAGGTATCGATGCGGCGCACGTTCACCGCCTGCACGGTGGTCAGCGCGCGGTCACGGCCCCAGCCCACCGGATCGAAGGCGATATCGCAGTTGTCCTGGATGTCGCTGGCCACCAGCGGTGCATCGGCCGCGGCGGCGGTGCGGTTGGCGATGGCCTCGACCGCGCGTTCACTGCGGCGGGTCACGCCTTCGGCATTCTGGAAGGCGATGTTGGTTGCCAGGTAGTTGGACGCCATCTTTTCCTGCATGCCCGCCACCTGCATGCCGGCGATGCCGATCAGCGCCAGCAGGATCAGCATGATCAGCGCGACGTACAGCACGGCACCGCGCTGCTGGCGGGGCATCCGACGGATGCGGGCTCGAGCGTTCATGGCATCAGTTCCCGAAGAGGCGGTTGCGCAGGGCAATGGTGGATTCGTACGCAGAGCGGTAGCGCGTGTCGTTCGGCGTGGACGGCGCAAAGCCGACGCCCAGCATGCGCGGATAGCGCAGCGCGTCGGTGGGCGCTGCGGCCTGCGACGGCTGCGGGCTGCGCGCCAGGATGCCGACCTGCACCTGCCCGACCCGCCGCCACTCTGCCGCTGCCGCCGCATTGGTGCCGGTGGACACGCCGCTGGCAATGGCCACGGTGGTGATGTTGCCGGTGGGCGGGGTGGTGCTGGTGATCGCCGTGGTGCTGTCCAGGCCGAACAGCAGCTGCATGTTCTCGATGCCTTCGACCAGTTCTTCGGCGGCGGCATAGCCGTCGACGCCATCGGAGCGGGCGCGCATCAGCGCCGGCTCGCCGGTGGTGGCCGAAGTGCCCACGAAATACACCACCGATTCGGCACGGTAGATCATGGTCTGGCCGGTGGGCTGCACGGTGTAGCGGTCCAGGTTGGCGCCACTGGCGGTGACCTGGCCGGCAGCGTAGGTGCCCTTGAACACGTTCACATGGCTGCAGTCGGCCACACCGAACAGCGTGGGCGTGGCAACGCCGCCTTCCAGCAGGCGCCGACCGGCCGTGCTGTCGAAGCCGACCACGCTGTTGGCACTGGGCGCCAGCGCGGTGACCGGCACGCCTTCGGCGGCCAGGTAGCGCAGCACCAGGATATCGCTGCCATCGCGCGGCTTGAGCGCGCTGATGGAGGCCGGCAGGCCGGTCACGGCCGGCCAGCTGCCGCCGACAGTCAGGCTGGTACCCGGCCCGGTGCCGGGGGCTTCATAGCCCTGGATGCTGACGCTGAAATCCAGCGGATGGCCCGAGCCCGTGGCGACGCCGGTGTTGATGGTCGGATCGCCCTCGCCCTTGACGAAGTGCGCCTGGTCATTCACGCAGCCGAAGTGGCCGGCCATGCGGATGTCGCGCTGCAGGAACTCCAGCGCGAAGCGGCCGTTCTCCTGCGCGCGCGCATTGCCTTCGGCCAGCCGCGACGCGGTGCGCGAGGCGATGAACACCTGCACCACGCCCAGCATCAGCACCAGGCCGATGACCATGGCCACCATCATTTCGATCAGCGACAGACCGGCGGCCAGGCGACGGGAAGAAATACGCGCGCTCACAGCTGCGATACCAGGGTGAAGGTGGTACGGGCATTGGGATTCTGCGGATCCCAGCGCTGGTCGCCCCAGGCGATGCCGACGGTGACCCGGCCATTGGCGTTGAGCACGGTGGCGCTGGCGCCCTCGCCCAGCGACTGCACCACCTGGCACTGCCAGCGGGTGATGTTGGCGGCCACGCCCTGGTCGACGCCCAGCACGCGGGTGCAGGAGCTGATGTTGATCGAGTTGGCCGCAAAGCTGGCGCCGGTGTACCAGCCCGCCTGGTAGCGGTTGCTGCGCATCTGGTCCAGCAGGTCGTAGGCCAGGTTGGTGGCCTGGGTGCGGTAATTGGCGCTCTGCACGAAGCGCACGTTCATGGTCTGCAGCAGGGCGAAACCCAGCAGGCCGAAGCCGAGGATCAGGATGGCGATCAGCACTTCCAGCAGGCTGAAACCGGCCTGGCGCCGCGAGAACGAGGGAAGACGACGGCTCATTGGCAGGCGGCCTTGGTGGAGGTGATCTGGCCTGCCGCGTTGACGGTCAGGGTACGGCGCTGCGGATCGCTGCCGCACTTCACCGGCTGCAGGGTGATCTGCTGGGCGGCGGCCGCCTTGCGGCGACCGCGGGCATCGAAGGCGACTTCGGCGGCCGGTCCGGTCACGGTGACCGAATCGGAGGTAACGGCAACGAAGCGCAGCACGGCCTCGCTGGCGCCCTTGCTGCCATTGCCGTCCACGTCGGCCCAGGCCAGCATGCCCGAGCGCCAGGCGCCGTCGCAGCTGCTGCCATCGGAACTGCCGCAGACGCCGCCGCCACGCTTGTTGCGCACGGCCTCGCTGCGGGCCAACGACAGCAGGCCGGTCATTTCATTGCCGGCCGTGGCGATTCGATTGGAACGGATGGTGCTCTGGAAACTCGGAAACGCAATGGTGCCGAGAATGGCGACCACCGCGACGGTGACCATCAACTCGACCAGCGTGAAGCCGTTGGACCGGCGCAGTTTCATTGGACGCTCCCCAGCGTGTTGGTGGCCACGATGGCGCAGCCGCCGGCCGCCGGCAAGCGGCGGCAGGATGAACGGTCAGTTCCGGGCGATGGGCGTCAAAGGGTTGACACGCCAGCGCGCCGGTCGGGGGTCAGAGCCCCTGCGGGGATCCGACCCCTGGGTCGGAGCGTTGGGGTCAGAGCCCCTGCGGGGATCCGACCCCTGGGTCGGAGCGTTGGGGTCAGAGCCCCTGCGGGGATCCGACCCCTGGGCCGGGCGTTGGGGTCGGAGCCCCTGCGGGGATCCGACCCCTGGGTCGGAGCGTTGGGGTCGGATCCCCGAAGGGGCTCCGACCCCGGCCGGTCAGGCCAGCACCTGGTAGCAGGGCTGGTACTCGCCGGAAATCTTCATCCGGCGCTGGTCCACGAAGGCGCGCAGCAGCGCGTCCAGGGCCTGCATCATGTCCGCGTCGCCATGGATCTGGAACGGGCCGAACTGCTCGATGCGGCGCATGCCGTCTTCCTTCACGTTGCCGGCCACGATGCCGGAGAAGGCCCGGCGCAGGTCGGCCGCCAGCGCGTGCGGGGCACGGCCGTGGTGCAGGTCCAGCGCGGCCATCGCCTCGTGGGTCGGCACGAACGGCTGCTGGTACTCCCACGGAATCTCGATGGACCAGTTGAAGAAGAACGAATCCTTCTGCGCCAGGCGGTACTCGCGCACCTGCTTGATGCCGCTGGCCATCTTCTTGGCCACGGCCACCGGGTCGCCAATGATGATCTCGTAGCGTTCGGCCGCCGCATCGCCCAGGGTCAGGCGGATGAACCGGTCGATCTGCTCGAAGTACGGCGCTGCCACGGTCGGGCCGGTCAGGATCAGCGGGAACGGCAGGTCCTTGTTTTCCTCGCGCAGCAGGATGCCCAGCAGGTACAGGATCTCTTCGGCGGTACCCACGCCACCGGCGAACACGATGATGCCGTGGCCGATGCGGACGAAGGCCTCCAGGCGCTTCTCGATGTCCGGCATGATGACCAGGTGGTTCACGATCGGGTTCGGCGACTCGGCCGCGATGATGCCCGGCTCGGTCAGGCCGATGTAGCGGGTGACCGTCCTGCGCTGCTTGGCATGGGCGATGGTGGCGCCCTTCATCGGGCCCTTCATGGCGCCGGGGCCGCAGCCGGTACAGATGTCCAGGCCGCGCAGGCCCAGCTCGTAGCCCACCTGCTTGGTGTACAGGTATTCGTCGCGGCCGATCGAATGGCCGCCCCAGCAGACCACCAGGTTCGGGTCGCCCGGGTTGAGGATGCGCGCGTTGCGCAGCAGGCCGAACACCGCGTTGGTGATGCCTTCGGACGATTCCAGCTCGGCCGCATAGGCCGGGCCCATCTCGATGGCCATGTAGGCGAGGTCGCGCACCACCGCGAACAGCAGTTCGGCCACGCCGCGGATGATATCGCCATCGACGAAGGCCATCGCCGGGGCGTTCACCAGGTCGATGCGCACGCCGCGATCCTGCTGCGCCACCTGGATGTCGAAATCGGGGTAGAGATCACGCGCAGCGCGCGGATCGTCCGAGGCACTGCCACTGGTCAGCACGGCCAGTGCGCAGCGGCGCAACAGCTCGTGCATGCCGCCACCGGAGGCATCGCGCAGGCGCGCCACTTCGGCGCGCGACAACACATCCAGCCCACCACGCGGGTAGATCCGCGCATCCTGCACCGGCAGCGCACGGGCTGCCTTTTCGTTCGTCGTCATATCCAACTTTTCGCTTCCTTCAAGGTTTCCGACTGTACTGCCGCCCCCTTAAAAAGCAAAACGGCCGGGAAACCCGACCGTTGGATACGTGCTGACCGCGTTCGCCGTTGCTGGGACCGCCGTTGCGGCGAAGGCGCCGCGCACGTGTCTGGATGCTACGCCGAAGGCAAACGCCCCGCAAGCACTTTCGCCTGAACGGAAAACGGCCGGGTTTCCCCGGCCGTTTCCGTGTGCAGCAACTACGTCAGTTCATCAGAACTGGTAGCGGAAGCCCAGCTGCAGCGACCACTGCGAAACACCGATATCGAAACCGTCGGCGTCTGCGTTGGCCACGGTCGGGGTGTCCGCGCCGCGGTAGTTGTACACGTACTTGCCCTGGTACATGCCCTGCAGGGTGGCCACACGGCTGTCGGCGAAGAAGCCGTAGTCGTAGATGTTGCCCCACTTCTTGTTCAGCATGTTGCCGACGTTCTGGATATCCAGCCAGATTTCCGACTTGTGGCCCTTCATGAAGCCCGGCAGCTGCTGGCTGATACGGATGTCGAAGGTGTTGATCCAGCCGGTACGGAACTGGTTGGCACCCGGCGTGCTGCCGGCGTACTTGGCCAGATCCGGGTTGGCGGCCAGCCATGCGAAGAAGTTCTTCTCCATGGCCGCGTCGGCGGTGAACTGGCCATTGGCTGCCAGCGTACCGAACAGCACGTCGCCCGGGCCCTTCGGCACGTAGAACAGGTCGTTGGCGCTGCGGCCGTCGCCGTTGGCGTCGTTGACGAACACGTAGCTGTACGGACGGCCGCTACGGCCTTCGTACACCAGGCCAACGCGGGTTTCGTAGTCACCGAAGAACTTGTGCTTCCAGTTCAGCGCACCCGACAGGCGGTCACGGATCTGGTAGCGCGAGGTGTTCTCGACCGGGGTGTTGGCGTCGAAGGCGTACTGGTAGTTCCAACCCGAGCTGGCGGTGGAGCTGGTCAGCGAGCCGACTTCGGTGGCATCGGTGTAGGTGTAGCCGATGTTCCAGGACCAGTCACTGGTATCCGACCACGGCTTGCTCAGCGACGCGGTGAACTGCGAGGTGCGGCCCTTGTCGGTGTTGTTGATCAGGTAGACGTTGCTGTAGGCACGGTTGCGCTGCACGCGCGAATCGTTGTCGGTCCAGGCGCCGACCTTCGAAGCGCTGTAGAACATGTCGCGACCATCCGGACCCTGGTACTGGACCGGGCCCAGGTTCAGGTTCTGGTAGAACAGGCCGTCCTTGACCTTGGTGACCAGCAGTTCGGCCGATGCCACGATGCCGTACCACGGGGTTTCATGGTCGAAGGCCAGGTTGGCCTTGTAGGTCGACGGCATGCGGAAGTCATTGCCGACGAAGTTGACGTTCTGGGTGGTCGCCCCCGGACCGGTCGGGACCGGCTGGGTGTCCTTGTCCGGGTTGAACTTCAGCGCATCGGTGTAGTCGGCCGGACGCAGGGTGTAGACGTTGTTGTTGAAACCGGTCGCCGAGTAGCTGTTGCTCAGCCACACCTGCGGGGATTCACCCTGGAACAGGCCCACGCCGCCGCGCAGCTGGGTCGGGCGCTCGGTGTCGAAGGTGTAGTTGAAGCCGAAGCGCGGCTGCACCAGGAACTTGGCGTTCAGGACCTTGCTGTTGTTGTAGCCGAACAGGGTCGAGGCCGGTGCGTTGTAGGCCGGTGCCGGGCTGGTGTCCGGACGGTCAGCGCGCAGACCCAGGGTCAGGGTCAGGTTGCTGTTGACGTACCAGGTGTCCTGCACGAACAGCGCCAGGTTGCTGTACTTGTAGTCAGCGGGGATCGAACCCGGGGTGCGTTCCGGGTTGTAGTTGTAGTTGCTCCAGATGCCGTTGGCGAAGTTGTCCAGGCCGTAGAACACATACGTGCCGTACGAGTTGGCACCGAAGTAGTTGTAGATGTCGTTGGTGTCGTAGGAGGCACCGAACTTGACGTCGTGGTCACCCAGGGTCCAGGTACCGGCGGCGTAGTAGTTCCACGCCTTGGTTTCCAGCACGTTGTTCTGCGAGTTGGCTTCGGTACCCAGGTACAGCGAGTCGCCGCTCGGCGCAGCCTGCGTGCCACCGAAGTAGATACGCACGCTCGGGGCGTCCGTGCTCACGTTACGGATGGCCGAGTACTCGCGGTACGAGGCCTTCAGTTCGGTCGAGAAGGTGTCGGTCCAGTCGCTGAACAGCTGGGCGACGTAGCTCTCGTTGGTCTTGTCGTGCTGGTACCAGTACGAGCTCAGCGAGGCCGAGCTGGTGGTCATGCCGTTGATGCGCAGCTTGCTCTGGTCGATCTTGCTGTAACGGATGCTGGCACGGTGGTTGTCGCTGATGTTCCAGTCCAGCTTCAGCGCGTACTCTTCCATGCTGGTGTCGCCGTTGCTTTCCAGGCCACCGGCGTCGATGCCGTAGCCCTGCGCGATTTCCTGCGCACGGGTCACGTCAGCCAGGGTGAACTGGCCATTGGCCTTGCCCAGCGGCGTGGTGGCGATGTCGGCACCCGGTGCAGCCTGCTCGAACTTCTCGTAGTTGGCGAAGAAGAACAGCTTGTCCTTGACGATCGGGCCGCCCAGGGTCATGCCGTAGGTCTTTTCCTTGGTGAAACCGTTGAAGGGCTGGCCTTCCGGGTTGTCACCGAACCAGTCGCCGTCACGGTAGGTACCGTAGACCGAACCGTGGAATTCATTGGTACCGGACTTGGTCACCGCGTTGACGGTGGCACCGGACGCGGCAGCGATGCTGACGTCGTAGTTGGACAGGTTGATGTCCAGCGCTTCGATGGCTTCCATCGCGACCGGCTGGCGGCGGGTCGGCATGTTGTTGCCTTCCAGACCGAAGGTGTCGCTGGCCGACACGCCGTCGATGTTGATCGAGTTGTAGCGCGGGTTCTGGCCACCGGCCGAGATCGAGCCCGAGGCGCGGTCGATGAAGGTGACGCGCGGGTCAAGGCGCATCAGATCCTGGATGTTGCCGCCGATGGACGGCGCAACTTCGATCTGCTGCTGGCTGATGTTGGTGCCCGAGCCCATCTTGGTGGCGCTGAACACTTCCGAGCCGCCGCCGACAGCGGTGACCTGCACGGTGTCCAGGTTGGTGGCGCCGGCCAGGTCACCGGTCAGGGTGGCGTTGATGGTGCCGGTCTGGTTCACGCCCAGGTAGACGCCATCTTCGGTCTTGGTGCCTTCACCCGGCTTGGTGATGGTGATGGTGTACGGACCGCCCACGCGCAGGCCGCGCGCGTTGTAGCGACCGGCCGCGTCGGTGGTCGCACGCGAGACGGTGCCCGACTCACTGTGGGTGATGGTGACTTCAGCGCCGGCAACGGGCTGGCCGCTGCGGGACACGACCTGGCCGCCGACACCGGCAGAGGTGCTCTGGGCGAAGGCGGGGGCGGCGGCAAGTGCAGCCACGAGACCAAGGGTGAGCTTGGACATCCGGAGTGGGTGGGTCATTTTTCGGTAGCCTCGATGCGAGTTGGCGATGGCGGAAAAAAAGCGCATCCAAACAGCCTTGCGGGCGGCTGCTCGGAGATTTATCTGGGGTTCCCTACCGTGAACGGCAGCTGCCGCAACGGTTAACACTAGATTAACACGCTATCCCATCAATGTGACGGTTGTGCGACAAACGGCACCGGATCGCAACGCTATCGTGACGGAATCTTCATTCCGGACTATCGAGCGCTTAACGGGAGACAGGGTCCCGGCAGGCGTCAAGTACCTGGCCGCGCCAGCGCTGGCCGGCGGCGGACAGCAGTGCGACAGCGGCCTCTGCTGCCGTTTCCGGCCCGGCGGCCGTCGCGTCCTCGTCGATCGAATAGGCGCGTGCACGCAGGGCGGTGCGCAACGGGCCGGGGTACAGTCCCGACACCCGCACCGGTCCATTGGCCAGTTCGTCATGCAGGCTGGCGATCAGCCCGCGCAACCCATGCTGGGCCACGCCATAACCGCCCCAATAGGCCTGCCCCACCCGTTCGGGCGCGTCCACGGCGAATACCAGGGCGGCATCCTCGCGCTGGCGCAGCAGGGGCAGGCAGGCCTGGGCCAACCACGCCGGCGCGGTCAGGGTGACATGCACGGCGCGGGCGAAGCTGGCCGGGTCGGCCAGTTCAAACGGGGTCAGGCCGGGGAAATGTGCGGCACAGACCAGCACGCCATCCAGGCGGCCCAGCTCGCGGCCGATGGCCTGGACCAGATCGGCGTAGTCGTCGGGGCCGGCCCCTTCCAGATCCAGCGGATACAGCAGCGGCTCGGGGCCGACGGCCTGCACCTGGGCGTAGACCCGGTCCAGGCGGCGCGGTTTGCGCCCCAGCAGGACGACCGTTGCGCCGGCCCGCGCGACAGCAACCGCAGCAGCACTGCCCAGCCCCCCGCCGGCGCCGGCCACCAGCACCACGCGGTCCCGCAGGGGACGGCCATCGAGCGCCGTATCGGTCGACGTCGACGGCCAGGCACTCATCCCTGGGTGGCCTCTTCGACGATGCGCTTGAGCTCGCCGGCCTCGAACAGTTCCATGATGATGTCGCAGCCCCCGATCAGCTCGCCGTTGATGAACAACTGCGGGAAGGTGGGCAGGTTGGAGAAGCGCGGCAGGTTGGCGCGGATCTCCGGCTCTTCCAGCACGTTGACGGTACGCAGGGACACCGCGCCCGCGGCCATCAGGGCCTGCACGGCGCGGCTGGAGAAGCCGCACATCGGGTATTGCGGGGTGCCCTTCATGAACAGCACGAGCGGGTAACGATCCACCTCGGCCTGGATTTGCTGCATTACCGCCACACCTCACTCCTTGCTTCGCCGGACAAACCGACCGCGGTGGTCGGCTAGACTGCCCACGGTAGCCGCCATTGTAAGCCGATGGTACCGGCTGCCGCCGCCCCCTGGCCACGAACCTGTCCATGTCTGTCGAACTGCCTGCCCTGCCCTACCTTCCCGGCTCCCTGCAGCCGCACCTGTCGGCCGCCACCGTGGAGCTGCACCACGGCCGCCATCATCGCGCCTATGTGGACGCGGTCAATGCGGCCATTGCCGACACCGAATGGGAAGAGGCCACGCTGGAAGACATCGTGCGCCAGACCCAGGGCGCGTTGTTCGACGCCGCCGCCCAGGCATGGAACCACGGCTTCTACTGGCAATGCCTGCGCCCGCGCGGCGGCGGCGATCCGCAGGGCCGCCTGGGCGAACTGGTGAAGCGCCAGTTCGGTGATGCACAGCGCCTGCGCGAGGAGTTCAACCGCGCCGCGCTGGGCCTGTTCGGTTCGGGCTGGGCCTGGCTGGTGCAGCACCCCGGCGGGCAGCTGGGCATCCAGGTCACCCGCAACGCCGGCACGCCGCTGACCGGCGACAGCACGCCACTGCTGGGCTGCGACCTGTGGGAGCACGCCTACTACACCGACTACCAGAACGAGCGCGCGCGCTATCTGGACGGGTTCTGGCAGCTGGTGAACTGGGAATTCGCCGAAAGCCAGCTGCGCTGAGGCGACCCGCCGGGCATGGCCCGGCGCTCCCCCGCCCTGGCGCTGCTGCGCCTCACGCGTTCTCGTGCGCGGCCACCGCATCCATCACCCGCGCCGAGTACACCAGCGCCGCGCCGGCATTGAGCGACACCGCCACACCCAGCGCCTCGGCAATCTCTTCGCGGCTGGCGCCCTGCTTCAGCGCCGCATCCACGTGCACGGTGATGCAGCCATCGCAGCGGGTGGTGACCGCCACGGCCAGCGCGATCAGTTCGCGGGTTTTGGCATCCAGGTGGTTGGTCTGCGCGCCGGCATTGGCCAGCGTCGCATAGCCTTTCAGGGTATCGGGCGAGAGCTTGCCGATCTCGCCGATGCGGCCCTTCAGTTCCTTGCGGTAAGCGTTCCAGTCGAGCATGGCGGTGACTCCGGGGAAAGGAGCCCCACGCTACCACCGCAGGGGCTGCGCCGATGCGTGCACCGGCGCGCCACAATGTTGCAGCGCTGCGCCTGCCTCAGCGGTTGCGCAGCGCGTGTACCGCCGGGGCGACCTGCGCCTGGCGGTCCAGTTCCAGCCCGACCTGCTCCAGCGCATCGGCCAGGGCATCGGCCTGGTCGTCGCGCAGCGTGGCATGGCCCACCTTGCGGCCCTCGCGCGGCTGCTTGCCGTAGTCGTGCCAATGGCCGCTGGCCTGGCCCAGCACCGGCGCCGGATCGGGCATGGCGCCCAGCCAGTTCAGCATGCAGGCATGGCCGAGCATGCGGGTGCTGCCCAGCGGCAGGCCCAGCACGGCACGCAGATGGTTCTCGAACTGCGAGGTCTCGCTGCCTTCAATGGTCCAGTGGCCGGAGTTGTGCACGCGCGGCGCCATCTCGTTGGCCAGCAGTTCGCCATCGCGGCAGAACAGTTCCAGCGCGAACACCCCCACGTACTGCAGGTGGTCGGCCACGCGGCGCGCGTAGCCAATGGCGGCTTCGTGCTCGGCCGCCGACAGCACGGCCGGGGCGACGCTGGCCGACAGCACGCCATCGACATGCCAGTTGCCGGTGACCGGCCAGGCCTGGAAGCTGCCATCGCGACCACGCACGGCCACCACGCTCACCTCGCGCTGGAACGCCACAAAGCCTTCCAGGATCAGCCCGGTGCGCTCGACCTGCGCGCCCAGCGCGTCCCATGCGGCGTCGATGTCGGCGACGCTGCGCAGGCGGAACTGGCCCTTGCCGTCGTAGCCCAGGCGGCGGGTCTTGAGGATGCACGGCAGCCCGAACTCGGCGGCTTTCGCGGCCAGTTCGTCACGGCTGCGGATATCGGCAAAGGCCGGCAGCGGAATGCCCAACTGCTGGAACAGGGTCTTTTCGCTCAATCGGTCCTGGGCCACCGCCAGCGCGGCCGGCGGCGGATAGACCGGCACGCGGTCGGCCAGGAACTGCGCGCTGTCGGCCGGCACGTTCTCGAAGTCGAAGGTGACCACGTCCACCTTGGCGGCGAAATCCGCCAGCGCCTGGCGGTCGTCGAAGGCGGCGACGGTGAGCGGCGCCAGCGGCCCGCTGCAGGCATCGGCGGCCGGGTCGAACAGTTCAAAGCGCAGGCCCAGCGGCGCACCGGCCAGGACCATCATGCGGGCGAGCTGACCGCCGCCAAGGATGCCGACAGTCTGGTTCATTGGCGCGGGTCGTCGTGGGCCATCACGTCTTCGGTCTGGCGCGTGCGGAAGGCATCCAGCGCCTGGCCGATGGCCGGCTGGTCGCTGGCCAGCATGGCCGCGGCGAACAGCGCGGCATTGGAGGCGCCTGCGTTGCCGATGGCGAAGGTGGCCACCGGAATGCCAGCGGGCATCTGCACGATCGACAGCAGCGAATCCATGCCGTTCAAGGCCTTGGACTGCACCGGCACGCCCAGCACCGGCACCGCGGTCTTGGCCGCGATCATGCCCGGCAGGTGGGCCGCACCGCCGGCACCGGCGATGATGGCGCGCAGCCCGCGCGCGCCCGCCTCTTCGGCATAGCTGAACAACACATCCGGCGTGCGGTGGGCCGAGACCACCTTCACTTCGAACGGAACACCCAGGGCTTCAAGCTTCTGGGCCGCGTGCTGCATGGTTTCCCAGTCGGAGCGGGAACCCATGACGATGCCGACGAGCGGCGCGATCGGGTTGGGGGTCATTGGCCGTCACCTACCTTAAAGACGTATTCTAGCCGTCTTCCACGCAAGACGAAGAACCATGGATCGCAAGCTGCTTGACCTGCTGGTGTCGCCCGATACCCGCCAGCCCCTGTCCCTGCTGGATGGCAAGGGCCTGGAAGCCCTCAACAAGGCCATTTCTGCCGGCGCAGTGAACAAGGCCGATGGCAACCCGCTGGCCCAGCCGCTGCGCGAGGCCCTGGTGACCCGTGACCGCAAGCAGGTGTTCCGGGTGGACGACGGCATTCCGGTGCTGCTGGCCGAGGAGGCCATCCCGACCGCACAGATCGCCGATTTCCCTACCGCATGAGTGCCCTGCCGACGCCGGATGCGGCCCAGGTTGCGGCCGATGTCGCCCGCGCGTTGGCCGAGGACCTGGGCAGCGGTGATGTCACCGCCGCCCTGCTGCCGGACCAGCCCGACAGCGCCTACCTGTTGTGCAAGCAGGATGCGGTGATCTGCGGCCGCCCCTGGTTCGACGCCACCCATCGCGCGCTCGACCCGCAGGTGCGGATCGACTGGCAGGTGGACGAAGGCGCGGCGGTCGTGGCCGGCACGGTGCTGGCCCTGCTGCAGGGCCGCAGCCGCAGCCTGGTCAGCGCCGAGCGCACCTCGCTGAATTTCCTGCAGACCCTGTCCGGCACCGCCACCACCACGGCGCGCTACGTGGCGGCCGTGGCCGGCACCGGCACACGCATCCTGGACACCCGCAAGACCCTGCCCGGCCTGCGCCTGGCGCAGAAGTACGCGGTGCGCTGCGGTGGCGGTGACAACCATCGCTTCGGCCTGTACGACACGGTGATGCTGAAGGAAAACCACATCCGCGCCGCCGGCTCGCTGCCGGCTGCGGTGGACGCCGCACGCCAGCACTGGCCGCAGTTGCCGCTGGTGGTGGAAGTGGAAGACCTGGAACAGCTGCAGCAGGCCCTGCAGGTGGGCTGCGAGCGCATCCTGCTGGATGATTTCAGTGCCGAGCTGCGGCGCGAAGCGGTGCGCATCACCGCCCGCCGCATTCCGCTGGAAGTATCCGGCAGCGTGGGCCTGGACGGCCTGCGCGCGATTGCCGAGGACGGCGTGGACTGCATTTCCATTGGCGGCCTGACCAAGCATGTGCAGGCCATCGATCTGTCGCTGAAGCTGGGCCCGCCGCCGGGTTGAGGCCTTGCATGGGGTCAGATCCCTTTCCACGGGAAAGGGATCTGACCCCGTTCTCACACCCTGCGTTCACGACGGCACTGCGACGCTGCGGCCATCCCCCACAGGAGCCGCGCATGCGCCGGATGCTGTTGCCTGCCTGCCTGCTGCTGGCCGCTGCACCGCTGTCGGCCGCTGCCGCCGAAGCCTGCGACGTGCCACCCCGCTACGGCCTGAGCCCTCTGGCGATCTCCATCCGCAACGCGGCCTGCAACGAGCACCGGCTGTGGTACCGCGCCTTCATCGATCGCGATGGCCGTGCGGCCAGCCTCACCGTCACCGAGGCCGAAAGCGGCCACCTGGCCGACAACGGCCTGGTCGCCTGGCGCCGCGTGGCCGCCTACTGGCGCGACAGCGGCACCTTGAACGCGATGGGCAGCATCGACGGCGCCAGCAGCTGCCTGGCGCCCCTGGGGGTGCGCTACACCGACAGCGACTGCCGCGCCTTCCTGGTCGACAATCCGTGGTCGGCCGCCTTCATTTCCTGGGTGATGGTGCGCGCCGGGGTACCTGGGTTCACCACCTCGCCGCGCCACATCGACTACATCCGTGCCGCCTACCAGGCCGGACCGGCCGGCAGTCCGTACCGGCTGCTGGACCCGGCCACGGCCAAGCCCGCACCCGGCGACATGCTGTGCTTCCTGCGCGACCGCAGCAGCACGCTCAGCTACAGCGGGCTGGTGCAGGCACTGGGCAACGGCTCGGTGGGCCACTGGAAATCGCATTGCGAAGTCGTGGTCGCGGCCAACCTGGGCGGCGACCAGACCCTGTACCTGGTGGGCGGCAACGTGATGAACACCGTGGCCATGCGCCTGCTGCAACTCGATCGCAGCGGGCGCATCCAATTGCCGCCGGCACGTTCGCGCGACACCACCGGCATCGACCTCAGCTGCACGCCGGGGCGCGAAGACGAGTGCAGCTTCAATCGACAGGACTGGGCCGCGCTGCTGCAGCTCAATGTCGCGGCGCCGAGCGCACCCGCCTACCCCACCGCCCCTGCCCCGGCGCCTGACAGTCGCTGACGATCACGCTTGATCCTGGGCCGCTTCGCCGCCATCTTGGCTGCATCGACTCCAGACACTCCACGCCATGCCCACCCTGCTGTTGTTGCTGATCGTTGGCGGTATCGTCTATTTCTTCTGGAACGCGGCGCGTTCGGCCGCCGAGCGCGCGGTGGAGCTGGGCCGCAATGCCTGCCGTGCCGCCGATGTGCAGTGGTTGGACCAGGCGGTGCACGCCACCGGCCTGCGCCTGTCGCGCGGCGAAGATGGCCGGCTCGGTTTCGAGCGCACCTTCAAGTTCGAGTATTCCTACGACGGCATCGATCGCCACGTCGGGCGCATGGTGCTGCGCGGTGACCAGCTCATTTCGTTCACCGGGCCGGGCGCGGCGCGGATCAGCCGGATCCGCGCGGATGTGGACGAGGCCGAGGATATCTAGCCGGTAGCGCCGGGCCATGCCCGGCGAGCGCAGCGGCTGCAGCGTGCCGACCAACGGTCGGCACCCACATTTACTTGACCACGCGCAGGGTCGGCCGACCCTTCGGCGGCGGGCTGGACGGCGGCGTGTCATCCGGCGGGGTGTCACCCTCGTGCATCGGCTCATCGCTGGCCGTGGTCGCTTCGGCACCGGGAATATCGTCCGGCAGCGCCATGCCCTGCCCCGTTTCACGCGCGTACACGGCCAGCACCGCGCTGATCGGCACCTGCACCGGATAGCTGGTGCCGGAGAAGCGCGCCGAGAAGCTCACCATCTCGTTGTCGATCATCAGCCGCACCACCGCACGCTCGGCGATGTTGAGCACCACGCGCCCATCCTTCACGGCCGAAGGCGGCACCTGCACGCCAGGCACGCCGGCGTCGACCAGGATATGCGGGGTCAGCTGGTTGTCGTTGATCCATTCCACCAGGGCCCGCAGCAGGTACGGGCGGTGGCTGGTCATGTGGAAGAAGTCGTCGGTCATGCGTGAAGTGTACGCGCACGACGCCCCTGTCGGGGCGCATCACGGCACGCCGGTGGGCGTGCAGTCGGAAAGTACCGCGGTCTAGACCGGCAGGTCGCGCAGCTTCTTTTCCTGATCGGTCAGGCTGCGCACGAACCCCGGGTGGCGGAAGATGCGGTTGCCGTAGTCTTCGATGGCCTTGCCATCCTTGGGCAGCGGCACGTCCAGCGACTGCAGGCGCCAGATGATCGGCGCCATCGCGCAGTCGGCCAGGCTCATTTCCGGGTTCAGGAAGAACTTGCTGGCCTTGAACAGCGGCAGCGATGCGGTCAGCAGTTCCTTCAGGCGCTTGCGGCCGGCCTCGGCCTGGGTCTTGTTGCCCAGCTGGATGGCCTGCACCTGCGGCACCCAGTCGTGCTCGATGCGCAGCATGGCCAGGCGGATGCGCGCGCGCGACAGCGGATCGACCGGCATCAGCGGCGGGTGCGGGTAGCGCTCATCCAGGTATTCGCTGACCACCGAGGCGGCGTACAGCACCAGCTCGCGCTCCACCAGGGTGGGCACCGAGTGGTAGGGATTGAGATCGATCAGGTCTTCCGGCGGGTTCTGCGGATCGACCGGCACGAAATCATAGGTCACGCCCTTGGCCGCAAGAACCAGGCGCACCCGGTGGCACAGGACATCGTCGTTCGAGGAAAACAGCGTCAATGTGTTGCGCATGCGTACGCTCGCCGCCATCAAAGGCTCTCCCACGACAGGAGACCGCCTGCCGTACCGGCGCCACCAGCCCCTTGCCAGTGGTCGACTCCTGCCCGAGTGTGCAACCGGGCATCACAAAAGCCAATAGGCCTGAGGCAATGCCCGGGCCGGCTCAATGCACGTCCTTCCAGTATTCCTTCTTCAGCAGATACAGCAGGAAGGTGAGCAGGGCCAGGAACAGGATCACCCACACGCCCAGCTGCTGGCGCTTCAGCGCGGCCGGTTCGCCGGCATATTCCAGGAAGTTGGTGATGTCCCGCACGGCCTGGTCGTACTGCCCGGCATCCACGCTGCCCGGGGTGTCGATGCGCAGGCCGGTGACCGGCGGGTCCATGCCCGGCGCTTCGGCCTTGCCATGCACCGCATGCTGCAGCCCCTGCATTTCCCACAGTGGGTTGGGCATGGAGGCGTTGGGAAACACGGTGTTGTTCCAGCCCAGCGGACGGCTGCTGTCCAGGTAGAAGGACTTCAGGTAGGTGTAGATCCAGTCGCTGCCCCGCACGCGGGCGATCAGGCTGAGATCGGGCGGCATCTTGCCGAACCATTTCTCGGCCTGCTCCTTGGGCATCGCCACTGGAACGGGATCGCCGATGGCCGAGCCGGTGAAGTTGAGGTTGTTCATCACCTCCTCCTCACTCAGGCCCAGATCCTGGCCCATGCGCGAATAGCGCAGGTACTTCAGCGCATGGCAGCCGGAGCAGTAGTTCATGTACAACTGCGCGCCGCGCTGCAGCGACGCGCGGTCACCCAGATCATTGCCGGCCTGCAGCAGCTTGGCGCCGCCCTCGGCGGCGTGGGCCAGGCCGCTGCCCAGCACCAGGGCGGCCACCAGGGCCAACCGGACCATCCAGCGCTCAGTCATGCGTGGTCACCCTTTCCGGTACCGGCTTGGTCTTGTCCAGCCTTGTCCAAAGCGGCATGGTGATGAAGAACGCGAAATACAGGAAGGTCAGCACGCGGCCGATGTAGGTTTCGTGCACATCGGTGCCCGGGCCGGAGCCGATCACCCCCAGCCACACGAAGCACACCGCAAACACGCCCAGCAGCACCTTCGACAGCAGGCCGCGGTAGCGGTAGGACTTGACCCGCGCGCGGTCCAGCCACGGCACCAGGAACAGGATCGCGATGGCCGAGAACATCACCAGCACGCCGCCCAGCTTGTTGGGCACCACGCGCAACATGGCGTAGTACGGCGTGTAGTACCAGACCGGCTTGATGTGTTCGGGCGTGACCAGCCGGTTGGCCTCGGTGAAGTTGTCGTGTTCCAGGAACAGCCCCCCGAAGGCCGGGGCGAAGAAGATGATGAAGGCGGCGATGACCAGCAGGAAGCCGACGCCGACGCCGTCTTTCAGCGTGTAGTACGGGTGGAACGGAATGCCATCGGCCGGCGCGTTCGGCGACCAGCGGTTGCCCTTGGGCCCCTTCTTGATCTCCACGCCGTCAGGGTTGTTCGAGCCCACTTCGTGCAGCGCGCCCAGGTGCAGCACCACCAGCAGCAGCAGGACCAGCGGCAGGGCGATCACGTGCAGGGCGAAGAAGCGGTTCAGCGTGGCATCGCTGGGCAGGTAATCGCCCATGATCCATTCGGTCAGGCCGTTGCCGATGACGGGAATGGCGCCGAACAGCGAGATGATGACCTTGGCGCCCCAGAACGACATCTGGCCCCACGGCAGCACGTAGCCCATGAAGGCTTCGGCCATCAGCACCAGGTAGATCAGCATGCCCAGGATCCACACCAGCTCGCGCGGCTTCTGGTAACTGCCGTACAGCAGGCCGCGGAACATGTGCAGGTAGACCACGATGAAGAACAGCGAGGCCCCGGTGGAATGCATGTAGCGGATCAGCCAGCCCCATTCCACATCACGCATGATGTATTCGATGGAGGCGAACGCTTCGGCGGCGTTCGTCTTGTAGTGCATGGTCAGGAAGATGCCGGTGACGATCTGGTTGACCAGGATCAGCAGCGCCAGCGAACCGAAGTAGTACCAGATGTTGAAGTTCTTCGGCGCGTAGTACTCGCTGACATGCTTGCGGTAGACCGGCATCAGGCCGGGCGCTCGCGCATTGACCCAGTCGGCCACGCCGCTGGCGGTACGGCTGAGGATGTTGCTCATCAGGCAGCCCCCTGCGGATCGACACCGATGATGACGGTGTTGTCGTCCTGGTAGTGGTGCGGTGGCACCAGCAGGTTGATCGGTGCCGGCACGTCCTTGAACACGCGGCCGGACATGTCGAAGCGCGACTTGTGGCAGGGGCAGAAGTAGCCGCCCTTCCACTGCGGATCGTAGGGCTCCGGGCGGATTTCGGCGACCATTTCCGGCGAACAGCCCAGATGCGTGCACAGCCCGACCAGCACCGAGATCTCCGGTTTGATCGAGCGCAGCTCAGGGTTCTGCTTCAGCACGTACTCGGGCTGCTGGTCCTTCTCGCCGGATTCGGGATCCTTCAGGCGGCCATCGAGCCCATGCAGCGCATCCAGGATGGCCTTGGAGCGCTTGACGATCCAGATCGGCTGGCCACGCCATTCCACGATCAGGCGTTGGCCTTCCTGCAGCGCGCTGATGTCAGCCACTACCGGTGCGCCGGCAAGCTTGGCACGGGCACTGGGGTTCCAGGACTTGATGAAAGGAACAGCGGTGAAGCCGACGCCGACGGCGCCCACCACGGCCGTGGTGGCAGTAAGAAAACGCCGACGTCCGGTGTTGACTGGATCGTATACCCCATCGTTGGCCATCCGGCACTCCGATATTGATTAGGTAGCTTTAAGGCTGCCAGCGGATCCGGTGGGGGCCAGAGCCGCATTGAATCGTGGTCGAGTGTAGCGGAACCGTCGCGCGCCACACAACGCGGTGCAACAATATTTTGGAGCGCGTGCCGACCAACAGTCGGCACCTACTGGTGGCTTAGTGCCGTGCGGTAGCGATCAGCCAGCTGGCCGACCCGGCGCACGTAGTACTGGGTTTCACTGTACGGGGGCACGCCACCATGGCGGTCGACCGCGCCCTCGCCGGCGTTGTAACCGGCGGCGGCCAGGGTCAGGTCGCCGTTGAAGCGCTTCAGCAGCCACGCCAGATACTGCACGCCGCCGCGGATGTTCTGGCTGGCATCGTAGGAATCGGCGACGCCGAAGCGTGCCGCGGTGGGCGGCATCAGCTGCATCAGTCCCTGCGCACCGGCGCGGCTGAGCGCGGTGGGGTTGTAGGCCGATTCGGCATGGATGATCGCGCGTACCACCGCCTCTTCCACGCCGAACTCGCGCGCGGCCGACGCGATCTCGGTCTGGAAGGAGGTGGTGTTGAGCCGCACGCTGCCGAAATCGACGCGCGGATTGACCCCGCAGGCGTAGCAGCGTTCGATGAAGCTGTAGCGGATGGTGCGTACCGGCCCCAGGTTGGCCACCTGCGCCGGCCGCGCACTGGTGTAGTGGCGAACCCCATCCTTCATGTACGAATAGACCTGGCCACTGACCGTGCGGCCCGCTCGCGGTGCGGCAGCCGGTGTCGTTGCAGATGCTGTCGTGGCGGCCACCGCCGGGCTGGCGGCACTGGCGGCCACGGCGACCGGATTGCGCTCGGCGCTGGCCACGCTGACTGCCGCGGCGGGCGGCACCGGTGCTGGCGCCGCTGGCGTGATCGGGCGCGTCGGCCGGTTGGGCTGGCGGGTATAGCTGATGGTGGTGCAGCGCGCGCCGGCCACCCGCTTGCTGACATAGCTGGTGACCCCGTCGGCGCCTTCACACTTGTACAGGGTGCCGGCGCTGGCCGGCGCAGCGGTCAGCGCAGCGATGATGATCGCCGTTGTCCCCAGTCTCCCCTTCATGGGCGCGAGTGTCCCAGCTTCGCCGGGCCTTGCCAAGCGCCGCGCTTCAGTCCGTGACCGGCGGCACAGACAGAACCCCGCCCAACCCGGCCAGGCGTTCGGCCAGTTCCTGCCGCAGGGTCTCGGGCGTGGTCCACAGCGCCAGCGGCAGCTGGTCCAGGCTGAGGATCTGCGCCAGCATCATGCCGCGGCTCTCGGCGCCCATGCGCAGCAGGCAGTGCTGCGGGCCATCGGCCTCCAGCACCCCGCACCACGGCGGAATGCGACCTTCCAGTTCGGCCTGGCTGCCGGCCAGGCGCAGGATGGCCTGCAGGGCAAACGGCGCCTGGCTGACGGCCTGCCGCACCATCACGTCCGGCGGGGCCGGGGTCCGTCGATGCAGGCCGGGTTCGGCCAGCGCCTGCACCGCCCCCATCCGGTCCACCCGCAGGGTGCGCCAGTCCTGCCGCCCCAGATCCCACGCCAGCAGGTACCAGCGCCGCCCGTAGTTGACCAGGTGCTGGGCCTCGACCTGGCGCTGGGTGACCACGTCCTGCGCACTGCGGTACTCAAAGGCCAGCCGCGAGGCCTGCCGGCAGTGCTGGGCCAGCCGGCCGAGCAGACGCGCATCGGTCGCGGGCAGCTCGTTCAGCGTGGCGGTGGCGGCATGCACTTCCCCGGCCTGTTGGCGGCGCCGGGTCGGCACCAGCGGATCGAGCTTGGACAGCAGGCCACGCGCGGTGTCGTCGATACCGGACACCGTGGCCGAGGCCGCGCGCAGGGCAATGGCCAGGGTGGTCGCTTCCTCTTCGTCCAGCAGCATCGGCAGTACCGGCGCACCGGACCCCAGGCGGTAGCCGCCGCCGACGCCGGACGACGCCTGCACCGGGTAGCCGAGTTCGCGCAGGCGCTCGATGTCGCGGCGGACGCTGCGCCGGTCCACGCCCATGCGCTCGGCCAACTCGGTGCCCGACCAGTGGCGGCGGGCCTGCAGCAGGGCGATCAGGCGCAGCAGTCGATGGGCGGTATGGCGCATGAAGGATCGAGGACAAAAGTCGTCCGCGATTGTGCCCCAGCATGGCCCTGCGGTTCACCCCTCTCACTGCAAGGAGCACCACCATGTCATCGCGCCTGATCACCCTCTACCACGCCGCCCGGTCCCGCTCGAGCGGTGCCGTGGCCCTGCTGGAAGCGCTGGGGGCCGACTACCGCCTGCACGTGCTGGACCTGAAGGCCGGCGCCAACCTGGCCCCGGCCTACCTGGCCATCAACCCGATGGGCAAGGTGCCGGCCATCGTTCATGACGGGGCGCTGGTGACCGAACAGGTAGCGATCTATCTGTACCTGGCCGACCTGTACCCCGAAGCCGGGCTGGCGCCGCCGATCGGCGATGCCCTGCGTGGCCCCTACCTGCGCTGGATGGCCTTCTACGGGGCCTGCTTCGAACCGGCGATGATCGACCGCGCCATGCATCGCGACCCGCCGCCGCATGCGTTCTCGCCCTACAACGATGCCGATACCGTGCTGCAGGTGATCGAGGCCCAGTTGGCGCAGGGGCCGTACCTGCTGGGTGAAACCATGAGTGCCGCCGACGTGCTGTGGGGCAACGCCCTGCAGTGGACGACCGCGTTTGGCCTGGTGAAGCCGGCACCGGCCACGGCCGCGTTCATCGCCCGCATGGCGGAACTGACCGCGTTCGACCGCTCGCGGCAGATCGACGCGGAGCTGGTGGCGGCCTGACGGAGGGGGCGGTAGATCCACGCCATGCGTGGATGAATTCCGCCGGGCTTGGCCCGGCGCTACCGGCGGGCGGCGCGGGATGCGGGTAGAATTGCCGCCTTTCCCGCCACCCGAATGGATTAAGCGCCATGACCGGGACGCCAGACGTCTTTCCGCCCGCCACGCCGGGCGGCACCCCGCTCGTTGCCCTGCCCACTGGTCCGCGCAAGCCCGACCAGGTGAAAGGCAAGCTGTACATCAAGACCCACGGTTGCCAGATGAACGAGTACGACTCGGCCAAAATGGCCGACGTGCTCGCCGCCAGCGATGGCCTGGAACTGACCGACCGCCCGGAAGACGCCGACGTCATCCTGGTCAACACCTGCTCCATCCGCGAAAAGGCGCAGGAGAAGGTGTTCAGCCAGCTGGGCGTGTGGAAGGGCCTGAAGAACCAGGGCCGCGAGGTCATCATCGGCGTGGGCGGCTGCGTGGCCTCGCAGGAAGGCGAAGCCATCATCAAGCGCGCGCCGTTCGTCGATCTGGTGTTCGGCCCGCAGACCCTGCACCGCCTGCCCGAGCTGATCCGCGCCCGCCGCGAACAGAAGCGCCCGCAGGTGGACATCAGCTTCCCGGAAATCGAGAAGTTCGACCGCATGCCGGAGCCGCGCGCCGAGGGTGCCTCGGCCTTCGTGTCGATCATGGAAGGCTGTTCCAAGTACTGCTCGTTCTGCGTGGTGCCCTACACCCGCGGCACCGAGGTCAGCCGCCCGTTCGAGGACGTGGTGGTGGAAGTGGCCCAGCTGGCCGCGCAGGGCGTGCGTGAGATCAACCTGCTCGGCCAGAACGTCAATGCCTACCGTGGCCCCTATGGCGATGGTGAGTTCGCCGACCTGGGCCTGCTGATCCGCACCATTGCCGAGATCGATGGCGTCGGCCGCATCCGCTTCACCACCTCGCACCCGCTGGAGTTCAGCGATTCGCTGGTCGATGCATTCCGCGACGTACCGCAGCTGGCCAACTTCCTGCACCTGCCGGTGCAGGCCGGCAGCGACCGGGTGCTGTCGGCGATGAAGCGTGGCTACACCGCACTGGAATTCAAATCGAAGATCCGCAAGCTGCGCGCGGTGCGCCCGGACATCTCGATCAGCTCGGACTTCATCGTCGGCTTCCCCGGCGAAACCGATGCCGATTTCGAGAAGACCATGAAGCTGATCGAGGACATCGGCTTCGATCACAGCTTCTCCTTCATCTATTCGCGGCGCCCGGGTACCCCGGCGGCCGATCTGGAAGACACGATCAGCGATGCCGAAAAGCATGCGCGCCTGTCGCGTCTGCAGGAACGCATCAATGCGCACGCGGCCAGCATTTCGGAAAAAATGGTCGGCACCGTGCAGACCGTGCTGGTGGAAGGCCCGTCGCGCAAGAACCCGAACGAGTTGACCGGCAAGACCGAGAACATGCGGTCGGTGAATTTCCCGGCGCCGGCGCGCCTGATCGGCCAGTTCGTGGATGTGGTGATCACTGAAGCGCTGACCAATTCGCTGCGCGCGCGGGTGGTGGCGGAGTAAGCCCCGGGGGCGGAGCCCCTGCGGGGATCCGACCCCGGCCTGCTGGGTTCAATCCAGGCGCTTGCGGAAGCGGGCGATGGCCAGTGCCATCATCACCACGATGAAGCCCAGCAGGGCCAGCGCGTCGGGCCACAGCTCCCACAGGCTGGCCCCGCGCAGCATGATGCCGCGCACCAGGCGCAGGAAATGGGTCAGCGGCAGGATTTCGGCCAGCCACTGCACCAGCACCGGCATGCCCGCGAACGGGAACATGAAGCCGGACAGCAGGATCGACGGCAGGAACAGGAACAGGGTCATCTGCATGGCCTGGAACTGCGACCGCGCGCGCGTGGAAATGAGCAGGCCCAGCGCCAGGTTGGCCAGCACCAGCAACACTGCGGCCAGGTAGACATCCAGCAGGCTGCCCCGGATCGGCACCTGGAACAGCCAGGTACCCAGCACCAGCACCAGGGTGGTCTGTACCAGGCCGATGACCGCATACGGCAGCACCTTGCCCACCATCAGTTCGGTGCGCGATACCGGCGTGGCGATCAGCAGTTCCATGTTGCCGCGCTCGCGCTCTCGCACCACCGCAACTGCCGTGAACATCACCAGGGTCATGGTCAGGATCACGCCGATGAGCCCCGGCACGATGTTCACCGCCGAGCGCCGCTGCGGGTTGTAGAAACTGACCACGCTCACCTGCCCGCCGGCGATGCTGCCTTCGCGCAGTGGCCGGGTGTTGGTAGTCGGCCGCGGATCCAGCGGCACCTGCGCCAGCTGCATCGCCGCGCTCTGCACCACGGTGTCACTGCCGTCGACCAGCACTTGCACCGCCTCGCGCCCCTCGAAACGCCGCCGTTCGAAGTCGGCCGGCACCACGATACCCACGCTGATTTCGCCACGCCGCAGCGCCTGCATCAACTGCTGCCCGGTGTAGGCCTGCGCACGCGGTGTGATCACCCCGGTGGCGACCATGTCCTGTACCAGCGCGCGCGAGGCCGCGCTGCTGGCGTGGTCGGCGATGCCTGCCTGCAGGTGTCTCAGGTTCAGATTGATCGCATAGCCGAACAGCAGCAGCTGCATGACCGGAATGCCGACGATCATCGCCAGGGTGATGCGATCCCGGCGCAGCTGGCGCAGCTCCTTGAGCATGATCGCCCACAGCCGCTGCAGGTTCATGCCGCCGGCTCGCGGCCACGGCCGCGGGTGGCGGCAACGAAGACGTCTTCCAGGTTGGGGGCCACCGCTTCGATGTGCGACTGTGGGTCGGCCACGGCCAGCGCCTGCGACAACGCGTTGGCATCCACGTTGCCATCGGCACACAGCACGCGCAGCTGTGTGCCGATCTGCGCCACGCTGAGTACGCCGTCCTGGGCGGACAGCGCGCGACTGGCCTGGCGCGGCTGCGAGGCGGTGACCTGAAGCGTGCGGCCTTGCAACTGCGCGCACAGCTGCTCGGGCGTGCCATCGGCCACCAGCGCGCCGCGGTCCAGGATGGCCAGCCGGTGGCAGCGCTCGGCCTCGTCCATGTAGTGGGTGGACACCAGCACGGTGGTGCCGGCGTCGGCCAGCTCGAACAGCGATTCCCAGAAGTCGCGGCGCGATTCGGGATCGACGGCACTGGTGGGCTCGTCCAGGAACAGCAGTTCGGGCTGGTGCAACACGGCGCCGGCCAGCGCCAGGCGCTGCTTCTGGCCGCCACTGAGTGTGCCGGCCAATTGGCGCTGGCGATCCTGCAGGCGGTACTGCAGCAGCAGGGCTTCGATGCGCGGGCGCTGCTGCGCGCGCGGCACGTCCTGGATTGCCGCCAGGAATTCCAGGTTCTCGCGCACCGACAGGTCTTCGTACAGGGAAAAGCGCTGGGTCATGTAACCGATGCGTCGGCGCAGCGCTTCGGCCTGTGCCGGCACGTCCAGGCCCAGCACGTCGATCTGCCCGGCACTGGGCTGCAGCAGGCCGCAGAGCATGCGGATGGTGGTGGACTTGCCCGAGCCGTTCGGGCCCAGAAAGCCATACACCTGGCCACGCGGCACCTGCAGATCGACGTTGTCCACGGCCAGCAGATCGCCGAAGCGGCGGCTGAGCCCGCGTGCCTGCACGGCCAGGTCAAGCGGCGTGTTCAGAAACGCACCTGCACCGGCACGCCGGCCGGCAGCGCCTGCAGCTGCGGGCCCGCATCCAGCTCTATTTCCGCCAGGTAGCTCAGGCGCTCGACGTCATCGCCGGTCAACGCATAGTACGGGGTGAAGATCGGTTCGCTGCGGATCATGCGCACCTTGCCGGGCAGCAGATCCTCGCGCCCCTGCAGTTGCACCTGCACGGCCTGCCCCACTTTCACCTGCAGGCGCAGTGGCTGCGGCAGGTAGACCCGCGCATAGGGGTGCGCACCCACCAGCAGTACTGCCAGCGGCGCGCCCACCGGCGCCTGGTCGCCCTGGCGGTAGGGCAGCGCATCGACCACGCCGTCGCGTGGCGCACGCAGCTGCAGCTTGTCCAGGGTGACCGCCTGCAGCGCCTGCTGGGCCTGTGCCGCATCGCGCGCGGCCGCGCCCTGTGCGATGTCCTCGCGGCGGTTGCCGCGTTGCAGTTCCTGCCAGGCCTGTTCGGCGGCGCGGGCGATGGCTGCGCTGTTGTCGGCGGCGGCGCGGGCGCGATCCAGATCGGCCGCTGCGACCAGTTGCTGCCGCTCCAATGGCTGCAGCCGCCGGTAATAGGCGGCCGCCTCACGGGCCTGCGCGTGCAGCGCCGCCAGCTGGGCCCGCGCCTGGGCAATCTGTTCCTGCCGCGGGCCGCTCTGCAGTTCATCCAGTTGCGCCTGCGCGCGCACGGTTTCGGCCTGCGCAGATGCGAACTGGGCCGCGCCGCGATCCTGTTCCAGCGTCATCAGCAGCGCGCCGGCCTTGACCGCCTGGCCTTCGCGCACCTCCACCCGCGCGATTACTTCGGCGGCCGGTGCCGGCACACTGATCCGGTCCCACTCCAGCGTGCCCAGCGCGCTGCGCGGTGCGGGCGAGCAGGCCGTCAGCACGGCAGCTGCAGCCATGGCCACGCAATGCACCCCGATGCCGACCTTCATGGTCCACCTCCTGCGGTAGCGCCACGGTGCCATGCACGCAGGGCACCCGCAAGCGACCCACTGGCACATTTTTCACCAGCGCTTCACGCGCCTTGCCCGGTGGGCGCCGCACCCACTTACCCACAGCTTTCTTCGGCGCCGATCCACACCCGGTGTGGAGAACTGTCGCCCCGCCCGTCCGCGCGCTACCCTTGTCTTCCCTGACCCACCACGGTGGACGGCGAACCCGCCCCACCCTCTGCAATGAAAAGCATCGAGCATCGAGATTTCACCCTGTCGCCGGAAGATACCGAGCGACTGGCCAACCTGTCCGGCCCCTTCGATGGGCACCTGCGCCAGATCGAGCTGAAGCTCGGCGTGGAGATCGCCAACCGTGGCTTCGTGTTCCGCATCAGCGGGCGCGACGAGGCCACCGCCGAAGCGCAGAAGCTGATTGAAGCGCTGTACGCCGAGACCGCCGAAACCACCTTCGACAACCACGCCATCCATCTGCGCCTGGCCAAGGCCAACCTGGACCAGATCGCCGAGCGCGCGTATGAAGCGCAGGAGGTTGCGATCAAGGTCAAGCGTGGCACCGTGCGCGGACGCGGCGCCAACCAGGCCCGCTACCTGCACCAGATCACCACCCACGACATCAACTTCGGCATCGGCCCGGCCGGTACCGGCAAGACCTTCCTGGCCGTGGCCAGTGCGGTGGAAGCGCTGAACGAGTCGCGCGTGCAGCGGCTGATCCTGGTGCGCCCGGCGGTGGAAGCGGGCGAGAAGCTGGGCTTCCTGCCCGGCGACCTGTCACAGAAAGTCGACCCCTACCTGCGCCCGCTGTACGACGCCCTGTATGAAATGCTGGGCGTTGAGAAAGTGGTCAAGCTGCTGGAAAAGAACGTGATCGAGATCGCGCCGCTGGCCTACATGCGCGGGCGCACGCTGAACGATGCGTTCGTGATCCTGGACGAGGCACAGAACACCACCATCGAACAGATGAAGATGTTCCTGACCCGCCTGGGCTTCGGTTCCACCGCGGTGGTGACCGGCGACCTGACCCAGACCGACCTGCCCAAGCACGTGAAGTCGGGCCTGCGCGATGCCATCGACGTGCTGCGTGATGTGGACGGGGTCAGCTTCACCTTCTTCGAAGCGCGCGACGTGGTGCGCCACCCGCTGGTGGCCCGCATCGTCAGTGCCTACGACCGCCGCGACCTGCACCAGATCCAACCCGGAGCCACCCCATGACCAAAGGTCCCGTGCGACTGGATGTCGCCATCAGCTATGCGCTGCCCCGCACCGGCCTGCCGGCCGCCGTCAGTTTCCGCAAATGGGTGGCGGCGGCATTGAAGGGCCGCATCCGCGAAGCCGACCTGGCCATCCGCGTGGTCGACGCGAAGGAAGGCCAGTCGCTGAACCGCCATTACCGTGGCAAGGATTACGCCACCAACGTGCTCAGCTTCCCCGCCGAGCTGCCCGAGGGCCTGCCCAAGGGAGTGAAGTTCCCGCTGCTGGGCGACCTGGTGATCTGCGCGCCAGTGGTGGCACGCGAAGCCGACGAACAGGGCAAGGCGTTGAACGCACACTACGCGCATCTGACCGTGCACGGCGTGCTGCACCTGCTGGGCTGGGACCACGAGGACGACAAGGAAGCCGAGGCGATGGAGCAGCTGGAGCGCGAAATCCTGGCCGAGCTGGGCATCGACGATCCTTACGCCGGCGAGCGCTGAGCCGACGACCGCGCGACCCTGCGCGGCACCCTCCCCGGAGACATGGATGATGATGGGCGACATAGGGCCGTTCCTGGCCGGAAGTGCGATCTTTTCCCTGCTGCTGGTCGTGGCCGCCAACCTGCTGCGCCGGGTGAGCACATGCCACCCTGATGGGCAGCACTGGCTGCTGCGCACGCTGGCCCTGTTGTCCCCGGCCAGTCTGCTGGCGGCGGTGGTGCTGGGCAATGTGGGGCCGCACCTGCTGGGCGGCCCGGGCCCTGCCAGCAGTACCGCCACGCTGTGGGCCACGTCGATGGTGCTGGTGCTGATCGGTGCGTTCTCCGCGCCAGTCTGCTGGCGGGTCGCGCTGCAACACCGCCTGGGCCGGGCCAGCAGCAGCCTGCCGTTCTTCCATGCCACGCGTACGCAACTGTGCGCGCTGTTCGTGCTTGCCGCGGTGTACGTGAGCGCGGTCAACAGGATCGATACGGCGGAAGCACCGGCGTGGCTGCTGCAACCGGGTGTGCTGCAGATCGCACTGCGCGGGATGATGCAACTGCTCCACGTGGTGATGCTCGCGGTCCTGCTCACCCTGCCGGTGATGGCGCTGCGCGCCATGGCGCGCCGCTTGCTGCGGCGCGGGCAGACGCTGCGGGGCCGCGCGCGGCCGCGCTGATCCGGGCGGACATGACGGGGGTCCCGCCGCTACCATGGCCGGGCACCCTTCACCGCGGACCCTCTGCCTGTGCTGCTGCGTACTGCCCTGCCCCTGCTGCTTGCCTCTCTTGCCGCCACCGCCTCGGCGGCCCCGCTGGACCTGCCGGCCCTGATCGAATGCCGCCAGGGCGTGGCCGACCATGCCGCGCTGGCGCCGCTGCTGGCCGACCCGTTGAAGGCGGTGGCCAACGGCCTGCAGCCACTGCCGCAGGCCAACCAGTTCATGACCGAATTCCGCCTGGCCAATCCGATCACCGTGTTCGGCCAACAGACCGACCATATCGCGGTGGCCGGCGCCAGCGTGATGGCCGTGCTGGACCAGGCCGACCCGCACCCGCTGGCCAGCCGCCTGGCGCTGGAAACGGGGTACGACCAGGGCGGCAAATTCATGGCCGGCCGCGAGGTAGTCAGCCGCGATGTGACCGACCCGAAGACCGGCGAGGCGCAGATCGAGTCGGTCATCCTGAGCGTGTCCACGGTGGCCAGCCACCCGGGCCGGACCCTGGCCGGCTGCACCTACAGCCTGGACCTGCCGGCCGAGGACGAGGCCCCGGCCGCGGCCGGCAGCGGTCACTGAAAGGCCCCCACATCCTGCTAGACTGGGGTCAACGCCCGGGTTTCCGGGTGCCCTTTTTCCAGAGATGTCTGAAGACGACAGTAGTAGCTCCCCGCAGGAGCCCAATGAAAAGAAGCGCGGCTGGCTGGAACGCCTGACGGCCGCCTTCTCCGGCGAACCCCATACCCGCGACGAGCTGGTCGCCGTACTGCACACCGCGCAGGACGAAGGGCTGATTGCCGCCGATACCCTGAAAATGATGGAAGGTGCCATTTCGGTCGCCGAGCTGACCGTGGGCGACGTGATGATTTCGCGTTCGCAGATGGTCTCGCTGCCGGTGGAAGCGCCCTTCCTGGAACTGATGAAGCAGGTGGTCGAATCCGGCCATTCGCGCTTCCCGGTGCACGGCGAGAACAAGGACGACATCCTTGGCATCCTGCTGGCCAAGGACCTGCTGCGCGGTGTGGTGGCCGACAACGGCCCGGCCAACGTGCGCGAGCTGCTGCGGCCTGCGGTGCTGATTCCCGAGGCCAAGAAGCTCAACGTGCTGCTGAAGGAATTCCGCCTGTCGCGCAACCACATGGCGATGGTGGTGGACGAATACGGCGGCGTCGCCGGCCTGGTCACCATCGAGGACGTGCTGGAACAGATCGTCGGCGAGATCGACGACGAGCACGACGAGGCCGAAGACCCGTCGGCGCAGATCGCCATCCAGGCCGATGGCCAGTATGTGGTGGACGCACTGACCCCGATCGGCGATTTCAACGAACGCTTTGGTGCCACTTTCTCCGATGAGGACTACGACACCATCGGCGGCCTGGTGACCGAGGCCGTGGGCCACCTGCCGGAAGTGGGCGACGAGCTGGCGTTGGACCGCTTCATGTTCCGCGTGGCCCGCGCCGACGCGCGCCGGGTGCAGGCCTTCCATGTGACCGTCCTGCCGCCGGACGCGCAGGACGACGCTTGAAGCGCCGCGGCCTGTTGATGCTGGCATGGCTGGCGCTGTGCACGCTGGCCCTGGTGCTGCCGGCGGCAGCCTTCGCGCAGGCCGCAGCGGCTGCCGAGGCAGCGCCACCGCGCATCGGCGTGGTGACCATGCAGCCGGGCACGGTGTTCTTCGAGCGCTTCGGCCACGATGCCATCGTGGTGCTGGACCCGGTCAGCGGCGCCGCCACGTCCTACAACTTCGGCTACTTCGATCCGTCGGAACAGGATTTCATCAGCCGCTTCGTGCGCGGCGAGATGATGTACTACCTGGTGGCGCTGCCGCTGCAGCAGGACCTGTCCTACTACGACGAGACCGGACGCGGGGCCAGCGTGCAGTGGCTGGACCTGCGCCCCGACCAGGCGCGGGCCCTGGCCGACGGCCTGGCTGAGCGGGCCAAGCCGGAAAACGCGCGTTACCACTACGATTACTACACCGCCAACTGCGCCACCATGGTGCGCGACACCCTGGACAAGGCCCTGGGCGGCGGCCTGCATGCGCAGTTGTCGGGGCGCTCGCGCGGCAATACCTACCGCAGCGAGTCGGTGCGCCTGGCCTCGCCGGCACCGTGGATGTGGCTGGGCTTCGACGTCGGCCTCGGCCCGTTTGCCGACCAGCCGCTGTCGCGCTGGCAGGAAGCGTTCGTGCCGATGCGCCTGGCCGATGCCCTGCGCCAGGTGCGCAACAGCGATGGCCGACCGCTGGTGCAGAGCGAGCAGGAACTGCTGCCGCACCGCATCGCCACCGAACCGAAGGAGTTCCCGCGACGCTGGTGGCCGTGGCTGCTGTGCGGCCTGCTGGCCGCCGCAGGCATCGTGGCCCTGCGCCAGCGCCCGCGCGTGCTGGCCGGGCTGGCCCTGCCGCTGTGGCTGCTGTGCACGATCGCCGGCGGCCTGCTGGTGTTCCTGTGGGGCTTCAGCATCCACTACGCCGCGTGGGCCAACCGCAACCTGCTGCTGCTGTCACCGCTGGCGGTACTGCTGCTGCCCGGCGCCATCGCGCTGCTGCGCGGGCGCGTGCCGGGGCGCGTGTTCAGCATCGTGCTGTGGTTGCTGGCGTTGCAGTCGGTGGCCGCACTGGTACTGCACTGGCTGAGCCTGCAGGCGCAGTACAACGTGCAGTGGATCGTGCTGCTGCTGCCGGTGCATGTGGCCCTGGCGTGGGTGCTGGCGCACCGTCCTCACTTGTCCCACACGGCGCAGTGACGCACGATGGCGGGCATGTCATTGCCCGCCCCTGCTTCCACGGCCGCTTCGGCCAACCCCGCCTGTGTCATCAACTGCGTTCACTACGATGACCAGGGCAAACGCCACGACATCAGCCTGGATGCCATCAGCGATGTGATCGCCAGTGGCAACGGCTTTGTCTGGGTCGGCCTGTACGATCCGGCCGACGCCGTGCTGCTGAAACTGCAGGAAGAATTCTGCCTGCATGACCTGGCCATCGAGGATGCGCGCAACGCGCACCAGCGGCCCAAGGTCGAGGCCTACGGCAATTCCCTGTTCGTGGTGGTGACCACCGCGCAGATGGTGGACGAGCGCATCCAGTACGGTGAAACCCACGCGTTCCTGGGCCCGCGCTTCCTGGTGACCGTGCGCCACGGCGCTTCGCTGTCCTACGCACCGGTACGCACCCGGGTGGAACGCGAGCCGCAACTGCTGAAGATGGGCCCCTCGTACTGCCTGTACGCGGTGACCGATTTCGTGGTCGACAACTACCTGCCCATCACCAATCGCTTCCGCGACACGCTGGAGCTGCTGGAGAAGGACATCTTCGCCGAGAGCTACAAGCGCAGCACGGTGGTGCGGCTGTATGAGCTGAAGCGCGAACTGAACAAGATGCGCATGGCCGTGGCACCTCTGCAGGATGTGCTGGCCCAGCTGCGCCGCTACCAGGGCGATCTGATTCCCGACGAAGTGAAGCTGTATGTGCGCGACGTGCACGACCACGCCGTGCGCATCAGCGATGTGATCGACACCCTGCGCGAGATGCTGGGCACCGCGCTGAGCGTGAACCTGTCGCTGGTGACGCTGGCGCAGGGCGAGACGGTGAAGCGCCTGGGTGCGTGGGCGGCGTTGCTGGCCGCGCCGACCTTGATCACCAGCTGGTACGGCATGAACTTCAGCCACATGCCCGAGTTGAACCAGCCGTGGGCCTACCCGTTGATGATTGTGGGCGTGGGCGCGGTGTGCGTGGGGTTGTACCGGTTGTTCAAGCGCGCCAAATGGCTGTAAGGCGCGGTCTGTAGAGTCGAGCCATGCTCGACTGGCCGTCCAGGCATTCCGTAGAGTCGAGCTTGCTCGACTGCTGTTCGCAAAGCAGTCGAGCAAGCTCGACTCTACAAGGGCGCAACAGCAGTCGAGCAAGCTCGACTCTACAGTGCGGGTATCAGGCTACGTAGACGGTCTTGATGTTCATGAACTCATGGATGCCGTGGTCGGCCAGTTCGCGGCCGAAGCCGGACTGCTTGCTGCCGCCGAACGGCAGACGCGCATCGCTCTTGACGATGGCATTGACGAAGGCGGCGCCACACTCCATGCGCTGGGCAAAGGACTCGCCGCGCACCGGATCGCGCGTCCACACGCTGCCGCCCAGGCCGAAACGGGTGTCGTTGGCCACGCGCAGGGCCTGCGCCTCGTCGGCCACGCGGATCACCGCGGCCACCGGCCCGAACAGTTCCTCGTCGTAGGCCGGCATGCCCGGGCCCACCTGGTCCAGCACGGTGGCCGGGTAGCCTGCGTGGGTACCGGCAATCGGCTCGCCGCCCAGTAGAACGCGCGCGCCCTTGGCCACGCTGGCCTGCACCTGCGTGTGCAGCTCATCGCGCAGGTCGGCACGGGCCATCGGTGCCAGCGTGGTGCCGCGCGCATCGGGATCGCCGTATTGCCGCTCCCCTGCTGCTTCCACGAAGCGGCGGGTGAATTCATCGGCCACGGCATCCACCACGATGAAGCGCTTGGCTGCGATGCAGGTCTGGCCGCTGTTGTCGAAGCGCGACTTCACTGCCGCCGCCACCGCCTTGTCCAGGTCGGCATCGTCGAGCACCACGAAGGCATCGCTGCCACCCAGTTCCATCACCGACTTCTTCAGCTGGCTGCCGGCGTTGGAGGCGATGGAGCGCCCTGCCCGCTCGCTGCCGGTGAGGGTAACGGCCTTGACCCGTGCATCGCGCAGCACCTCGGCGGCCTGGTCGTTGTCGATGTGCAGCACGTCGAACACACCGTCCGGCAGGCCACCATCGCGGCACACCGCCAGGATCAGGTCGGCGCACTGCGGCACGTTGCTGGCGTGCTTGAGCAGGGCCACGTTGCCGGCCATGAACGCCGGCGCCAGGAAGCGGAACACCTGCCAGATCGGGAAATTCCAGGGCATGACAGCGAACACGCAGCCGATCGGCTCGTAGCGCACGTAACTGCGCTGGGCCTCGGTGTCGATCAGTTGCGGCTTCAGGTAGTCGGCTGCGTGGTCGGCGTAGAACTCGCAGGCCGCCGCGCACTTGTCCACTTCGGCCAGCGCCTCGGCCTTGAGCTTGCCCATCTCGTGGGTCATCGCCTGCTGCAGGTCGTCGCGACGGCTGCGCAGCTGCGCGGCGATCTGGCGCAGGATGGCGCCGCGTTCCTGCAGCGACCGTTCGGCCCAGGCCGGGAAGGCGTCAGCCGCCGCCTGCAGGCGCTGCTCGATGTCGGCAGCGCCGATCAGTTCATGGCGGTAGGTCACCTGGCCGGTGGCCGGATCGATGATCTCGACGGTCATGGGGGGTCTCCATCAGGGTGACCCCCATTGTGCGCCGCTGGCCGTGAGCCGGGCGTGGCTGCGGCGTCAGCCGTTGTCCTGGCGGGCCAGCTGCAGGTCGCGCTGGCGGCGTTTTTCCGCACGCGCATTGATGTACCAGCCGATCACTGCGGCGATCGACACCGCCGACACCAGCAGGGTGGCCAGGGCATTGATCTTCGGGCTGATGCCCATGCGCACCGAGGCAAACACCTTCATCGGCAGCGTGGTTGAACCGGGCGTGGCCACGAAGCTTGCCACCACCACGTCATCCAGCGACAGGGTGAAGGCCAGCAGCCAACCCGCCACCAATGCCGGGGCGATGATCGGCAGGGTAATGCGGGTGAACACAGTCAGCCGGCTGGCGCCCAGGTCCATCGCCGCTTCTTCCAGCGACAGATCCATTTCCTGCAGGCGCGAGGACACCACCACGGTGACGAAGCACAGGGTGAAGGTGACATGCGCGATCCAGATCGTGGCCAGCCCACGCGCCGGGAAGCCGGGAATGGCGCCCATCGAGGCCAGCAGGGCCATCAGCGAGAAGCCCAGGATGACATCGGGCATGACCAGCGGCGCGGTCACCAGCGCACCGAATACCGGCTTGCCGCGGAAGCGCTTGAAGCGGGTCATCACCATCGCCGCCAGTGTGCCCAGCACGGTGGCGGTACAGGCGGTCCAGAAGGCCACCACCAGGCTGGTCCACATCGCCTCCATCAGCGCGCGGTCGGCAAACAGATCGCCGTAGGCGCGGGTGGAGAACCCGGCCCAGACCATCGCCAGCCGCGAACTGTTGAACGAATAGAACATCAACAGCAGGATCGGCAGGTACAGGAACGCGAAGCCGAGCACCAGCACGCCCAGCCCCAGACCCTTGGCGGTGCGCGGGCTCATGCCTGCTTCCCTTCCAGCAGACGCTGCTGGGACCGGTTGAACCACAGGATCGGCACCAGCAGCAGCACGATCATCGCCACCGCCATGGCCGAAGCGCCGGGCCAGTTGCGGTTGTTGAAGAACTCGTTCCACAGCTGGCGGCCCACCATCAGCGTTTCCGAGCCGCCCAGCATTTCCGGAATCACGAATTCACCCACCGCCGGAATCATCACCAGCATGCAGCCGGCGATGATGCCCGCCTTGGACAATGGCAGGGTGATGCGCAGGAACGCCTGCCAGGGCTTGGCACCGAGGTCGTAGGCCGCTTCCAGCAGGCGGTGGTCATGCTTGACCAGGTTGGCGTACAGCGGCAGCACCATGAACGGCAGGTAGCAGTACACGATGCCGATGTAGGCCGCCGTGGGCGTATCGATCAGCTGCAGCTTGGGCAGCCCCAGGCTGCTCATCAGCGACTGCAGGCCGGTGAACTGCAGGAACTGGTCGAGCAGACCGTTGCGGTCCAGGATCGCCTTCCACGCGTACACGCGGATCAGGAACGAGGTCCACGACGGCAGCACCACCAGCATCATCGCCACGTTGCGCGCGGCCGGCGACAGGCGCGCGATGGCATAGGCCATCGGGTAGCCGATCAGCAGGGTCAGGAAGGTCGAGATCGCCGCGATCTTGATCGAACTGAGGAAGGCCTGGGCATAGATCGAATCGCGGAACAGCGCCAGGTAGTTTTCCAGGTTCAGCTTCAGCGAGAACGCGCCGTCGACGTACTGCAGCAGCCAGGTGTACGGCGGCGAGCCGACCCGGCTGTGCGAGAAACTGATCATCAGCACGATCAGGAACGGCACGGCGAAGAACAGCAGCAGCCACAGGTAAGGGATGCCAATGACCGTGGCACGCGTGCCCGGCAGCCAGCGCTTCAGGCCCGCCGCGCTCATGAGGTCAGCACCACGCCGTCGTTGTCGCGCCAGTGCACCCACACTTCGTCGCCCCAGGTCAGGCCATCGCTGGCCCAGCGCTGCGAGTTGGCGAAGTTGGCCAGCACCTTGGCACCACTGGGCAGACGCACGTGGTAGACCGAGTGACTGCCGAAGTAGGCGATGTCCTCGATCACGCCCTGCGCCTTGTTGGTGTGCCCTTCCGGCTCGTCCTTGCCGATCATCACCTTTTCCGGGCGCAGCGCGAACGCCACCGGCTGCCCTTCGTAGCAGGTGATGCCGTGGGCGATGTAGACCGGCGCCGGGAACAGCGGCGAGCGCACGGTCACGTACTCGGGCAGGTCTTCGTCGATCACCCCGTCGAACAGGTTGACCGAGCCGATGAAGCCGGCCACGAAGCGGTTGGCCGGCTGTTCGTAGACCTCGTCGGGCTTGCCGACCTGCTGGATCCAGCCGGCATCCATCACCGCGATGCGGGTGGCCATGGTCATGGCCTCTTCCTGGTCGTGGGTGACCATCACGCAGGTCACGCCGGAGGATTCGATGATGCTGACCAGCTCCAGCTGCATCTGCGAGCGCAGCTTCTTGTCCAGCGCGCCCATCGGTTCGTCCAGCAGCAGCAGTTTCGGGCCCTTGGCCAGCGACCGCGCCAGCGCCACGCGCTGCTGCTGGCCGCCGGACAGCTGGTGCGGCTTGCGCTTGCCCAGGTGGCCCATCTGCACCAGTTCCAGCATCTCGCCCACGCGCCTGGCGATGGCGGCCTTGTCCAGGCCGTCCTGCTTCAGGCCGAAGGCGATGTTCTGTTCGACCGTCATGTGCGGGAACAGCGCATAGGACTGGAACATCATGTTGACCGGCCGCTGGTACGGCGGCAGCGCGTCCAGGCGCTGGCCATCCAGGGTGATGCTGCCCTTGGTGGGGGTCTCGAAGCCGCCCAGGCAGCGCAGCAGGGTCGATTTGCCACTGCCCGATCCGCCGAGCAGGGCGAAGATCTCGCCCTTGCGCACGTCCAGGTTGACGTCATCGACGGCGACGAAGCCATCGAATTCCTTGCGCAGATCACGAATGGACAGGTAGCCGGGCGCACTCGCCGTATCGACGGCGGCGGCTTCCGGCTGGGCTTCAACGGGCATGGGGGCTCCGGGAGCGGGCGGTGGACAGCGGCGGCCATTCTACCGGCCGGGGGGCGATGGCGGTATGACGGGGTGTGGCGGGCGGCGGGTGGGTCCGCCGGGCAGGGTCAACGCGCGGCCACCGGCGGCGCATCCTGCCAGCCCAGCCCCAGGCTCTTCTGCAGCGCGACGTAGCGCACCAGCAGCTGCAGGCGCGCCTGTGCGGCACCGTCCTGGGCCTGCAGGCGTTGGCGCTGCACGTCCAGCAGGTCAATCTGCGAGGTCGCCCCGGCCTGGCGGCGCTGCGTCATCAGCGCCAGCGACCGCTCGGCCGAGGCCTGCGCCCGTTCGCTGGCCTGCAGCTGCTCGCGCGCCGCGCCGAACCGTGCCAGGGCGGTGTTGGCGTCCTGCAGGGCCGCCAGCACGCTGCTTTCGTAGGCCGCCAGGCGCGCCTGGTTGCCCGCCCGGGCCTGCGCCACCCGCGCCTTGTTGACCCCGAAATCGAACAGCGACCAGCGCAGGAACGGGGCCACGATCGTGGCCGCCGAATCCGGGCCCAGGTCGGACGCCGAGGTCGCCCCGGCACCGATGGTGCCCAGCAGGGTGACCTGCGGGAAATAGGCGGACAGGGCCTGGCCGATCTGCGCCGACGAGGCTGCCAGTTCGCGCTCGGCCTTGCGCACGTCGGGCCGGCGCTGGATCAGCGCGCCGGCATCGTCCACCGGCACGCTGGCTGGCAGCTGTGGCAGCGGCTGGTCGACGGCCAGGCGCGCATCCAGCGCGCCGGGCTCGCGGCCTACCATCAGCGCCAGCACATCACGCGCTTCGTCGGCCTGCGCGCGCAGCGGCGGCAGCGCGGCCTGCTGCTGTTGCAGCTGCGCCTGCGCGCGCTCGACCTGCAGGTCCGAATCGGCGCCACGCTGGCGACGCTGCCGGGTCAACTGCAGGCTGTCTGCGGCCGCACGCAGGTTGTCTTCGGCCAGGGCGATGCGTTCGCGGCTGCTGCGGTAGCCCAGGTACACCTGGGCCAGCTCGGCGGCCAGCTGCACCTGTGCATCGGCCAGCGCGGCCGCATTGGCCTCGGCCTCGGCCGTGGCCTGCTCGGCTGCACGGCGGCGGCGGCCGAACAGGTCCAGTTCCCAGCTGGCATCGAAGCCGGCCACGTACAGCTCGGTGTCCAGATCGAGGTCGGCGAACTGCTGGCGCAGCTGCGCGGCCTCCTGCGGCCGGCCGTTGGCCTCGGCCACGCTGGCGATGTTGTCGCCCAGGCCACGCACGCTGTTTCCCAGCGAATCGGGCGCCTTGATGTTGGCGTAGCCGGCGGCAGCGCCCACCGATGGCAGCTGCTCGGCACGGCGCTGGCGCTGCAGTGCGCGCGAGGCGAGCAGCTTGGCCTGCGCGGCACGCAGGTCGGGGCTGTTGCGCAGCGCTTCGTCCACCAGCTGGTCCAGCAGCGGATCATTCAGCGCGCGCCACCATTGGCTGGGCGGCGTGGCCGGCTGCACGCCGGCCTGGGCGGCGCGGTGCAGCTGTGCCTGCGCGGTGGCGTTGCCGGCCAGCTCCGGCTTCACGTAATCGGGCCCCAGCATGCAACCGGCCAGCAGCAGCGGCAGCAGGGCCGGGCACAGGCGGCGCAGGCGGAAGGGAACGGGCAAGGAAGTCGAAGTCATCAGTGCATCGCCAGGGGAACGCCCTTGGGCAGGGGCTTGAGCAGGAACACCAGGGGAAAGGTGAGCACCACGATCAGGCCGAAGATCCAGAACAGATCGTTGTAGGCCATCACCATCGCCTGCATCTGTACGGTCTGCGCCAGCACGGCCACGGCCTGGCCGGCATCGCCCAGCTGCTGGCCATAGGCATGCAGTGCGTCCTGCGCCACGGTGGAATTGGCGGTGACGCTGCTGCCGATCGCATCCACGTGCAGGGTGGTACGCCGTTCCTGGAACGTGGAAATGATCGCCAGTCCGATCGAGCCGCCCAGGTTGCGCGCGGCGTTGAACAGCCCGGACGCATCGCTGGTGTACTCACGCGGCACCGAAGTGATGGCGGCCTGGTTCAGCGCCATCATCGCCAGCGCCAGCCCGCAGCCCTGCAGCAGCTGGCCGATCACGAAGTGCGGGCCGATGCTGTCCGGGCTCAGGCCCAGGTTCACGAAGCACGCCGCGGCAAAGCACAGCATGCCGCCGAACACCATGATGCGCACGTCCACCGTTTCCAGCATCTTCGGCATCAACGGCATCAGCAGGATGGTCGGCAAGCCCGCCAGCAGCAGCACGTAACCGGCCTGTTCGGTGTTGTAGCCGGCGATGATCGCCAGGAACTGCGGGATCATGTACATCACCCCGAACAGGATCATGCCGACCGCCATCACCATCACGAACACCGCGCCGAAGCTGCGCTGGAACAGGATGTTCAGGCGGATGACCGGTGCCTTGCTGGTGAACTGCGAGACCGCCAGCAGGGCAAAGCCCAGCAGCGAGACGATGCTGAGCACCACGATCATCGTGGATTCGAACCAGCGCTCGCGCTGGCCATCTTCCAGTACCACGGTCAGTGCGGACAGACCGGCGGTCATGCCGACGATGCCCAGCCAATCGGCACGCAGCAGCCCGCCCCAGTCCGATTTCTCGTGCGGCAGGCCCAGCAGCAGCAGCGCGACCAGCCCGGCGCAGATCGGCACGTTGATGAAGAACGCGTAGTGCCAGCTGACGTTCTCGGTCAGCCAGCCGCCCAGCAGCGGGCCGATCACCGGGCCGAGGATGACGGTCATGCCGAACAACGCGGTGCCCAGCGGCTGCTGTTTCGGCGGCAGGCGCGTACCGACGATGGTCAGCGCAGTGGGAATCAGGGCGCCGCCGGCAAAGCCCTGCCCTACCCGTCCGGCAATCATCATCGGCAATGAATCGGCCAGCCCGCACATCACCGAAAACGCCGTGAACAGCGTGGCGCAGATCAGCAGGAAGGTGCGCAGGCCCAGCGTGCGCACGAACCAGCCGGTCAGCGGAATCATCACGATTTCCGAGACCAGGAACGCGGTGGAGATCCAGGTGCCTTCGGTGCCACTGGCGCCGACCTCACCCTGGATGGTGGGCAGTGCGGCGTTGACGATGGAAATATCCAGCGTGGCCATGAACGAGCCGATGGTGCCGGCGGCCACCGCCAGCCACGCTGCGGCATCGGCCTTGCCTTGCGCGGCGGGCGCAGCAGGTGCGGTTGCTGCGTTCATCGCGCGCCGCGGGCCTCGGCCTCGTCGTGGCTGCGCTCGGCGTCGTCCTTCGCGCTGCGGGTGTCCACGGTCACTTCCACCGACATGCCCGGCACCAGCACCTTGCGCGCCTCGGTGCCGGCATCCACGCGGATGCGCACCGGCACGCGCTGCACGACCTTGGTGAAGTTGCCCGTGGCGTTCTGCGGCGGCAGCAATGCGAACTGCGAACCGGTGCCCGGCGAGATGCTTTCCACCGTGCCCTTCAACGTGGTGCCCGGCAGTGCGTCGACCTTGATTTCGGCCGGTTGCCCGGCGCGCATCAGGCCGACCTGGGTTTCCTTGAAGTTGGCGCTGAGATACAGCGCGGCGACCGGCACCACGGTCATGGTGCGGGTACCGGCGGCCACGAACTGGCCCACCTGCACGGTCTTGTTGCCGATGCGGCCGTCGATGCGCGCGCGCAGTTCGGTGTCTTCGAAGGCCACGCGGGCCTGGGCGGCGTCGGCCTGGGCCTGCTTCAGCCCGGCTTCGGCCTGTTCGCGCTGGGCCTGGCTGGCTTCGATCTGGCTCTGTGCGCCGGCAATCTGCGCCTTGGCCGCATCGTGCTGCGCCTGTGCGCGTTCCAGGTCGTGGCGCAGGCTTTCCACGTGTTCATGGGTGTCGGCACCACTGGCGGCCAGCGGGGTGAAGCGGGCCAGTTCGGCGCGGGCGAAGCGTAGCGAGGCGCTGGCGGCCACCAGTTGCGTACGCGCCTGCAGCAGGCTGGACTGCTGGCCCTGCACGCCGGCGGTGGCCGCGGCGATATCGGCCTGGCGCACGGCGATCACGGCTTCGGCCTGGTCCAGGGTGGCGCGGTAGGTGCGCGGGTCGATGCGCAGCAGCGGTTGCCCGGCCTTCACCCATTGGTTGTCCTGCACCAGGACGTCGGTGACGTAGCCGTTGATGCGCGGGGCGACGGCGACGGCGTCGGCCTGCAGGTAGGCGTTGTTGGTGTCCTGCAGGTAGCGGCCTACGCGCAGGTGGTAGACCAGCCAGACGATCAGTGCGATGGCCACCACGATGCCGATGATCGCCAGGGTCCAGCGGACCTTGGGGTTTTTCAGCGGCGAGGGCTTGTCCTCGTTGGTGGAGGCGTCTTCGTCAGTGGGGGCGTCTGTGCGCTGGGGCTGGTCGGTCATCGTCTCGTCGTGGCGGTGGTCAGTGCCATACGGGACGGTAGGGGAAGGAGTGCGGAGGTGAGGTGAAAGCGTTTGTCGCTTGCCGGTGTTGGGTTCCCGTGTGGCAGGGGCCAACGCCGGGGGCTTGGCCAGGACACGCGGTGAACCCATCCATGGGGCTCGTAGGCGCCATCCCTGGCGCCTGCGGTCCTGGCCAAGCCCCCGGCGTTGGCCCCTGCCCTCACACATCCCGGCGGCGGACAGAAGGTCAACGGCAGGGCAAAAGCAGGTAAACGGCAGCATCAAATCCCTGCCAGGACAGGACCGGAATTGCATCACCTTTTTCAACAATCTGTTAGTCACAACGAATGGCTCTTTGGGCTCTGCGCTGGACCCGCCTAGCTGCCAGACAGAAACCGAGATGAGGCCACCTCTTCGCGCAGGGTGCTACCGCATCCTCGCGGCCACCGAAGGCCCGCCCTCTTCGCTCAACCGTGATATACGATTCCGAGCTTATGTGCATGGATTAAGCGCGAGTGTAGAGGTGTTGCGGGCCGCCGCCGATGACATGACCATACGGGTAAGGACATCCAGCGGACGTCAGGGGGCGTGAAACCATGGAAGGACAGTCAATCGACTCTCCGATGAGAAAGGGCTCCGCCGAGTTCGGGTACTACCCAGAACCCTGCAACATCGACATAGACCACTTTTCGGTCCGAACGCTTACCAGTCTCCAGGAATCCATTGCGGCGGTGACGGATGATTCCGGCACCGTGGACGACCGTAATTATCCGATTGCGCAACGTCCTCGCGAATTATTCAGCGGGAAAGCCCACCGGCTGCCCTGTTCCGCGTGCGTCTTTGGGCTGCGCGAAACCAATGTCCCGCCCTTCATCAAAGAACCAACTCACTCAACCTTGCCTTCTTTCTGTGCATGCGATCGACCACGACCGATGCCGGCCTGCTTGATGCGGCGCCGACCAGGCCCGACGTCCAGTCGGCAGTCACCACGCGTCATCTCAACGCCCTCAGTCTCCATGACTGAACTCACGGATAGGAAAGACCAATGACCGGTCACATCAATACTAAACCCGCACTGTCTGAACCAGAGCACGGTCCATCTGCGCCGTCCAAAGCGAGCATGGATTCCGGGAATGAAGCGATAGATCGCAATGTTCACGTAAAAGAGTACCTGCGCTACTACCTTTCGCTGTCCACGCCGCCAGGCTTCGCTGTTCTTCTCGATGGTCCCTGGGGCATCGGCAAGACCTTCGTCATCAAGAAATTCATGGACACGTTGGATAAGGAAACGTCGCCGTACATCTATGTCAGCCTCTACGGCATCCGATCGGTAGACGACATCGACGACGCCATCCTTCAAGGCATGTATCCCGTACTGGCGAAGAAGGGTGTTGAAATAGGAGGCAGAGCGCTCAAGTCAATCGGGAAGTATTTCAACGTAGAGCTGGACCTGAAAGCAAAGGACTTCCTCAATAAGTCCAAGGCCAACGTCTACGTCTTTGATGACCTAGAGCGAAGTGAGATGCCCATCAACACAGTGATGGGTTACATCAACGTATTTGTGGAGCACGAGGGGCGCAAGGTCATCCTGATCGCAAACGAGAAGGAGATCGACGAGAAAATAAAGTACAAACGAATTCGCGAGAAACTTGTTGGCAAGGCATTCGAAGTACAGTCGTCGCTCGAGGAGGCATTGCAAGGATTCTTCTTCGCGGTCAAGGACGAGGCCTCGAGGCATTTCATCTGCTCCAATTCCTCCATAATCTCGGAGGTCTACTATCAGTCTGAGATGGACAATCTGCGAGTTCTACAGCAAACCATCCTGGACTTCGAACGACTCTACATCGTCTTGAAAGAGAGGCATCGGAAGAACGATCAAGCGATGAGGGCCCTGCTGGCCATTCTGTTCGCGCTCTCATTCGAGGTCAAAGCGGGACGACTTGTCGCGGACGACATGAAAAATCGCCGGTCCCAACTTATGTCTTCGTACATCCGGAACGAGAAGGAAAACTACGTTCCACCCAAGATTGTCGCAGTCAACGGCCGATATCCCCTTGCGCGGGTCGATTCAGACCTTCTATCGGACGCCACGTTGATCGACCTGATCGTGAGGGGGATCGTTGATTGGAAGAAGATCCACGATGAGCTGGATGAAAGTTCATTCTTCTTTGCGCCTGAGCAAGAGCCAGCTTGGCGGACCGTATGGAACTATCATTCGCGCACGGAAGAAGAGTTCAATGCAGCGCTTACCGAGATGACGCGGGCCTTTGCCGCGCATGAGTACACGGTCCTAGGCGAGATTCGGCATATTTTCGGCATTCAGCTCCGATTGTCGTCAATCGGCGTTACGACCGTCAGTCGCGCACAGGTGGTCGCCGACGCAAAGGCCTATGTGGACTACCTGTACGACGAGAGATTGATTGAGCCTATTGAGCGGAACAGAGACAGTTTCGATATCAACTTCGATAGCTATAGTGGCTTGGGCTACATGGAAGCTTCTTCAGTAGAGTTTAGGGACATCTCCGAGTACTTGAACCAGAAACGCCATGCGGCTGCGGTCGATAGTCGACCCGCCATTGGCAGAAACCTTCTCGCGCTGATGGTGGAAGATCCCACCCAATTCCTCCGCCGGATCTGCTTGACCAATCATGAGGAAAATGAGTTCCACAACATCCCTGTTCTGGCCACCGTGGACGTGCGTAGATTCGTAGACGCGTTCCTCAAGCTTCACCCGGAGAAGCAGCGAACGGTGATGCTGGCGCTCAAGATGCGCTACCAACATGACATGATCGACCGTTATCTGGCGGATGAACGGGCTTGGGCAATCCAGGTCAGGGACCAGCTGCTGGCCGCGAGTGCGGCGATGTCCCCCATTTCGAAGGATAGATTGCTATGGCTCGTCGCCTACGGCTTTGAAGAAGCCCTGGCGTCCGCTGAAGGACCGTAGGGCCGCTCGGGCGAGGCCTATTTACCTCGCCAGAACTCTCAAGCCCCGACCATGAAGGCTTCGAGCACAAGCCAGTTGAAGGCCGCTGCCTCAAGGTTGGTCTTCTTAATCTTCGCCAGACGCCCTGCTCCGTCGCGAACTCACCGACCGCGTGTACGATCTCAATTTTAGGAACTAGCTGGAAATAGCCTCTCGCACTCGGCTGAAACCACGCAGCTATATCCAGTTCCACCGCCTGCGCCAGCCCTTCGCCGCACGGATAGGTGGTGGCCCGCCATCACATTCAACTTGAGGCAAAAAAACGGAGGCCGTTGGCCTCCGTTTTTCTTTACGACATCAACCGATGCTTACTTGCCGGTCTTCACTTCGGTCCACAGGCGGGTGTAGAGCTTGTCGGTTTCCGGGGTGTTGATCGAGTAGGTGAACATCTTCGCGGCGACGTCGGCCGGCGGGTAGATGGTCGGGTCGGTGCGGATCGCTTCGTCCACCAGCGGGGTGGCGGCGGTCACCGGGTTGGCGTAGTGGATGAAGTTGGTGTTGGCTGCGGCGACCTTCGGTTCCAGCAGGTAGTTGATGAAGGCGTACGCGGCTTCGGGGTGCTTGGCGTCCTTGGGGATGGCCAGCATGTCGAACCATTGCGGGGCGCCTTCCTTCGGAATGGAATAAGCCACGTGCACGCCGTTGCTGGCTTCTTCGGCGCGGTCGCGGGCCTGGATGATGTCACCCGACCAGCCCACTACCAGGCAGGTGCCGCCGTTGGCCAGCGATCCCACGTACTGCGAGGAGTGGAAGTTCTGCACGTACGGACGGATCGACTTCAGCAGGTCGGCTGCCTTCTGCAGCTCGGCCGGGTCGCCGCTGTGCGGGTCCAGGCCCAGGTAATGAAGGGCGATCGGGATCATGTCGGCCGGCGTGTCCAGGATGGTCACGCCGCAGTCCTTCATCTTGGCGATGTTTTCCGGCTTGAACACCAGGTCCCAGCTGTTGGCGATGTCGGCGCTGCCGCCGAAGCGCTCCTTCAGCATGTCCACGTTGTAGCCGATGCCGGTGGTGCCGATCATGTACGGCACGCCGTACTTGTTGTCCGGGTCCTGGGTGGCGATGCGCTGCATCACCGACGGGTCCAGGTTGGCCAGGTTCGGGATCTTGCTCTTGTCCAGCGGCAGGAACACGCCGGCCTGGATCTGGCGGCCAAAGAAGTTCAGCGTGGGCACCACCACGTCGTAGCCGCTGTTGCCGGCCAGCAGCTTGGTTTCGACCATCTCGTCGCTGTCGAACACATCGTAGGTGACCTTGGTCCCGCTCTGCTTCTCGAAGTTCGGGATGGTGTCTTCGGCGATGTAGTCGCTGTAGTTGTAGACGTTCAGGACCTTGCTGTCCTGCGCGCCACCGTTGCCACCGCCGCCACAGGCGGCGAGCAAGGCGGAGGCCAGGCCGAGCGTGAGGATACGCAGCTTCATCGGGTGCTCCAGAATGCGGGTGGGGGGCCGGCCGGGCCGGCGACGGGTGCCAGCCTACCCCCCGGCGGCTCATTCATCAATTGCGGGTCTTCACACGTTCAACAGCAGGAACTCACGCTCCCAGGAGCTGATCACCCGGAAAAAGGTCTCGTATTCCTTGCGCTTGACCGAGATGTAGGCGCGGCAGAAGCGCTCGCCCAGCAGGGCCTGCAGTTCGGCGCACTGTTCCAGCCCATCCAGTGCCTCGCCCAGCGAGCGCGGCAGGTTGTAGCCCAGTTCCTTGGCGCTGCCGGTCACCGGCGCGTCCGGGGCCAGCCGCTCGCGGATGCCCAGCAGGCCGCAGGCCAGGGTCGCGGCCATCGCCAGGTACGGGTTGGCATCGGACCCGGCGAAGCGGCTTTCCACACGCATGTTTTCCGGTGTATCCAGCGGCACGCGCAGGCCGCAGGTGCGGTTGTCATAGCCCCAGTGCACGTTGCTGGGCGAGACTTCACCGAACACCAGGCGACGGTACGAGTTGACGTTGGGGGCGAAGAAGGCCATCGCCTGCGGCACGTATTTCTGCAGGCCGCCCAGGTAGTGGCCGAACACCGGGCTGAATTCACCTTCGGCATGGGTCTCGCCGGCGAACACGTTGCTGCCGTCGCTCACCCGCACCAGGCTCTGGTGGATGTGCATGGCACTGCCCGGCTCGTTCTCCATCGGCTTGGCCAGGAAGGTGGCGTACACGCCGTGGCGCATCGCCGCCTCACGCATGGTGCGCTTGAACAGGAACACCTGGTCGGCCAGGTCCATCGCATCGGCATGGGTGAAATTCACTTCCAGCTGCGCCGCACCGGATTCGTGGATCAAGGTGTCCACGTCCAGCTTCATCGCATCGGCGTAGTCGTACATCAGGTCGAGGATGGGATCGAATTCGTTCACCGCATCGATCGAGTACGACTGCCGCGCGGTTTCCGGGCGCCCGGAACGGCCGGCCGGTGGCAGCAGCGGGAAATCCGGGTCGGTGTTCTTCTGCACCAGGAAGAATTCCAGTTCCGGTGCCACCACCGGGCGCAGGCCCAGTTCGGCGTAGGCGGCCAGCACGCGGCGCAGCACGTTGCGCGGGGCCAGCTCGTGCGGCTCGCCGCTCTTGGTGTAGCAGTCATGGATGACCTGCGCGGTGGCATCGGCCGCCCACGGCACCATGCGCACGGTGTCCGGGTCCGGGCGCAGCATCATGTCCGAATCCGAGGGCGAGGTCAGGTCGTAGTAGTCATCGGGGAACTCGCCGGTGACCGTGGTGGCGAAGATGCCTTCAGGCAGGCGCGTGCCGTAGTCGTGCGAGAACTTGTCGGCGGGAATGATCTTGCCGCGCGCGTTGCCGGTGATGTCCGGCACCAGGCATTCCACTTCGGTGATGCGCCGTTCCTTCAGCCAGCGCAGCAGGCTGCTTTCCTGCGGCTCGGGGGGCGTGGCCGTCTTGCGCGGGCGCGGTCGGGAACTCATCGGGCATCCAGTCGATTCTGTTGGTACTGACGGCAAGCTTGGCCGAAAGCATGGAAAATAGCGTGATAGAACGGCGTCTGCGTGACACGCCATTCCGGGTGCCACTGTACGCCCAGCACGAAGCGGTGGTGGCCACTGCGTGCGGCTTCGACCAGGCCGTCGTTGGCGGTGGCCTCGACCTGCAGCGCGGGCGCCAGCCGTGCGATGCCCTGGCCGTGCACCGAATTGACCTGCACCGTGTCGCCACCCTGCCACTGTGAAAGCCATCCGCCGGCGGCCAGTTGCACGCTGTGCGCCGGCCCGTACTGCACCTCGACCGCGGCCTGCGGATCTTCGCGATGGTCGGCCAGGCCCGGCACCGCGTGCACCTGCGGGTGCAGGCTGCCACCCAGGCTGACATTCAGTTCCTGGAAGCCGCGACAGATCGCCAGCACGGGCAGGTCGAGTGCAAGCGCGGCCTGCAGCAGCGCGAACGCGTTGGCATCGCGCGCCGGGTCATGCGGATTTCCCGCCCAGGTGCGCCCGCCTTCGTAGTGCTGCGGTTCGATGTTGCTGACCGCGCCGGTCAGCAGCAGCCCGTCCAGGTCCTGCAGCCAGTCGGCCGCAGGCAGTGGCGGTTGCAGGCTGGGCAGCAGCCAGGGTGTCACGGTGGCGGCATCCACCAGCGCGCGGACATACTTCTCGCCGGCCATCGCGAAACGGTGATGGCCCATCACGGTGCTGTCGGTGGGCAGGCCCACCGCGGGCAGGCGGCGCATGCGGGACTCCTTGGCGTGCCTGCACGGTACCTGTGTGCCGGCACGGGCGGCAAGTCGCCACCATCACGCCGCTGGGCGCGCCGCTGGGCGAAACTACCCGCGTGACGACCGCCTGCCCTGCCCCTTCCCAACCGCCGCCATCGCACCTGCGAGGACGCGCGTGAGTGCCGCTTTCCCGCCCAGCTGGTATGCCGCCAGCCTGCCAGAACCGCCGCCGTTGCCGCCCCTGCAGGGCCAGGTACAGGCGGACGTGGCGGTGCTGGGCGCCGGCTACACCGGACTGACCGCCGCGCTGGAACTGGCCGCGCGCGGCTACCGCGTGGTGGTGCTGGAGGCGCAGCGGATCGGCTGGGGGGCGTCGGGCCGCAACGGCGGCCAGGCCCTGGTGGGCTACGGCTGCGAAGTGGACACGCTGGAGCGCGAGATTGGCCGTGCCGATGCGCGCCTGCTGTTTGACTGGTCACGCGATGCGGTGCAGGCCATGCGCGGGCGCATCGAGCGCCACGCCATCGCGTGCCACTGGGTGGAAGGCCATGCCAGCGTGGCCATCCGCGCGCGCCACGAGCGCGACCTGCAGTGGCACTGCGACCACCTGCAGCGCCACTACGACTACCCCATGCAGTGGTGGGACCGCTCTGCCCTGGCCGCCCAGCTGGACAGCCCACGCTACCGGGCCGCCATGTTCGACCCGCTCAGCGCGCACCTGCATCCGCTGGCCTATGCGCGCGGTCTGGCCGACGCCGCGCGCGCGGCCGGGGTGGTCATCCACGAACAGTCCCCCGTGGTGCGGGTACAGCGCGGTCCGGCGCCGGCCCTGCATACCGCCGCGGGCAGCGTGCACGCCCACCATCTGGTGGTGGCCGGCAACGCGTTGCTGCAGGGCCTGCTGCCCGAGCTGGAGCGGCGCATCATGCCGGTCGGCACCTACGTGGGCGCCAGCGCGCCGCTGGGCGCCGAGCGCGCGCGCGCGCTGATCGCCAACAACATGGCCGTGGCCGATACCGCCTGGGCGCTGGACTATTTCCGCCTGAGCCATGACCACCGCCTGCTGTTCGGCGGGCGCGCCAGCTATTCGGCGCTGCCGCCGCCGGGCCTGCGCGGGGTGATGCAGCGGCGCATGCACCAGGTCTTCCCGCAGTTGGCCGATGTGCCCCTGGAACAGGTCTGGGGCGGCTTCGTCGACATCACCCGCAACCGCGCCCCGCACTGGGGACGGCTGGACTCCAACCTGTACTTCGCGCACGGCTTTTCCGGCCACGGGGTCGCCGCCGCGGGCCTGGCCGGCGAGGTGATCGCCGCCGCGATCGCCGGCCAGAGCGAGCGCCTGGACGTGTACCAGCGCCTGCACCATGCCCCGTTCCCGGGCGGCCGCCTGTTGCGCACGCCGCTGCTGGTGGCGGCCATGTCCTGGTACAAGCTGCGCGACGCGCTCTGGTGAGACCCGGTGTGAAAGTGTGAACTCGGTCAGAGGCCGCGCGTGCCGGTTGGCAGGGGCGGCGTGGCACGACGGTTGCAGGCAATTGCAAGCGTCCGCCGCAGCCGATACTGTCGCGGATTGGGGCCAGGCGCGATGCCTGGAGTGCGCTGGCGCGCAGCAGCAAGGGAGACTTGCGATTGAACTGGTGGACGAATGGAATTCGCCTGGATGTACGTATCCGACCGGCGGGGCTTGCTCTGGCGGCGCTGTATGCGCTTGCCTGCTGGGCCACCCGGCAGATTTCGCTGGACCAGTTCTACCTGCCCGCCGGCATCCGCGTGGCCGCACTGCTGCTGTGCCCGCCGCGGCTGTGGGGCTATCTGATCCTGGGCGAGTACGCCTACTTCGCGCAGATGCGCTACCCGATGATCGACCGCTACGGGCTGCCGTGGGTGGTGCTGGCATCGGCCTGCCTGATACCGGCCGTGGCCCTGGTGGTGGGTCTGCACCGCCGGCGCCTGGCCACGTCCGGTGAAGCCTGGGTCCTGTCCATTGCCGCGTGGGCGGCGCTGGCCACCGCGGTCCTGAAGCTGGCCCTGGCCCATCTGCTGTGGCCGACCCCGCCGTCCGATCCGGTGCTGGGCAGCGCCATCCGCTACCTGCTGGGCGACTACATCGCCATCATCACCGTGGTCCCGCTGGCCCTGTTGTGGTCGCAGCGCAGCGCCGGCCACGACTGGTCCAGCTGGCGGCAATGGCCGACCGTGGCCTCGCTGGCGGCCCTGCTGCTGCTGGGCGGCGCAGCGATCTGGGCCGGCGCCAGTTCCGACCCGGCCAAGACCAGCCTGCAGCTGCTGATGGCCCTGCCCGCGGTGGCGCTGACCTGCATGCATGGCTGGCGTGGCGCGGCCGTGGCGGTGCCGCTGCTGAACATGCTGATCAGCGTGGGCACGCCCAGCAGCGGCCTGCCCGGCTCGTTCGATGAGCGCACCTTCATGACCCTGCAGATCGTGGCCGTGGCCGGCACCGCCCTGCTGGCGCTGGGCTCGCGGATCAGCCAGCACTACCACCAGTACGCGCACCACGACCAGGCCGGTCGACAGGCCGCCGATTTTTCCCGCAATGCGCATATCGCCAATGAAATGGACCTGCGCCAGCGTGCGTTGGCACTGCGGCGCATTGCCGATGACATCGAAGCCTCGCTGGGCGAGACCGCCGAACTGCTGAAGCTGCATGGCCACCATGAGCCCGCGCGGCAGTTGCTGGGCACCGCCACCAGCCATTCACGACAGTTCCGCGAGCTGACCAGCATGGTCTACCCCGCAGAACTGGAACAGCTGGGCCTGTATCTGGCCCTGCAGGCCAGCGGCATCCACCAGGCCTGGGACGCGACAGATCGGCTGGGGCGCCACCAGCTGCAGGGCGATCCCTGCCAGTTGAACCTGGGCCTGCAGCTGGCGACTTACCGCACCCTGGCCGAGGCGGTGTCGCTGCTGCTGAATGGCGAACGCGGGCAGATCCAGGTGCGCGCACGCTGCGGCCGCCGCGGTCTGCAGCGCGGCATCGTGGTCACGGTGGGCCTGCTGGACCGCCACCGCGTTCTGTCCGACGAAACCATGGCACTGGCACGGCGCCGCCTGAGTGCGCGGGCCATCGCCTACGGTGGTCGCGTGGACTGCCGCGGCAATCGCATCCGCATGCTGCTGCTCGATTCACCGGCGCAGGTAGAACAGGACATCGCGCTGCCGGCACGGCTGGCCCCGCACGGCCTGCGCTGAGCACAGCCACGACCGGCCCCGCGCGCAGCAGGGCCGGTCATGCAGCGCTGTTACTGGCCTTCGCCCGGCAGTTCCACCGACCAGATCGCGTCGGCGCCCTTGCCGTACACCACCAGCGAGAACTCGGCGCGGCGATACACCACCTGGCGCGACGCATTGGCCGGAATCACCAGGCGCTGCGAGGGCAGCGAGGTCTTGGCCGGCGACTTGCCCGCCGGCAGCGTCCAGAACACGTTGTCGAGCGTGCCGACGATCAGCTTCACCTGACCCGTCAGGTCATTGACCTGGAAATAGGTGATGCCATCGCGCTGGAAGCCATACACCTGCCAGGCCGGGTCCTGGCTCAGGTTCAGTGCGGCGGGCAGCGCCTCGCCCAGGCCACTCTTGGCCAGCTGGATGCCGTTGCCGTCGCTGGGGCAGCAAGCGGCGGCGGCGATCATCGGCATGGACAGCAGCGCAGCCGCTGCAATGGCAGTACGCATACGGGAAAAACGCACGGGCAACCCCCTTGTGGAATGAATGTTGATGAGCGGCCAGGCAGTGCCGCGTTCGCCTGGCACAGCCGCTGTGCATCGGCGCGGGCACCGGCGGTGCCCGTGAACTCCGAGCGCCCCCGGCCAGCACGGCCGGGTAGCGGCACCGAGCATACCGGTCCCGGGCCACGGCAGCATGTGCCGCCCGCCACGCTGACGGCCACGATGGACTAAAGTTTCGCCTGCAACGGCCGCTACCCCGGCCAAGCCCTCCGACGTGAGCCACCGCACCATGCCCGTCCTGCCGCAGGTCGTTGTCGATGGCGACCTGGCCGATCCCCTGCCGCAGCGGATCCTGCTGGTGGAAAATTCACGTGCGTTCACCGGCATGCTGCGCGAAGCGATCGAACAGCGTCTGGAGCTGCCGGTAGTCGTAGCGTCCACGCTGGCCGAAGCGGGTCGGCTGCTGAGTGAAGAAGGCGGCTGGTTCCTGGTACTGACCGGACTGGTCCTGGCCGACGGTGACCGTGATGCGGTGGTCGAGTTCTTCCTGAAGCGCGATCTGCCCACCGTGGTGGTCAGTGGCGTGTATGACGAAGACCTGCGCAAGCGCGTGCTGCAGCAGCAGATCATCGATTACGTGCTGAAGAACACCCCCGGCAGCATCGATTACCTGGTCTGGCTGGTACAGCGGCTGGAGCGCAACCGTCGCATCGCCGCGCTGGTAGTGGACGATTCACCGTCGGCGCGTGGCTACGCGGCGGCACTGCTGCGCATGTATGGCCACGAAGTGTACGAAGCGGCCGATGGCAGCGAGGGCCTGGCGGCGATCGAGGCGCACCCGGCCATCCGCCTGGCGGTGGTGGACCAGGAAATGCCGGGCATGCAGGGCGTGGAATTCACCCGTCGCCTGCGCACCCTGCGCTCGCGCGACAAGGTGGCGGTGATCGGCATTTCCGGCAATACCGATGCCTCGTTGATCCCCCGCTTCCTGAAGAACGGTGCCAACGATTTCCTGCGCAAGCCATTCTCGCGCGAAGAATTCTTCTGCCGCGTTTCGCAGAACGTGGACCAGCTGGAACTGATCGGCACACTGCAGGATCTGGCCACCCGCGATTTCCTCACCGGCCTGCCCAATCGCCGCTGTTTCCTGGAACAGAGCCAGCGCCAGCTGCCGCAGCTGCAGCTGCATGGCCAGAGCGTGGCGGTGGCAATGATCGACATCGACCACTTCAAGCACATCAACGACACCTACGGCCACGAAGCCGGCGATGATGCGCTGCGTGCCGTCGCCCGTGCAGTGGGCGACCACGCGCGCAGCCAGGACCTGATCGCGCGCTTTGGCGGCGAGGAATTCTGCCTGCTGGTACCGGACATGGAGCAGGACGAGGCGCTGCAGTACTTCGAAGACCTGCGCCAGCGCATCGCCGCGCTGGAGGTGGACATCGGCACGGCCACCCTGCGCATGACAGTGAGCATTGGCCTGTGCTGCCTGCAGCCGCAGCGCGATTCGCTGCACCGGCTGATTTCCGAGGCGGATCGGCAGCTGTACCTGGCCAAGGCCGGCGGCCGCAACCGGGTCAGCAGCACCACCGTGGCCGCGCCGCAGCGCGCGCGTGAGCCTGCTTTATCCTGACAAGCATGCTTTGATCCAGATCAACGCCGCCTGCCGGGCGCGCGCCTACAGTCGCACCCGACATCAGCATGAAGGGGCGCCGGGATGGCACTACTGCTCTGGCAGGACGATCTGAACACGGGCATCGATGTGATCGACCAGCAGCATCGTCGCATCGTGGAAATGCTCAACCACCTGCACGTGGCGCAGTCCAGCCTGCAGCGCGTGGCGGTGGCCGAGGTGATCGACGAAGTGGTGGACTACACAATGTCGCACTTCGCGTTCGAAGAGGAGTTGATGGAGGAAGCGGGCTATCCGTTCTGCGCCGCGCACAAGCGCGTGCATGAAATCTTCATCAAGCGCGTGGCCGAGTACCGGCTGCGCTTCCAGGCCGGCGAAGATGTCAGCGACGAGCTGCGCACCATGCTGTCACGCTGGTTGTTCAACCACATCCGTGGCGACGACCAGGCCTATGCCGAGCAGGTGAAAGCGCACTTGAACCAGTTCGCCCGCGAGCACCAGAGCGGCGGCTGGCTGGGCCGCACGCTCAAGCGCATCTTCGGCTGAGGTCACCCACCGCGCCGGTGCAGCGCCACCAGCGCGCACAGGGTGGCCACCGCGGTCAGGCACAGGTAGTAGCCGACCGCCACCAGACCGAAGCGTTCGGCCAGCCAGGTGGCCAGGTACGGAGCCGGTGCGGCACCGAGGATGCCGGCCAGGTTGAACGACAGCGAGGCGCCGGTGTAGCGCACCTCCACCGGGTAGATTTCGGCCAGGAAGGTGCCACAGGGGCCGTAGGTCAGGCCCATCAGGAACAGGCCCAGGCACAGGAAGACCAGCACCAGCCACGGGCTGTTGGCCTGGAACAGGGGCGCGAAGAGTACGCCGAAGCCGAGGATCAGCACGCTGGCGATGATCATCGTGCGCCGCGTGCCCCAACGATCGCCGTAGCGGGCCGACAACGGAATGCCCACGGCGAAGAACAGCATCGCCACCATCTGCATCAGCAGGAACTGCTCGCGGCTGTAACCCAGCACCGCAGTGCCATGGCCCAGGCTGAATACCGTCATCAGGTAGAACAGCACGAAGGTGGCGAAGGCGCCCAGCGTGCCCAGCAGCATGGGCAGCGCATGGTGGCGCAGCACCGTCCACATCGGCAGGCGCACCGGCGCCTTGCGGTCCAGCGCTTTCTGGAAATCCGGCGTTTCGTGGATGTTCAAGCGCACCCACAGGCCGAGGGTGACCAGCAGCGCACTGGCCACGAACGGAATGCGCCAGCCCCACTGCAGGAAATCCTGCTGGCTGAGCCAGCGGCCGAGCAGCAGGAAGATGCCGGCCGACAACAGGAAGCCCAAGGGCGCCCCCAGCTGCGGGAACATGCCATACCAGGCGCGCTTGCCCGGCGGTGCGTTCTCGGTGGCCAGCAGCACCGCCCCGCCCCATTCGCCGCCCAGCCCCAGCCCTTGCCCGAAACGGCACAGGGCCAGCAGCGCCGGCGCCCACAGGCCGATCTGCGCATGGGTCGGCAGCAGGCCGATCGCGACAGTGGACAGGCCCATGGTGAGCAGGGCCGCCACCAGCGTGGCCTTGCGACCGATGCGGTCACCGAAGTGGCCAAACACCGCCGAGCCCACCGGGCGCGCGATGAAGGCCACCGCGAAGGTCGCCAGGGATTGCAGCAGGGCCGCCTGGTCGCTGCTTTCCGGGAAGAACAGGTGCGGGAACACCAGTACTGCCGCGGTGGCATAGATGTAGAAATCGAAGAATTCGATGGTGGTGCCGATCAGGCTGGCCAGCAGCACACGGCGGGGCGAATTCACGGGGGCAGCGGCAGCGGAGAGCGTGGACATCGGCGAGGCGTGGAAGGTGGATCGACCGATTCTGCCACGCGCGGACGGCCTGACGGGACGATGGTTTCAGCCGAGACCGATGGCAGCCGGTCTGGCGTCGAGCTTGCTCGACTGCCATTCGCGAAGAGCAGTCGAGCATGGCTCGACTCTACAGAAAGCGAAGAGCAGTCGAGCATGGCTCGACTCTACAGAAAGCGAAGAGCAGTCGAGCAAGCTCGACTCTACAGCTGGATCCAGGTGGCCTTGATTTCGCTGTACTTGTCGAAGGCATGCAGCGATTTGTCGCGGCCATTGCCCGATTGCTTGTAGCCACCAAACGGTGCGGTCATGTCGCCGCCATCCCAGCCGTTCACCCACACACTGCCCGCGCGCAGCTGGCGGGCTACGCGATGGGCGCGGCCCAGGTCGCGCGTCCACAGTCCTGCGGCCAGTCCATAACGGCTGTCATTGGCCAGGCGCACGGCCTCGGCTTCGCTGTCGAAACCCAGCACCGCCAGCACCGGACCGAACACCTCCTCCTGGGCCAGCGCCTGTTCCGGGCGCACCTGGTCGAACACGGTGGGCTGCACATAGCACCCGCCCGCCTCGACCTGCGCACGTTGCCCGCCCAGCAGCAGGCGCGCGCCGTCGGCCTCGGCGCGGGCGATGTCGGCCAGTACCTTGCCCACGTGTGCCGCATCGACCAGCGCCCCCATCGGCGCGTCCGGGTCCAGCGGGTGCCGCGGCTGCATGTGCCGTGCATAGGCCAGCACCTGGTGCACGAAATCGTCACGGATCGAGCGCTCCACCAGCAGGCGCGAACCGGCCGTGCAGACCTCGCCCTGGTTGAAGAAGATGCCCTGCGCCACCCCCTTGGCCGCCGCATCCAGATCCGGCGCGTCGGCGAACACCAGGTGCGGACTCTTGCCACCGCACTCCAGCCAGACCGGCTTCAGGTTGGAACGCCCGGCGTACTGCAGCAAGCGGGCCCCGGTCGCGGTGGAACCGGTAAACGCCAACACGTCCACGTCCATGTGCAGGGCCAGCGGCTCGCCTACGCGTTCGCCATGGCCCGGCAGTACGTTCAGCACACCGTCCGGCAACCCGGCTTCGGCGGCCAGCGCGGCCAGCCGCAGCGCGCTCAGCGGTGAGCGCTCGGACGGCTTCAGCACCACCGAATTGCCCATCGCCAGTGCCGGCGCGATCTTCCAGCAGGCCATCAGCAGCGGGAAATTCCACGGCACGATGGCGCCCACCACACCGGCCGGCTCGCGGCTGACCAGGCCCAGCTCGTGTGGCCCGGTCGGCGCGATGTCGCCGTACAGTTTGTCCACCGCCTCCGCAGTCCAGGCCAGGCAGCGCACCACGCCGGGCAGATCAATGCGCCGCGCATCGCGCACCGGCTTGCCCATGTCCAGGGTTTCCAGCAGGGCCAGCTCGTCGGCATGCTGTTCCACCAGCGCCGCAAGCGCCTGCAGCACGCGCTTGCGCTGGGACGGGCGGGTCTGCGACCAGTGGCCGGCCTCGAACGCGCGGCGCGCGGACGCCACTGCGCGATCCACATCACGTGCATCGCAGTCGGCCACCTGGCCCAGCACGCGCCCATCGATGGGGCTGATGCAGTCGAAGCGGGCGCCACTGGCTGCGTCCACGTAGCGGCCGTCGATGAAGGCCTGCGTCGGAAGGGCCACCTGGCCGGCCAGTGCCTGCCAGTGGCTGCGATCAGGGAAGTCGGCCATGTCGGGTTCCGGGCGAAGATCTGCCCCGGTTATACCGCCACGCCCGCATTGCGCCCGTGAGCGGGCATCACGCCCATCGGCTGCGCTACAGTCAGCGCAACGGACCCGACGGAGGCGGCATGAAGAATCCCGCGATCGACCCGCACGCGCTGGCCACCCAGCGCCCCGAATCGCTCGATGCGTACTGGATGCCGTTCACCGCCAACCGCCAATACAAGGGGGCACCGCGCATGCTGGTGCGCGCGGCCGGCATGCACTACGAAGATATCGACGGCCGCAGCATCCTCGATGGCACCGCCGGCCTGTGGTGCTGCAATGCCGGCCACGCCCGTCCCGGCATCGTCAAGGCCATCGCCGACCAGGCCGCCACGCTGGACTACGCGCCCGGCTTCCAGATGGGGTCACCGCCGGCCTTCGCGCTGGCCCAACGCCTGGCCGCACTGGCCCCGGCCAGCCTGAACCATGTGTTCCTGACCAGTTCCGGCTCGGAAGCGGTGGATACCGCGATGAAGATCGTGCTGGCCCACCATCGCCTGCGCGGCGAAGGCCAGCGCACCCGCTTCATCAGCCGCGAGAAGGGCTACCACGGGGTCGGCTTCGGTGGCATGGCGCTGGGCGGGCTGCCCAACAACCGCAAGCAGTTCGGCCTGCAACTGGGCGGCGTGGACTACCTGCGGCACACCCTGGACCTGGAGCGCAACGCCTTCAGCAAAGGCCTGCCGCGGCAGGGTGCCGAGCTGGCCGATGACCTGGAACGGCTGCTCGCCCTGCACGATCCGTCCACCATTGCCGCGGTGTTCGTCGAACCGGTGGCCGGCTCGGCCGGGGTGATCCTGCCCGCCCCCGGCTACCTGCAGCGGCTGCGCGAAATCTGCGACCAGCACGGCATCCTGCTGGTGTTCGACGAAGTGATCACCGGCTTCGGCCGGGTCGGCATGCCCTTCGCCGCCCAGCGCTTCGGGGTCACCCCGGACCTGCTGACGTTTGCCAAGGGCGCCAGCAACGGCGCCGTGCCGCTGGGCGGGGTGCTGGTCAGCGACAGCGTGCATGCCAGCTTCATGCAGGGCCCGGCGCAGGCCATCGAACTGTTCCATGGCTATACGTATTCCGGCCACCCGCTGGCCTGCGCCGCGGCCCTGGCCACACTGGACATCTACGCCGAAGAACGGCTGTTCGAGCGCGCCATCGAGCTGGGCGAGTACTGGCAGGAAAGCCTGCATGCGCTGCAGGGCCTGCCCAACGTGATCGACATCCGCAACTTCGGGCTGGTGGGTGCGGTGGAGCTCGCGCCGCGCCGCGATGCCCCCGGCAGCCGTGGCTACGAGGTGTTCCGGCGCTGCTTCCACGACGGCCGGCTGCTGGTGCGCTGCACCGGCGACATCATCGCGCTGTCGCCGCCGCTGATCGTGGACAAGCCGCAGATCGACCAGATCACCGCCATTCTGGGCGAGATGATCCGGGCCACCGCCTGAGCCGGGGCCGGACCGGGCGAGCGGGTACAATGGTCGGTTCCGCTCCTGCCTGTTGCCGTGCCCATGGATATCGTCGTCAAAGAAGAATTGAAGGCCTACATCGACCCGCTGACCGCCGACGAGCATGACGCGCTGGAGCGCAGCATCCTGGCCGAAGGCTGCCGCGATGCGCTGGTGCTGTGGGGCGACGTGCTGGTGGACGGCCATAACCGCTTCGGCATCTGCCAGAAGCACGGCCTGCCCTTCAACACCGTGCAGAACACCCGCTTCCAGAGCATGGAAGACGTGCACCTGTGGATGATCGAGCAGCACCTGGGCCGCCGCAGCGTGTCCGACTTCCAGCGCGGCGTGCTGGCCCTGCGCAAGCGCGACATCCTGTCCGCGCGCAAGCAGGTGGAACAGGCGCAGCTGCAGCGCGAAAGCGATGGCACCGCCGAACCGGCCGACGACGCCGGTGAAGACAGCCCGCCGTGGGAACCGGCACCGAAGGTCAGCCGCGCCGAGCTGGCCCGCGAAGCCAAGCTGAGCACCAGCCAGGTGGGCATGATCGAGCGTATCCACGCCCAGGCCGCGGCCGAAGTGGTGGAAGCGGTGAAGGCCGGGGTGATTTCGATCAGCGCGGCGGCCGCCGTGGCCGACCTGCCGGAAGAAGAACAGCGCGCTGCGGCCGCCGGTGGCAAGGACGAGCTGAAGCAGGCGGCCAAGCGCGTGCGCGAATCCAAGCGCAAGCCGCGTGCGCCGAAGCCCGAACCGGCCGAGATGGATTTCGAGGAGCCGAGCGACGACGAGGTGGCCAGCCGCGGTGCCGAGGTGCTGTCGGCGCTGGAACAGCTGGGTGAGGATGCGCCGGCCCTGCGCCGCCGCGTGGTCGCCCTGACCCGCGAGAACGACACCCTGCGCGCGCAGCTGGCCGCGCTGCGAAAGCAGCTGGAAGCCCTGTAAGGGATGGGTAGCGCCGGGCCATGCCCGGCGAGCGCAGCAGGCTCTGACAAGCCGCCGGGCATGGCCCGGCGCTACCGATGCGTCGGCATCATCCGGTGGCGGTTAGACTTCCGGCATGACGCTTGCCAATGATCCGCGCCGCGCCCAGCTGCGGCGCCTGAAAGCCCTGGCCCTGGGCCTGCTGGTGCTGATGCTGGCCGGATTCGCGGTCAGCCACTGGCAGGGCGAACGGGGCATCTGGGCCTGGGTCTCGGCCTTCTGTGAAGCCGCCGCGGTGGGCGCGCTGGCCGACTGGTTCGCGGTGGTCGCGCTGTTCCGGCGGCCGATGGGGCTGCCCATTCCGCATACCGCCATCATTCCGCGCAGCAAGGAACGCATCGGCGACAGCCTGGCCCTGTTCGTGCGCGATCAGTTCCTGGAACCGGGCGTGCTGCTGGCCCGTCTGCAGGTGTTCGATCCGGCCAGCCGCCTGGGCAGTTGGCTGGCCGAACCCGAACGCGCGCGCATGTTGGCCGACATGGCCCGCGGCTGGGCGCTGCAGGCGCTGGATTTCTTCGATGAGGGCGCGGTGCGCCGGCAGCTGCACGGCTTCGTGGTGCAGCAGCTGCGGCAGTGGAACGCGGCGGCCACCGCCGGCGAACTGCTGGCCCTGCTGACCGCCGATGGCCGCCACCAGCGCGTGCTGGACGAAGGTCTGCAGCGGTTGGGCCGCTGGCTGGAGCAGCCGGAGGTGAAAGAACGCGCCTCGCAGCTGATCGTGCGTTACATCCAGCGCGAGTGGCCCACGCTGTCCAGCACGGTGAACTGGGTGAAGCCGATCGACGAGATCGGTGACAGCCTGGCCGAGCGCCTGGCGCGTGCGGTACTGGAGGAACTGCAGCAGGTGCTGGCCGAGCCGCAGCATCCGCTGCGCCAGGATTACGAGACCTGGCTGCAGAACTACGTGCAGCGCCTGCGCGATGATCCGGCGCTGGCCGAGCGCATCGAACAGCTGAAGCAGGAAATGATCGACCACCCTGCCCTGCAGGAGTACGTGCAGGGCCTGTGGTCGCGCATCCACGCCACGCTGCGCGCCGACCTGCAGCGCGAGGATTCGGCGCTGGTGGGGCATCTGCAGCGCAGCCTGGCCTCGCTGGGGCAGACCCTGCAGGCCGACCCGGCCCTGCGCGAGGCCTTGAACCAGCATCTGCTGGAAGGCGCGCAGCGCCTGACCGGGCGCCTGCGCGAAGGGGTGACCAGCCACATCGCGCAGACGGTGAAGGGCTGGGACGAGCGCCACCTGGTGGAACAGCTGGAACTGAGCGTGGGCCGCGACCTGCAGTTCATCCGTTTCAACGGCACGCTGGTGGGTGGGCTGATCGGGCTGCTGCTGCATGCCGCAACGGTGGTATTCCGGTTCTGAGGGCGGCGACAGGGCGGCGCCCTGTACCCGCTCAATGCAACGGCAACATCAACGTCAAAGGCAGGCTCTCCCGGGGATACGGGGCGGTGTGGGTGGGCAGGACACGCCGTAAACCCGTCCATGGGGGCTCGTAGGCGCCTTGCTCGCGCGCGTAATCCCGCGCGCGCGGCAAGACCGGGGTTGGGCGTCCTGCCCAACCCGCCCGAGGCATGCCTCGGGCCCATGGCGCCTGCGGTCCTGCCCACCCACACCGCCCCGCCTCTGACCGTTTCCTGGGGCCTGACGGGGTCGGATCCCGTTGCGCAGCAACGGGCTCCGACCCCGGCTGTGGTGGATGGCGCAGGCGTATTGCGCGACGGGGGTCACACTCCGTATGCTCCCGCGCCATGTGGGCCAGGGTGGCCCACGGGGGGATCCATGCAACGGATGTTGGTTCTGCTGCCGCTGCTGCTGGCGGCCGGTGAAGCGTGCGCGCAGCGCGTCTACAAGTGCAACGATGGTGGTCGCACCATCTACCAGAGCACGCCCTGCCCGGCCGGGCAGGATACCGGGGTGACCCGCCCGATCGTGCGTGACCCGAAACTGAGCTGGCAGGAGGCCGAGCGCGTGGACCGCGAACTGCGCGTCGCCCGCCGCGAGCTGCAGGCCAACGCCGGCCGTGGCGCAGCGCCGGTAACCGGCACGGTGATCGAGGCGGCCAGCAATGCCGAAGCCTGCGACAAGGCCCGCACGCGCCGCGAACTGGCCGAGTGGTTTGGTTCGCGCACGCCCGCGCGACAGCTGAACGACGAGGTGACCCGCAGCTGCGCTTCGCGCTGACGCGCGGTCGCGTTACAGCGCGGTTGTGCACACTTGATTAACGAAATGCGAATGCCTATCATTTACTGATCGGTTGTACGCTCAGCCACCTGGCGCCCCCACCGCGCTTCCGCCCGTGTACATCCCCGGCTCCTCGTGCGCCGACGGCCCTGGCCGTCAGCGCGTGGCGATGGGAGATGCCTCGGGTTGCGCGATTCCGCGCAGGCGCCCGCACGCATGGATTCCATCGCTGATGTTTTTCTCCTGCATGGAATCGCACTGTATGTCCCGACCCAACATTCCCGTGGTTTCACCGTTGGCGCTGGCGCTGGCCACGCTGTTCTGCGCGCCGCTGGCGCATGCCGATGTGCCGGCCGATGCCGATGCGCGCACGCTGGACACGGTGAAGGTGACCGCCGATGGCGAAATCCAGAACAGCTATACGGTGAAGAACACCCGCAGTGCGACCAAGCTGGACCTGTCGCTGCGCGAGACGCCGCAGTCGGTCACGGTCATCACCCGCCAGCGCCTGGACGACATGGGCCTGTTCTCGCTGTCCGATGTAATGGGCCAGGTCACCGGGGTCACCGTGTCGGTCACCGACAGCGAGCGCATCAACTATGTCTCGCGCGGTTACACCATCGAGAACTTCCAGATCGATGGCATGCTCAACACCTTCGGTGGTTCGATCAAGACCAACACCGACAACGTGATCTACGAGCGCATCGAAGTGATCCGCGGCGCCACCGGCCTGACCACCGGCGCCGGCGATCCGTCGGGCACCATCAGCATGGTGCGCAAGCGCCCGACCGATACGGTGCAGATGGGCGCCAACCTGATCCTGGGCCGTTGGGGCAACCAGCGCATGGAAGTCGACCTGGGCGGCCCGATCGCCTGGGACGGCCGCATCCGCGCACGCGTAGTCGCGGCCAAGCAGCAGAGCGATTCGTTCCGCGATGTCTACAAGCTCGACAAGGACGTGTTCTACGGGATCGTGCAGGCCGACCTGACCGACAGCACCCTGTTTGAACTGGGCTACGAGTACCAGTCGCCGCGCACCACCGGTGTGACCTGGGGCGTGGTGCCGTACTGGGGCGCCGATGGCAACCCGGCCAACCTGCCGCGCTCGACCAACCTGTCGGCGTCGTGGAGCAGCTGGCCGATGGTGGAAAAGACCACCTTCGCCCGCCTGGAACAGCAGCTGGGCAATGGCTGGTCGCTGAAGGGCAACGTCACCCATGCCGTGCGCGATACCGACGGCAGCGTCTGGTACGGCGCAGCCGGCAATCCGCGTCCGGATGGTACCGGCGTGACCGCCTATGTCTCGCACTTCAACGAACACAGCACCATGGACGTGTTCGACGTGAATGTCGGCGGGCCGTTCCAGCTGCTCGGCCGCGAGCATGAACTGGTGTTCGGCCTGGGCCAGGCGGTGCGCAAGGGTGAATCGGAGGCGACTTCATTCGATACCAGCGCGCCGGGCTACATGCAGGTCGCCGACTGGCGCCACTGGACCGGCGACGTGCCGGTGCTGCCGGTGACCCGTTATGGCCGCCTGGCCTCGGAAAACGAGCTGCGCCAGCGCGCCGCTTACGTGGCCGCGCGCCTGCGCCTGGCCGACCCGCTGCTGGCCGTGCTCGGCGCCCGCTACGGCAGCTGGGAAACGCGCCAGTGGGCCTACGGCTACGATGCCAACGGCAACCGCAACCGCACCACCCGCACCGGCTACAAGCCCGATGACACCCTGACCCCGTACGCCGGCCTGGTCTACGACTTCAACGACATCTTCAGCGGCTATGTCAGCTACACCGACATCTTCAAGCCGCAGAACTATCGCGACCGCAACGGCAACTACCTGGAGCCGGTGGTCGGCGACATGTACGAAGCCGGCGTGAAGGCCGAGTTCTTCGGCGGCCTGCTCAATGCTTCGGCAGCGGTGTTTGAAGGCAAGCAGGACAACGTGGCCGAGATCGATGATTCGGTGCCGCTGAACTCGCTGCCCGATGGTGGCCAGGCCTACCGCTCCACCGGCCAGGGCAACAAGGTGAAGGGCTGGGAGATCGAAACCCAGGGCAGCATCGGCGAGCAGTGGAACGTATCGGCGGGCTTCGCCCATACCAAGATCCGCAATGCCGCCGGCGTGCTGCAGCGGACCACCACCCCGCAGGACACCTTCCGCCTCAACGCCAGCTGGCGCCCCGGCGGTGCCGACAGCCGCTTCTGGCTGGGCGGCGGCGTGACCTGGCAGAGCAGCATCTGGAACAACAGCACCCGGCCGGTCGCCACCGGTGGTACGCAGAGCGCACGCATCACCCAGGACGCGTTCTACCTGCTGAACCTGGGCGGCGGCTACCGCTTCAACGAAAACTTCAGTGCGCAGGTGAACGTCAACAACCTGCTGGACAAGAAGTATTACAACAACGTCGGTTTCTACAACGGCGTGTACTGGGGCGAACCGCGCAACGTCACCATGACCCTGCGCTGGAAGCTCTGATGACCTGATGGATGGTGCCGGTTCTGCGACCGGCACCCGGCCAGGGATGGCCCCCCGGCGCACTTCGGTGCGCCGGCCTTCTTTCAACCAACCTGCAGGATTGCCGTGGATCGCTCGCGCGCTATTGCCAGCTCCCGCCTCAGCACCTTCTTCGCCAGCCCCCGCTGGGGCGTGCTGTCCCGTTCGCTGGCGGCCATCTTCGGTGGCTACGCGCTGGCCTCGGTCACCAGTGTGTTCTGCGTGGTCGCCCTGCCCGGCGCGCGCGGCCAGACCGTGTTGACCGGCATGCTGCTGGCCATCCTGGTCGCGGCCTGCGCCGCATTGTGGGCATTTGCCACGCGCAGTGCGCTGCGCGCCTGGGTCGGCATCCTGTTGCCTACCCTGTTGATGGCCGCGATTGCGCGCCTGCTGGGGGCCTGGGCATGAAGAACGGATTCCGCCAATCGATGGCCTGGCTGCACACCTGGACCGGCCTGCTGGTGGGCTGGCTGCTGCTGCTGATCTTCATGGCCGGCACCGCCAGCTACTACCGCGGAGAAATCAGCCGCTGGATGCGCCCGGAACTGCCCAGCGCGCGGGTCAGCACCGACGTGGCCGCGCAGCGCGCCGTCGACTACCTGCAGGCCAACGCCGGCAATGCCGAGATGTGGTACGTGACGCTGCCGCAGCCGCGCAACCCGGCCATGAGCACCTTCTGGCGCGTGCGTGCCGACCAGGCCGACCCGGCCAAGGGCCGTCGCGGTGCGTTCGGTGATGCCACCCTGGACCCGAATACCGGCAACGAACTGAAGGCCCGCGATACGCGCGGTGGTGATTTCTTCTACCGCCTGCATTTCGACCTGCACTACATCCCGGTGTACTGGGCGCGCTACCTGGTGGGGTTCTGCGCCATGTTCATGCTGGTGGCGATCATCACCGGGGTGATCACCCACAAGAAAATCTTCAAGGACTTCTTCACCTTCCGCAAGGACAAGGGCCTGCGCTCGTGGCTGGATTTCCATAACGTGAGCGCGGTGATGGCGCTGCCGTACCACGCCATGATCACCTACACCGGCATCGTCACGCTGATGATCATGTACCTGCCGTGGGGGGTGAAGGTGGCCTACCCGCAGGATGAAGACAAGTTCTTCGCAGAAGCCTTCGGCGGCATGCCCGAGGTGAGCGAGCCGGCCCAGGGCAAGGCGCCGCCGGTTGCCATCGCGCGCCTGCTCGACAGCGCGCGTGCGCATTGGCACGGCGTGGAAGTGGCCGGCTTCACCATCTCCAACCCCGGTGCGGGCAACGCGGTGATCGACATCCGCCAGCGCGATGGCAAGCGCCTGTCGATCGACACCCCGTCGCTGCGCTATGACATGGTCAACGGCACGCTGCTGCAGGAGAGCCCGCCGTCCGGTGGTGCCACCGCCACCCGTGGCGTGCTGTACGGCCTGCACCTGGCACGCTTCGCCGACTGGGGCCTGCGCGCCCTGTTCTTCCTGTCCGGCCTGACCGGCTGCCTGATGGTGGCCAGCGGCGTGGTGCTGTGGGCGGTGAAGGAACGGCCCAAGCATGCCAAGAGTGGCCGCATCGGCTTCGGCCTGCGCCTGGTGGACGCGCTGAACATCGGCGCGGTGGCCGGCCTGCCGATCGCCTTTGCAGCGTATTTCTGGGGCAACCGCGTGCTGCCGCTGGACCTGGCCGAACGCTCCAGCGCCGAAGCCAACGTGTTCTTCTACGCTTGGGGCGCTGCGCTGCTGGCGGCCTTCATCTGGCCCAAGCGGATGATGTGGGCGTGGCAGCTGTACCTGGGTGCGGCCCTGTTCGCACTGGTGCCGGTGGTCAATGCACTGACCACCCACGCGCACCTGGGCGTGACGCTGCGCAACGGTGACTGGGTGCTGGCTGGCTTCGATCTGGCGATGCTCGCCTTCGGCGCGATGCTGGCCCTGTGCGGCTGGCGCATGCAGCGCTGGACGCCGCCGCTGAGTGCGGCTGAAAAGAAGAAGCGCGCGGCGGCGGCGGCCAAGGCGCCGGTCGCGACGACCGCAGAAGCGGAGGCCGGCGCATGATGCTGCTGGCCCTGACCCTGTCCTTCTCTGCGTTCACCGCGCTGTCGCTGGCGATGGAAAAGCACCAGCAGGACCTGCACGGCAAGGCCGCGGCGGCCCCGGCACGGCGCACGCAATGGCGCGTGCTGGGCTGGGCACTGCTGGTGGTGGCGTTCGTGCTGTGCGTGGTCGACCACGGCTGGGCGATGGGCCCGGTGCTGTGGCTGGGTGCGCTCACCCTGGCCGGCGTGCCGTTGGCCTTCGGCCTGTACCCGTACCGCCCGCGGTGGATCGCACCGCTGGCCATCGCCCTGCCGCTGCTGGGCCTGCTGATCGCGCTGCTGTAACCGCGCAAGGGGTCGGATCCCGTGCGCGCAGCGCAGGGGCTCTGACCCCAGAGATACAATGGCGGCATGCAAAGCGTGCTGCACCGGATGGCTGGAATCGGCTTCTTTTCCCGACTGGGCGAAGCACTGCCCGCAATGGCAGGTGTGGTTGCCGTTGCGTCGCTGGATCAAGCGTTCCAGACCATCGATGCCGATGGCTTCGAATGGATGCCCGGCACGCTCGGCGATCCCGATCCATTCCATGGCGCCCTGCCCCGCCCGGCCGAACTGGCCGAGGCCCGGCGCGAGCTCAACCGCACGCTGATGCGGGCGCTTTCGGCAGTGGAGCAACCGGCACTGCGCTGCGGTGCGCACGACCTGCACCTGGTGGCGCGCGATGCGGCGATGTTCGCCTGCCGGCAGCGGCTGCTGGAAATGCACCTTGGCCTGCCGGCGTACTGGGAACCCATGCTTGCGCTGTACGAACAGGGCCATTGGCCGCTGGCCTACGCGCCGGGGCGGTTGCTGGTGCTGTAGGGCCATCCACGCGTGGCGTGGATCTACTGGGGTCGGGTGCCCTGCGCGGCGCAGTCGAGCAAGGCTCGACTCTACAGAGGCCGGTCCCGTTCGGCTCCGCGATCATCCTGGGGCCGGATCCCGTGCGCGCAGCGCAGGGGCTCCGACCCCAGGCGGGGGTTCAACCCACCCGCTTCAGTTCCCACGCGCGGTGGATGCGCGCGTTGCGCTCGAAATCCGGACCAATCGTGCGTGCGGTGATCTCGCGGCACTGGGCGAATTCGGCGATGGCGTTCTCTTCCAGCTTGAAGCGGCGGAAGTTGTTGGAGAAATACAGCACGCCACCGGGCGCCAGCCGCGCCACGGCCGCGCGCAGCAGCTTCAACTGCTCGCGCTGCACGTCGAAGTCATCGGCACGCGCGGAGTTGGAGAACGTCGGCGGGTCACAGAAGATCACGTCGTACTGGCCGCGATCGCCTTCCAGCCAGGCCATCGCATCGGCCTGCACCAGCAGGTGCTGGTTGCCGCCCTGCCCGTTCAGCGCCAGGTTGTCGTAGCACCACTGCAGGTAGGTGGCCGACAGGTCCACGCTGGTGGTGCTGGCCGCACCGGCCACCGCCGCCTGCACGCTGGCCACGCCGGTGTAGCAGAACAGGTTGAGGAAGCGCTTGCCACGCACCTGCTCGGCCATCATGCGGCGCAGCGGACGGTGGTCCAGGAACAGGCCGGTATCGAGGTAATCGAACAGGTTCACCTGCAGCAGTGCGTTGTTCTCGCGCACCACGATGAACTCGTCGCGCTGCTCGAAACGACCGTACTTGCTGCCGCCCTTGCCGCGCTCGCGCGACTTCATCGACACCTGTTCGGGCGGCACGCCGAACACCTCGCGGGCCGCGGCCAGCAGTTCGTTGCGGCGACGGCGCACATCGTTTTCCGGAATCGCCGCCGGTGCCGCGTATTCCTGCACATGCAGGAAGGTGCGGCGCTGGCCACCGTCTTCTTCGTACACATCGATGGCCGCTGCATATTCCGGCAGGTCGGCATCGTAGGCACGGAAGCAGGTGATGTCCTCGCGCGCGCGCCAGCTCTTGAACTTCTTCAGGTTCTTGCGCAGGCGGTTGGCCACCATCTGCGCGCCTTCGCTCAGCTCGCGCGGTTGTGCCGGATCGCGGCCGGGCACCGCAATCGGGTCGCAGACGATCAGCGCGCATTCCAGCGCACCATTGAACATCTGGTACTTCTTGGACGCACGCAGGCCGGTGGCGAAGGCCAGTTCGTCGTTGCCACACAGCAGGCTGGCGCGCCACTGCGGCACCGCCTTCTGCAGGGCGTTGCCCAGCGCGCGGTACAGGGCCGGGTCGGCCGCCAGGCGCTCGTCGTACGGCGGGTTGCAGACCACCGCGCCGATCTCCTGTTCCGGCGCGGCCAGGTCGGCCACGTCGGCGCGGGTGAAGCGGATCGCGTGGGCCACGCCTGCCACTTCGGCATTCTCGCGCGCGGCCTGGATCGCCACCGGGTCGATGTCGCTGCCGTGGATGACCGGCTTCAGGGCCGCCAGACCGGCCGCTTCGCGGTCGCGTGCGTCGGTCTGGATCGCCTTCCAGGCCGCCTTGTCGAAGCCCAGCCAACGGCTGGGCGGCAGGCTGCCGTGGCGCATCAGGCCGGGGGCGACGTCGGCGGCCATCAGCGCACCTTCAATCAGCAGCGTGCCGCTGCCGCACATCGGGTCCAGCAGGCCACCACCGGCGGCATGCAGGCGCGGCCACTGCGCGCGCAGCAGCAGCGCGGCGGCCAGGTTTTCCTTCAGCGGCGCCTCGTGGGCGGCACCGCGCCAACCACGGCGGTGCAGCGGGCCACCGCCCAGGTCGATCGACAGCGAGGCACGGCCCTTGCGCAGCGACAGGTTCACGCGCACATCGGGCAGATCGGTGTTCACCGACGGCCGTTCCAGGCCTTCGTCGCGCATGCGGTCGACGATGGCGTCCTTGATCCGCTGCGCGGCAAAGCGCGCGTGGGTGATCTTGTCGCCGGAAACGTGGGCGTCCACCGCCAGGGTCATCTCCGGCTTGATGTGCTCGTGCCACGGCAGGGCGCGCACGCCGTCATACAGGGCCTGCTCGTCCGGGCAGTCGAACTCGTCGATCGGCCACAGCACGCGGCTGGCAAGGCGCGACCACATCACGATGCGCAGGGCCTGCGCCAGTTCGCCCTCGGCATTGACGCCGGCGATGGTGGCGGTGGCCTTGCCAAGGCCCAGGGCCGACAGTTCGTCGGCAAGCAGGTATTCCAGGCCCTTGGCGCAGGAGACGAAGAATTTCACGGGATCGATTCGCAGGTGACGGGCACGGCGCGAGCGCCAGGCCTTTCGGAAGGGAGGGCCGCGGAAACGGCCAGCAGCCCCGCGCCGGGGGCGGCGGGGCTGCCATTGTAGTCAATGCGGGCGGGCGCGCCGTGCGCCCGGGCTTCACAGCTGCTGCAGCAGCCGCTCGAAGGCCTGCGCGGAGGCCGCCACGTGGTGTTCCAGGCGGTGGCCATCGTCCACCAGCAGCAGCTGCGCCGAGCGCGCCTGCGCCCAGGCGATCACCCCGGCGGCGGGCACCACGTCATCGTGCCAGGCCTGGACCACGCTGATCGGCACGGCGGCCGCGTCCAGGGCCGGCATCGGGCCCATGGTGGTGGGCGGCACCATCAGGAACAGGCCGGCCACCGGCACCTGCAGCGAGGCAATCGCGGAGATGTAGGCGCCCAGGCTGGAGCCGGCCAGCACCACCGGCCCCTGCGCGGCGGCCGCGGCGGCCCGTTCCACCAGACGCTGCAGGCGGGTACGCACGTCGCCCACGCGGCTGACCTGGCTCATCGCGTCCAGGTCGGTGTAGTCGGGGCGCTCGTGGGTCCAGCCCAGGCGCTGGGCCACTTCGGCCAGCGCGGTGACCTTGGTCGCCTCGGGGCCACTCTCGAAACCATGGGACAGGATGCAGTGGCCGCGGCTCATGCGCGCGCACCTGCACGGGGGTTCGACGACAATCGGGAAGGCAGGTTCATCGCGCAATGCTAGCATCGCCGCATGCCCAACCCGCTCCTGCCCGGCCTGCAGCTGCAGCCGCTGCCCTACCACGACCGCCTGCCCCTGCGTGACCCGGCCAGCCTGCGCATGGTGGTCATCCACTGCACCGAACTGCCCGACCTGGCCATGGCCCGCGAGTACGGCGAGCGCGTGCTGTATGACAGCGGCGCGGGCAACAGCGGGCATTTCTACATCGACCGCGACGGCCGCGTGGTGCAGTACGTGGCGCCGGAGCGGATCGCCCACCACGTGCGCGGCATGAACGCGGACACGGTGGGCATCGAACTGGTCAATACCGGGCGTTACCCGCACTGGTTCGACAGCCGCCACCAGGCGATGGACGAGCCGTACACCGAGGCGCAGCTGGACGCGCTGGAGACCCTGCTGCAGGCGCTGGTGGCGCGCTATCCGTCGCTGCAGCAGATTGCCGGGCATGACCAGCTGGACCTGGAACAGGTACCGGCCAGCGATGATCCAACACTGACGGTGGCGCGTAAGCGCGATCCCGGCCCCTTGTTCCCCTGGGCACGCGTGCTGGCAAAGGTGCCGCTGCAGGGGTTGGGGGAGTAACTGGCAGGGCTGCGCCCTGCACCTGCCGAGGCAACGGCAACGGCAACGGCAACGTCAAAAGCGGGCTTTCCGTGGGAGGCGAGGTGGGTCCGGTTGCGGGGGACGCTGCAAGTACGTCCATGTAAGCTCGGTCGCCGCATCCATGCGGCTCACGCCCCCGCAACCGGACCCACCTCGCCTTCGACAGTTTCCCGGTGGCCATGGATCTGGGGTCAGATCCCGTTGCGGCGCAACGGGCTCTGACCCCTGATTGGGGGTCGAATCGATCGGAACGTGCTCTTGTAGAGTCGAGCCATGCTCGACTGCGTTGCTGCGCTGGGGTCAGAGCCGTTTCCCGTTGGGAAACGGATCCGACCCCGATGCGGTTACGCGCCGGTGGCGACCGGGCGGCTGCTGTCGCTTACCCAGCCGCTCCAGGAATCGGCGTAGATGCGTGCGCCGCTCAGGCCGGCGCTTTCCATGGCCAGCAGCAGGTGGCAGGCGGTTACGCCCGAGCCACACATCAGCACCACCCGCTGCGGGTCCTGGCTGCCGATCACGCTCTGCAGTTCGGCACGCAGTTCCTGCGCATCGCGCAGGCGACCGTCGGCCACGTTAAGCGCGAACGGGCGGTTGACCGCGCCGGGCACGTGCCCGGCCACCGGGTCCAACGGCTCCACCTCGCCCCGGAAGCGCTCGCCGGCGCGGGCGTCCACCAGCCAGCCGGGGGCGTGCTTCAAACGGGCGGCGATCTCATCGGCGCTGGCCACCTGGGTGGTGTCGAAACGGCCCGGATACGGCGGCTGCGCAGGCACGTCACTGCGCCCGGTGGCCAGCGGCTGGCCGGCGGCCTGCCAGGCGGCCAGTCCGCCGTCGAGCACGGCCACGCGGGTGTGGCCGATCAGGCGCAGCAGCCACCACAGGCGCGCGGCGGCCATGCTGCCATCGCTGCCGTCGTAGACCACCACCTGGGTATCGGGGGCGATGCCCCACTGCCCCAGCCTGGCCGCAAACGCATCGCTGTCCGGCAAGGGGTGGCGACCGTGGCCGCTGCGGCCCAGGTCGGACAGATCCTGGTTCAGATCGGCATGCACGGCGCCGGGGATATGCCCGGCGGCGTACTGCGCTGCCCCGGCCTGCGGATCGGCCAGCGATGCGCGCGCATCGACCACGCACACGGCCGTGCTGGCGGTGGCGCGGGCATCGACCACCCGTACCGATTGGCCCAGCGCGGCGGCCAGACGGGGCACATCGACCAGGGTGGTCCACGTCGTATCGTTCTGCGTCATGTCACTTGCTCCAGGCGGCGGCGCAGGTTGTAGAGGATGGCCGCGGTGGCGCCCCAGATCCGCTGGCCGGGCCAGCCGTATTCCAGCACGTGGCGCACGCGCCCACGGTGGTTGATTTCGACCTGGTGCAGGTTGTCCGGCGCCATCAGGTAATCCAGCGGCACTTCGAAGACTTCGGCCACTTCGCTGGGCTGGGCAACGGGTACGAAGTCGGGATCGATCACCGCCACCACCGGCGTGACCCGGTAACCGGTAATGGTCACGAAGGGGTCCAGATAGCCCAGCGCCTGCACCTGCGAGGGCGCCAACGCGATTTCTTCCTGGCTTTCGCGCAGCGCCGCCGCCAGTGCGTCGCGGTCGTCCGGCTCGGTGCGCCCGCCGGGAAAACCGACCTGGCCACCATGCTGGCGCAGGGTTTCGGTGCGGCGGGTCAGGATGACCTGGGCGCCGTTGGCACGCGGCACGATGCCGGCCAGCACGGCTGCCTCCACCGCAGGGCCGGGCGGCAACAGGTCGATCAGTTCGCTGCGGTTCCAGCCATCGCCCTGCGGCGGCTCGGCCAGCGGGTGCAGCGCGCGCAGCAGGCGTTCGTGATCGGCCAGCGAGCCACGCAGCGCGTGCTGCAGTTGTTCGCGCAGGGGCAGCACCCGGTGCAGCACGTGGTCGCGTTCGCCGTCGCTCATCGACGACCACCGTGCGATTTCGTCGAGGCTGCGCCCGCAGCCGGAACACAGACGGGCCAGGTCCAGCTTGCACACGCCGATGCAGGGGCTTGCGACAACACGCGCCGTTTCTTCCATAGTTTGCACCCCTGCAACAGTAGCGCGAATGGCAGCGCTTGGGGCAGTGGTGGCCACCGCGTGGCGTTCCAATAAAAAACGCGCCGGTGGAAGCCACCGGCGCGTTCGTTTCACAACTTCGATTTACTTGACGCTGACCAGCTTCACTTCGAACTGCACCGCCACGTTCGGCGGGAAGCCGGTACGCGGGTCGGCACCGTACGCCTGGTCCGGCGGCAGGGTGATTTCCCACTTCGAGCCTGCCGGCATCTGCAGCAGGGTCTCGCGCATGGCCTTCATTTCGACTTCGCTGACCTTGATCGACGGAATCTGCTGGGCCGGGCGGGCTTCGGTCGGACGCTGGCCGAACGGGTACGGGCCGGCCACTTCCAGCTGCACGGTGCTGGCCTGGGTCGGCTTGGCACCCTTGCCGGCTTCGATCACGCGGTACTGCACACCGCTCGGCAGCGACTGCACGCCCGCCTTGGCCTTGTTGGCCGCAACGAACTGGTCGCTCTTGGTCTTGTTTTCGGCAGCAGCCTTTTCGTACTCGGCCTTGGCAGCCTGGGCACGGCTCTGCTCGCGCTTCTGGAACGCTTCAACGGCCGGCTTCAGCTGCTCGGCAGTGATGGCCGGCTGCTTCTTGGCGTAGGCGTCCTGCAGACCCTTCACCACCGAGTTGATGTCCAGCTGCTCACCGCGGGCGGTCAGCTCTGCCAGGTTGTTGCCGTAGTCGTAACCGAAGTAGTAGCTCAGCTTGCCCTTTTCGGACGAGACGTCCTGGGCGAAGGCATTGCCCGTCAGGGCCAGGGCCGCGACGGCGACCGCGATAGAACGCAACTTCATCAAACAGTTCTCCAGGGGTGGTAACTCAGGGACGTTCTGCGCCGCCCTGAGGCGACGGGTTAGGATAGCGGCCATAAGGTGGAACCGCCACTGACCACGCAGGCTATGACCTGTCTGCGTTTCAAGAGTTCAATCTCACTTTTTTTTAACGTTTCAGGAGTTTTCCGTGGCCCCAGCCCCCGCCGATCACCCCGTTACCGTGGCCGATGAGGGCGCCATCCGCACGATCACCGTGCAGCGCCCGGAAAAGCTCAACGCCCTCAACGCCGCCACCCTGCAGGCGCTGGCCCAGGCGTTCAGCGCTGCGGCGGCCGAGCCTGCGGTGCGGGTGGTGGTGCTGACCGGGGCCGGCCCCAAGGCCTTCGTGGCCGGGGCCGATATCGGGGAAATGAACACCCTCAGTGCGGTTCAGGGACGTGACTTCTCGCTGTTGGGCCAGCAGCTGATGCGCCAGATCGAGCGCATGCCCAAGCCGGTGATCGCCCGGGTGAACGGATTCGCACTGGGCGGCGGGCTGGAACTGGCCATGGCCTGCCACCTGCGCATCGCCGCCGATACGGCCAAGGTGGGCCAGCCAGAGATCAACCTGGGGCTGATTCCCGGCTTCGGCGGCAGCCAGCGCCTGCTGCGCCTGTGCGGGCGCGCCGCCACCCTGGAGCTGTGCCTGCTGGGCACCCCGATTGACGCCGCCCGTGCGCTGGCGCTGGGCATCGTCAATGAAGTGGTGCCCGCCGATGCGCTGGACGCGCGCGTGCAGGCCGTGGCGCAGCAGCTTGCGCAATCGGCGCCGCTGGCCCTGCGCGGTCTGCTGGACGCGGTGCACGTAGGCGGCGAATGCAGCCTGGAATCCGGTCTGGAATACGAGAGCGCGCAGTTCGGCCTGCTGTTCGCCACCGAGGACATGCGCGAAGGCACCAGCGCGTTCCTGCAGCGCCGCCCGCCGGCCTTCCAGAACCGCTGACGCCATGGCATCCCGACCCAATCCCGTGCAACTGTTTGCCCGGGTCCAGGCAGACGATCTCGATGGCGCGCTGCAGGCAGGGCTGATGGACTACGTGGCCGGCGCCGACGATGCGCGCCTGCTGCCCGAGCACCCCGACCTTCCGCAACGCCTGCTGCAGGCGCAGCAGCAGCTGCAGCGGGCGTGGGCCGCGCGCGAACGCTATCGCGACCGTGCGGTGCGCCTGGCCCGGCGCGAGGCCGAACGCGATGCCCGCCGCATGCCGGCCCCGGCGCCGGATGTGAAACCCGCCCTGCCCTCCGCCGCGGCCGCGATCCTGGCCCGGGCCAAGGCCCGCGCGGCAGGCAAGGAACAGTAATGGCCACCGCGAAGAAGACCCCGCGCGCACCGGCGCGCCGCGGCAGCGTGATGCCGCGCGCCGACGTGGTGGAAATGTTCACCCGCCTGCGCGAACTCAACCCGCACCCGAAGACCGAACTGGAATACAGCACACCGTTCGAGCTGCTGGTGGCAGTGGCGCTGTCCGCGCAGGCCACCGACGTGGGCGTGAACAAGGCCACCCGCCGCCTGTTTCCGGTGGCCAATACGCCGGCGGCGATCCTGGCGCTGGGCGAAGAAGGCCTGAAGAAGTACATCGCCACGATCGGCCTGTTCAACGCCAAGGCGAAGAACGTGATCGCCACCTGCGCGATCCTGCTGGAGAAGCATGGCGGTGAGGTGCCGCGCGACCGCGACGCGCTGGAAGCACTGCCCGGCGTGGGCCGCAAGACCGCCAACGTAGTGCTGAACACCGCGTTTGGCGAACCGGTGATGGCAGTGGACACGCACATCTTCCGCGTGGCCAACCGCACCGGGCTGGCACCGGGCAAGAACGTGCGCGAGGTCGAAGACCGGCTGGTGAAGGCCATTCCGGCCGAGTTCCTGCTCGATGCGCACCACTGGCTGATCCTGCACGGACGGTATGTGTGCAAGGCACGCAAGCCGGATTGCCCGGGCTGCGTGATTGCCGATCTGTGCCGGTTCAAGGAGAAAACCGCGGCGTAGGCGTGCATCGCCAGGGTCGGATCCCTTTCGCAGAAAGGGCTCTGACCCGCCACCGAAAGGCATCCACGCGTGGCGTGGATCTACTGCAATCGGGGCGTGCACCCAGGGTCGGATCCCTTTCGCAGAAAGGGCTCTGACCCGCCACAGAAAAGCATCCACGCGTGGCGTGGATCTACTGCAATCGGGGCGCAACCGCAGCGTCACATGCAAGCGTTTACATCGGCAGGCCCTGCCGCGGCGGGGCGTGCACTTGTGCGTGAACTGTCACATTTACGCAATCTTCACCTTCTAGCCTGCGCGCATCTTCCCACCTGCCTGCAAGGCTCCTTCCCATGAAACTGCATCACCAACTCCTGACGGTGGCCGTGGCTGCTGCGCTGTATGTGCCGGCTGCCCACGCTGAAGTCGCCATCGATGTGATCGGCGGTTCGGAAATCACCTTCGAAGGCCTGGTCCAGGCCGACGGCAACTGGTTCGACAATGATGTCGTGGACCTCAACGGCGGTGACGCCGGCAACGGCAAGGACAGCGAATTCGAACTGCGCCGCGCCGAGCTGGTGCTGAAGGGCAAGGGCCCGGGCAACGTGGAATGGGTGGTGGGCTACGACGCCAAGGCCGACAAGTTCCTGGACACCAACGTGAAGTACAAGCTGGCCGGCAACAGCAGCCACTTCCTGCAGCTGGGCCAGTTCAAGCAGCCCAACAGCCTGGAAGAACTGTCCAGCACCAAGAACAACGACTTCATTTCCAAGGCCGCGGTAACCAACACCTACGCCGTCGCCCGTCGCCTGGGCGGTGCCTACAGCTACGGCCAGGACAACTGGTCGGTGACCGCCAGCGCCTTCGGCCGCGAGCTGACCCGCAACCTGGCCCACGGCAGCGGCTACGGTGCACGCGGTACCTGGGCGCCGATCAACGACAAGGGCCAGGTGCTGCACTTCGGCCTGAGCTATGTGGACTACGACGCCGACGCCGACACCCTGCGCGTGCGTGCCCGCCCCAACGCCGACCTGGCCACCGCGCGCCTGGTCGACAGCGGCAACATGACCGACACCGACCGCGTCAGCACCGTCGGCGCCGAAGCCATGTACTTCCAGGGCCCGTTCAAGGCCCAGGCCGAGTACTACAGCAGCAAGGCCAAGCGCTATGACCACGACAACTACACCAGCGACGGCTACTACGTCAGCGGCGTGTGGAACGTGACCGGCGAAACCTGGAGCTACAAGGGCGGCACCCCGGGCACCGGCCTGCCGGACAACCCGGCCAGCGGCCAGTGGCAGCTGGGCGTGCGCTACGACCACATGGATCTGAACGACGGCAACCTGAGCGCCAACCCGGTGGCCGGTCGTCCGCCGATCGTCGATGGCGTGCTGGGCGGCAAGATGGACATCTGGACCGTCGGCGCCAACTGGTACTGGCGTTCGAACTTCAAGCTGATGCTGAACTACGTGATGGTGGACAGCAAGAAGTACAGCTCCAGCGCCCGCGGCTTCGTCAACGACGATCCGAACATCCTGGAAGCACGCGCCCAGTTCTTCTGGTAAGCGGCAAGCGTTGCGGCGCCCCGCGCTGCGCGTACCCAAGGCACGGCTTCGGCCGTGCCTTTTTTTGTTGCCGCCACGGCCACACGCGCTGTCACGGATGCGTCATGTGACAGACGCCGGGGTGTCACGCAACCGTTATGGAATGTGCACCGAAACGTCGGGCAGCCGCCCTTCGACCACCCCAGGAGTCTCTCCCGTGATCCACGCCTTCAAGTCGCGCGCCGCTGTCGCCATCCTGGCCGCATCGTCCGTGTTTGCCGCCAATGCCGCCGATGTGACCGGCGCGGGCGCATCGTTCATCTACCCGGTCATGTCCAAGTGGTCGGCCGACTACAGCGGCGCCACCGGCAAGAAGGTGAACTACCAGTCGATCGGTTCGGGCGGCGGCATTGCCCAGATCAAGGCGGCCACCGTGGACTTCGGCTCCTCCGACGCCCCGCTGAAGCCGGAAGAACTGGCGGCCGCCGGCCTGGCCCAGTTCCCGTCGGTGATCGGCGGCGTGGTGCCGGTGATCAACGTGGCCGGCGTTGCCCCGGGCGCGCTGAAGCTGGACGGCCCGACCCTGGCCAACATCTTCCTGGGCAAGATCAAGACCTGGAACGACCCGGCCATTGCTGCCCTGAACAGCGGCCTGACCCTGCCCAACGCCAAGATCACCATCGTCCACCGTTCGGACGGCTCGGGCACCACCTTCAACTTCGTCAACTACCTGTCCAAGGTCAGCCCGGAGTGGAAGAGCAAGGTCGGTGAAGGCACCTCGGTGCAGTGGCCGGCCGGCATCGGCGGCAAGGGCAACGAAGGCGTGGCCGCCTACGTGAAGCAGATCAAGGGCGGCATCGGTTATGTCGAACTGTCCTACGCGCTGCAGAACAAGATGTCCTACGCGGCGATGAAGAACGCTGCCGGCAAGATCGTGCAGCCGTCCGACGCCTCGTTCTCGGCCGCTGCCGCCAGCGCCGACTGGGCCAGCGCCAAGGACTTCTACCTGGTCATGACCAACGCCCCGGGCGCCGAGGCGTGGCCGATCACCGCCACCAACTTCATCCTGGTGCGCAAGCAGCCCAAGAACGTGGCCGGCGCCAAGGCCACCCAGGAATTCTTCCGCTGGGTCTACAAGAACGGTGACGCACAGGCCAAGCAGCTGGACTACGTGCCGCTGCCGGACACCCTGGTCAAGCAGATCGAAACCTACTGGACCCAGAACCTGAAGTACTGAGTGGCGTAGCAAGGCGTTCCCCCGCAGGAACGGGGGCCGGCGGGTCCTCTCTCCCCCGCCGGCCCCAACGGGCGCTGGACCTTCGGGTCTGGCGCCTTTCTGTTTGGTAGAGTCGAGCTTGCTCGACTGCCGTGCGCTTTTCGCCTCTGTAGAGTCGAGCCATGCTCGACTGCCGTGCTTTCAGTCGAGCATGGCTCGACTCTACAAAAGCCAAGCCGCGCAATCCGGGGGCCGCCGGGCCTCCCACGGCGGTCGCCCACCCCGTGAAACCCCCGTCAGAACGTGATGTCCGACACCTCTGTCATGGACGTCATACGGCTGTAACAAAAACATCATTTCATAGCCGCATCCGCCGACGGTGTCGGCTCTACCCCGCTATGGAGTGACCATGAAACTGCACTCGGCCGGCCTCGCCGCCCTTTCCCTGGCCATCGCCCTGGGCCTGTCGGCCTGCGGTGGCGACAAGCAGGCCGCGCAGCAGCCGGCCGCCGACGCAGCCGCCGCCCCGGCCGCTGCCGGCGACAAGGTGACCGCTGAAGTGTCCGGCGCCGGCGCCTCGTTCATCTTCCCGCTGGTGTCCAAGTGGTCGGCTGACTACAACACCGCCACCGGCGCCAAGATCAACTACCAGTCCATCGGTTCGGGCGGCGGCATCGCCCAGATCAAGGCCGGTACCGTCGACTTCGGTTCGTCGGACAAGCCGCTGGCCAGCGACGAACTGGCCCAGGCCGGTCTGGCCCAGTTCCCCTCGGCCATCGGCGGCGTGGTGCCGGTGGTGAACATCGAAGGTCTGGAGGCGGGCAAGCTGCGCCTGACTGGCGCCCTGCTGGCCGACATCTTCCTGGGCAAGGTGAAGACCTGGAACGACCCGGCCATCGTCGCCGCCAACCCGGGCGTGACCCTGCCGGACGGCAAGATCACCCTGGTGCACCGTTCGGACGGTTCGGGCACCACCTTCAACTTCTCCAACTACCTGTCCAAGGTCAGCCCGGAGTGGAAGACCAAGGTCGGCGAAGGCACCTCGGTGCAGTGGCCGGACGGCGTGGGTGGCAAGGGCAACGAAGGCGTGGCCTCGTACGTGAAGCAGATCAAGGGTTCGATCGGCTACGTCGAACTGGCCTATGCGCTGCAGAACGCCATGCCCTACACCGCCCTGCAGAACGCGGCCGGCACCTGGGTGCAGCCGAACGCTGAAACCTTTGCCGCGGCTGCCGCCAGCGCCGACTGGGCCAGCGCCAAGGACTTCAACCTGGTCATCACCAATGCCCCGGGTGAGCAGGCCTGGCCGATCACCGCCACCAACTTCATGCTGATGCAGAAGCAGCCCAAGGATGCCAAGCGCAACCAGGACGCCCTGGCGTTCTTCAAGTGGGCCTTCGAAAACGGCCAGGCCCAGGCCAACGAGCTGCACTACGTGCCGCTGCCGGCCGAGCTGGTCAAGCAGATCGAGGCCTACTGGGGCACCGAGCTGAAGTGATGGACCCGACGGTGCCCGCCCTGCGCGGGCACCGTCTCTACCACGCCGTGCCGCCCCGCCCTTTCCTGGCCCTGCCGTCCCCATGAATGCCATCGCCCAGCCTGTAGCCGCCCCGTCCACGCGTGACACGCGTGATGCCCGCAACGACAAACTGTTCCGATGGGTGCTGGTCGGCACCGTCATCTTCGTCCTGATCGCCCTGGCCTGCGCCGCACTGTCGATGCTGTGGGGTGGTCGCCACGCCCTGCAGATGCAGGGCCTGAGCTTCTTCTTCTCTTCCGACTGGAACCCGGTCGAAAACAAGTTCGGTGCGCTGGCCCCGATCTACGGCACCCTGGTCACCGCGCTCATCGCGATGGTCATCGCCGTACCGGTCAGCTTCGGCATCGCCTTCTTCCTCACCGAGGTCGCCCCGCGCTGGCTGCGCGGCCCGGTCGGCACCGCCATCGAACTGCTGGCGGGCATTCCCTCGATCATCTACGGCATGTGGGGCCTGTTCGTGCTGGTGCCGGTGATGACCGAGTACGTGACCCCGTTCCTCAATGAAACCCTGGGCGAGTGGCCGATCATCGGCCCGGTGTTCCAGGGCCCGCCGCTGGGCATCGGCATGCTCACCGCCGGTTTCGTGCTGGCCATCATGGTCATTCCGTTCATTTCCTCGGTGATGCGCGAAGTGTTCCTGACCGTGCCCACCCGCCTGAAGGAATCGGCCTATGCGCTGGGTTCCACCAAGTGGGAAGTCAGCTGGGACATCGTGCTGCCCTACACCCGCTCTGCGGTGATCGGCGGCATATTCCTGGGCCTGGGCCGTGCGCTGGGCGAAACCATGGCCGTGGCCTTCGTGATCGGCAACAGCGTGCGCCTGTCGCCGTCGCTGCTGGAACCGGGCACCACCATCGCCGCGCTGATCGCCAATGACTTCGGCGAAGCCACCGAAACCTACCGCTCGGCGCTGCTGCTGCTCGGCTTCGTCCTGTTCATCGTCACCTTCGTGGTGCTGGCCATCGCCCGCCTGATGCTGATGCGCCTGTCCCGCAAGGAGGGCAACTGATGTCCACTGCCGCTGATTCGCTGTACCTGCGCCGCCGCATCGGCAATGTCGTTGCCATCGCGCTGTCCTGCGCCACCGCACTGTTCGGCCTGTTCTTCCTGGGCTGGATCCTGTTCACCCTGGCCGCCAAGGGCCTGGCCGGCATCAACTGGGACCTGTTCACCAAGATGACCCCGCCGCCCATGCAGGAAGGCGGCCTGGCCAACGCCTTCTTCGGCAGCGCGGTGATGTGCGCGCTGGCGATCGGCATCGGCACCCCGCTGGGCGTGCTGGCCGGCACCTGGCTGGCCGAGTACGGCAACGCCCGCAAGGCCGGCACCGTGGTCCGCTTCGTCAACGACATCCTGCTGTCGGCACCGTCCATCGTTCTCGGTCTGTTCGTCTACACCCTGTACGTGATGCAGACCGGCGGCAGCTTCTCCGCCTTCGCCGGTGCGCTGTCGCTGGCCTTCATCGTGCTGCCGGTGGTGGTGCGCACCACCGACGAAATGCTGCGGCTGGTGCCTTCGCAGATGCGTGAAGCGGCCCTGTCGCTGGGCATCCCGCAGTGGAAGGTGATCGTGCAGGTGCTGTACCGCAGTGCCTCGGCCGGCATCATCACCGGCATCCTGCTGGCCCTGGCCCGCATTTCCGGCGAAACCGCACCGCTGCTGTTCACCGCCTTCGGCAACCAGTACTGGAACAGCAACGTGTTCCAACCGATGGCCTCGGTGCCGGTGGTGATGAACCAGTTCGCCGGCAGCCCGTATGAATCCTGGCAGGTGCTGGCCTGGGCCGGCGCCCTGGTGCTGACCGTCTTCGTGCTGCTGGTCAGCCTTGCCGCCCGCGGCATCCTGCTGCGCAACCGTATCTCCCATGACTGACCTTTCCGTGGATACCGCCATGAACGACCTTTCCAACGCCGTGCCGATGCAGCGCATCGCCGTGCCGTCCTCGCACGAGAGCCTGCACACGCCGGCTCCGGTCAAGCTTGCCGCGCGCGGACTGGACTTCTACTACGACAAGTTCCACGCCCTGAAGGGCATCAACCTGGAAATTCCGGAAAAGCGCGTGACCGCGCTGATCGGTCCTTCCGGTTGCGGCAAGTCGACCCTGCTGCGCATCTTCAACCGTATCTACGCGCTGTACCCGAAGCTGGAAGCGCGCGGTGAAGTGCTGCTGGACGGCGAGAACATCCTCTCGCCGAAGTACCCGATGAACCGCCTGCGCAGCAAGGTCGGCATGGTGTTCCAGAAGCCGGTGCCGTTCCCGATGACCATCTTCGAGAACGTGGCCTACGGCATCCGACACCACGAGAAGCTGAGCAAGGCCGACATGGCCGACCGGGTGGAACAGGCCCTGCGCCAGGGCGCGCTGTGGGACGAAGTGAAGGACAAGCTCAACCAGAGCGCGCTGGGTCTGTCCGGCGGCCAGCAGCAGCGCCTGTGCATCGCCCGTGCCGTGGCCCTGCGCCCGTCGGTGCTGCTGCTGGACGAGCCGACCTCGGCGCTGGACCCGATCTCCACCAGCCGCATTGAACAGCTGGTGGAAGAGCTGAAGCACGAGTACACCATCGTCATCGTCACCCACAACATGCAGCAGGCCGCGCGTGTGTCCGACTACACCGCCTTCATGTACCTGGGCGACCTGATCGAACACGACCGCACCGAAGTGATCTTCTCGCAGCCCTCGCAGCGGCAGACCGAGGACTACATCACCGGTCGTTTTGGCTGATACGGCAGTCGAGCATGGCTCGACTCTACGGATAACGTCAGTCGAGCATGGCTCGACTCTACAGAGCGGAACAACCATGAATCTTCCCAACGACCATATCGTCAAGAGCTACGACGAAGAACAGCAGCGTCTGGTGGCCGAAATCGTGCGCATGGGCGAGATGGCCGTCGCCCAGCTCGAAGCGTCGATGGACGTGATCGAGAAGCGCGATGAGAACGCCGCCCATCGCATCATCGCCAACGATGAAGCCATCGATGCGCTGGAACAGCAGATCAGCCACGACGTGATGCGCCTGGCGCTGCGTGGCCCGATGGCCCGCGACCTGCGCGAGATCCTCGCGGGCCTGCGCATTCCGGCCGACATCGAGCGCATTGGCGACTACGCCGCCAACGTGGCCAAGCGTTCCATCGCGCTGGGCAAGGTGCCGCCGCTGCCGCAGATCCAGGGCCTGCGTGCGCTGGGGCGGCTGGCCGCGCAGCAGGTGCGCCGCGCCATCGCCGCCTACCGCGATAACGATGCCGACGCCGCGCTGGAACTGCGCCAGGACGACGCACGCCTGGACGCGCAGTACACCGCGCTGTTCCGCGAACTGCTGACCTACATGATGGAAGACCCGCGCAACATCACCCCGTGCACGCACCTGCTGTTCATGGCCAAGAACCTGGAACGCGTGGGCGACCACGCCACCAACATCGCCGAGAACGTGTGGTTCCTGGTGCACGGCGAGCAGCCGCTGCCGCCGCGTGAAAAGCGCGACGAAACGTCCAGCACCGACGCCATCTGATCCCGCGCTGCAACACTGAAGTGGGGTCCAAGGGGCCGCTGTCGATATGACAGCGGCCTTTTTTTTGGGGGCTTCTACGGGCGGCCATCCACCGCCCGGTAGATCCCACGCCATGCGTGGATGAGGGGTCAGAGCCCTTTCCTGCGGAAAGGGATCCGACCCCGACCGCACGCACGGGTGGATACACGCCACTGTTCACCAAAATTTTAGCTTTCGGCGAAGATTCCTTGAGTAGGATCGCTGCACTGTTGTTCCACCCCGGGCGCCCGCCCACCACCCAAGGAGTACGACCGATGAGCAGTTCCAACAAGACCCTGTCCCTGCTGACCGCCACTGCACTGGCCGCAGGCCTGGGCGTGGCTGCCAGTGCTTCGGCCCTGAGCATGACCGACCTTGCCCAGGGCTACATGGTGGCCGGCCAGGCCGCCAAATCGGGCGATGCCAAGGCCACCGACGCCAAGGCCGCCGATGCTGCCAAGCACGCCGAAGGCAAGTGCGGCGCGGACGGCAAGAGCGCCGAAGGCAAGTGTGGCGGTGACAAGGGCAAGGCCGCTGCCGGTACCGCTGCCGACGGCAAGGCCAAGACCGAGGCCGGCAAGAAGGCGGCCGAAGGCAAGTGCGGCGAAGGCAAGTGCGGTGGCAAGCACTGACGCTGCGGCCAGCATCGTCCGCCCGCGGTTGCCGCTGCCCGCGGCAGCCGTGGGGTTGGGCCTGCGGCGGGCGCTGCTGCAGGACCTGCGCGATGCCCCGGCCGGCGATTTTGATTTCCTGGAGTGCGCGCCGGAGAACTGGATCAACGTCGGCGGCCCTGCCGGCGAGGCGTTGGATGAACTGGCCCGGCGCCATCCGCTGAGCTGCCATGGGCTGTCGTTATCGCTGGGTGGCAGTGCGGCGCTGGATACCCAGCTGCTGCAGCAGGTCGGTCGTTTCCTCGAGCGCCACCGCGTGCCGCTGTACAGCGAGCACCTGAGCTACTGCAGCGACGCGGGCCAGTTGTACGACCTGCTGCCGATACCCTTCACCGATGAAGCGGTGCGCCACACCGCAGCACGCATCGCCCGCGTGCAGGACCTGCTTGGGCGCCGCATTGCGGTGGAGAACGTGTCCTACTACCTGGCCCCGCAGCCGGAGATGGATGAACTGGCCTTCACCAACGCAGTACTTGCCGAGGCCGACTGCGACCTGCTGCTGGACGTCAACAACGTCTACGTCAATGCCTGCAACCATGGCTACGATGCCGATGCGTTCATCGCCGGCCTGCCGGCCCAGCGCATCGTCTGCCTGCACGTGGCCGGGCACCTGGACGAGGCACCGGACCTGAAGATCGATACCCACGGCAGCCCGGTGATCGATCCGGTGTGGGCACTGCTGGAGCGCAGCTACACCCGCTTCGGCCCGCGCCCGACCCTGCTGGAGCGCGACTTCAACTTCCCGCCCTATGCCGAACTGCAGGGCGAACTGCAGACCATCCGCCGCCTGCAGACCACCCACGCCGGAGGCGCACATGGCTGACGCGCCCGAACGCCTGCGCGCGCAGCAGCACGCGTTCACCGCACATCTGCGCGACCCGCAGCGCGTACCCGCGCCGGCCGATCTCGACCCGCGCCGGGTCGCGGTGTACCAGCGCCTGCTGTTCAACAACCTGCTGGGCCTGTTGAGCAACGGCTTCCCGGTCTGCGTGCGCCTGCTCGGCGAACCGGCCTGGGCCGGGCTGGTCCGCCACTACTTCGCCCGTCACCCCGCGCGCACCCCACTGTTCACTGCGGTGGCGGCCGAGTTCGTGCAATGGCTGCAGGCGCAACCGGACCTGCCCCACCCTGCGCTGGCCGAGCTGGCGCACTACGAATGGGTGGAAACCGAGCTGTACCAGCGCGCGGCAGACCCGCTGCCAGCAGCATCCGGCATCGACCCGATGCAGGAAGCCCTGCGCTGCTCTGCGCTGGCCTGGCCGCTGCTGTACGCATGGCCGGTACACCGGCTCGGCACCGATGATGCCCCCGCCGACGTGCCCGCCGAGCCCACCGGCCTGCTGGTCCGCCGCGATGCCGACGGCGCGGTGCGCTTCGCACAGCTCAGCCCCTTGGCCGCCCATCTGTTGATGCTGATCGCCGAGGCGCCCGGCAGCACCGGCCAGCAGTACCTGCAACAACTGGCCGGCCTGTACCAGCTTGATGCCGATGCGTTGACCGCAGCCGGCACCGCGTTGCTGCAACAGTTCCTGCAGGCCGGTGTGATCGGCCCGCTTCCCACCGTGGCCTGATCGGCCCAAGGAGAGTTCCCGATGAATACCCCATCCCTGGCCGCCCTGCGCGGCCAGCTGGACCGCTGCGGCCCGTGGTTGGCCCCGCTCGGCATCCGCGTGCTGCTGGCCTGGGAGTACTTCGAATCCGGCCGCGAGAAACTGCAGAGCCAGAACTGGTTCGCCGAGCTGCAACACGCCTTCCCGTTTCCCTTCGACCAGTTGCCGGCCAGCGTGAACTGGCAGCTGGCCACCTGGTTCGAACTGGTCGGCGCGGCCTGCCTGCTGTTCGGCCTGGGCACCCGCTTCGCCGCCGCCAGCCTGCTGGTGCTGACCGCGGTTGCCACCTACGCCGTGCATTGGCCGATGCACTGGCAATCGCTGGGGGAACTGGCGATGGGCTATGCGATCAGTGACCAGGGGTTTGGCAATTTCAAACTGCCTCTGCTGTTCATGGCGATGCTGCTGCCGCTGCTGTTCAACGGTGCTGGACGATTGAGCCTGGATGCGTGGCTGGAGCGCTGGCCGGTTACACGCCGATACGCACCGAAACCGCAGAATCGGTCGATTTAATCGCCTATTCATGAAAAAAATCCGATGCTGGATCCGTGGCCTCGATGACCACGTCCTCCCCGGAGTTGCCCCATGAAGCGCCTGATTGCCGCCACCCTTTCGCTGACCCTGCTGGCCACCGCCGTCTCGCCTGCACTGGCCGGTCCCTATGCCGCCGGTGGCCGCGACGACCATCACGGGCACAAGGATCACCACGACGACCGCCGCGATCCGCCGCGCCGTGGCCACAAGCTCGCCCACGATCATCGCGGCGAGTACGTGCGCGACTACCGCCACCATGGCCTGCGCGCCCCGGCGCGCGGCCAGGAATGGCGCAAGGTCGACGGCCGCTACGTGCTGATTGCGGTGGCCACCGGCGTGATCGCCGATGTGGTGCTGGCGCGTCGCTGATTCCGGCGCAATGCCCGGCCATGCGATGCGTGGCCGGGCGCTCAGGGTCGCTCTGCTAGAATCCGCCCATGAATGACCCCACCCCCGCAGCTGACGCCGCCTCCGTTCCCGTAGCACCCCCGGCGCAGCGCGCGATGTCGCAACGCTTCCGCGGCTTCCTGCCGGTGGTGGTCGATGTGGAAACCGGCGGCTTCGACAGCCAGCGCAATGCGCTGCTGGAAATCGCCGCCGTGCCGATCGAGATGGACGAGAACGGCCTGCTCTACCCCGGCCAGACCGCCAGCGCGCACGTGGTTCCCGCCGAAGGCCTGGAAATCGATCCGAAGTCGCTGGAAGTGACCGGCATCATCCTGGACCACCCCTTCCGGCTGGCCAAGGAAGAAAAAGCGGCGCTGGACCACATCTTCACCCCGGTGCGCGCGGCCATGAAAAAGTACGGCTGCCAGCGCGCCATCCTGGTCGGCCACAACGCGCATTTCGATCTGGGCTTCGTCAATGCGGCCGTGGCCCGCACTGGCCACAAGCGCAATCCGTTCCATCCCTTCAGCGTGTTCGACACCGTCACCCTGGCCGGCATCGCCTACGGGCAGACCGTGCTGGCACGCGCGGCCAACGCCGCCGGGCTGGGCTGGGATGCCAACGAAGCGCACAGCGCGGTGTATGACACCGAACAGACCGCGCGGCTGTTCTGCACCATCGCCAACGCCTGGCCGCGATGAACGGCCAACGGCGGAGCCCCTCGCGGCGCGCCCGGCAGCGCTTGGGCTGGGCCGGGCGGGTGGACTGCGCAGGGGACGCTGCAAGTACGTCCCTGTAAGCTCGGTCGCCGCATCCATGCGGCTCACGCCCCTGCGCAGCCCACCCGCCCGGCCACGGACAGTTTCCTGTGCCCGCCACGGAAAGATCAGAAAAGCAAAGTGCAGTAGATCCACGCCATGCGTGGAGGGCCATCAGCCGATGCTGGTGCGGTCGCGGCCGTCGCTCTTGGCGCGGTACAGCGCGCGGTCGGCGCGCTGGTACAACAGGGCGGGCGTACGATCGTCCGCGGCCAGTTCCACCAGACCGGCACTGAAGGTCACCCGCAATGCGGCCACGCCGGCCCAGTCCGCGTGATCGTGGAACAGGCCACGCAGGCGTGCACACAGCTGTGCGGCTTCTTCAAGCCGGGTGTCGTTGAGCAACAGCGCGAACTCTTCGCCGCCGGTACGCGCCGGCAGGTCCGAATCACGGCTGGCCGCGGCAATCAACTGCGCCACTTCCACCAGCACGGCATCGCCGATGCTGTGGCTGTAGGTGTCATTCACATCCTTGAAGTGGTCGATATCCAGCACCACCAGGCACATCGGGTGGCCGCTGCGCTGCGCACGGGCGAAGTCACGGGCCAGGGTTTCATCGAAACCACGGCGGTTGGCCAGGCCGGTCAGCGCATCTTCGCGTGCCTGCCGTTCGAATGCTTCGGCCTGCCGGGCCAGGCGCTCGGCCAGCTCGGTCTTTTCCTGGTTCAGTGCCTGCAGATGCACCGTCTGCGCCTGCAGGTCGAAGGTGGCTTCATCCACGCGCTGGGCCAGGCGCAGGTTGCTGGTGCGGTAGCGCTGCAGCAGGAACCGGTACAGCGCCACCAGCCCGGCGATCAGCAGCAGCGCGATCAACGCCTGCACGCTGTGCCGCTGCCACCAGAACGGCTGCACGCTGAAGCTCCACACCGCTTCCTGCTGGCCCCAGGCACCGCCTGGATGCGCGGCCGACACATGCAGCGTGTAATCCCCCGGCGGCAGGCCGATGAATTCCACGCTGCGCTGGGCGCCGCGTTCGACCCAGCCATGGTCCAGCCCTTCCAGCCGCGTGCGATAGCGGATGCGGTCGGACATCAGGTAGCTCAGGCCAACGAAGCTGACCGCCAGACGGCGGCCACCGGGAATGGAATTGTGGTCGGTGCCTTCCCAGTGCACCGGCGCCCCATCAACCTGCACGCTCTCGATCGCCGCCGGCGGCGCCGGGCGCTCACGGAAGCGTTGCAGGCGCTGCGGATCGACCGTGCTCAGGCCGCCGGCGGTCACTACCCAGAAGGTGCCGTCCTGGCGCAGGATCGCCGACGGGCCGGAACTGCCATTGGCCTGCGCGTTGGCCATGCCGTCGATTTCGTTGTAGCGCTCCACCGACACCCGCGGCGCACGGCCATCGGCCACGGCATTCAACGTGGCCATGTCGGTACGCAGCACGCCACGGTTGCTGCTGACCCAGACATTGCCCAGGCGGTCGGGTACCAGCTGGAACACCGTATCCACCGGCATGCCCTGCTCCAGGCCCACGCGCGACAGCCTTTCGCCCTGCCACCGGTACAGGCCACGGTCGCTGCTGATCCACATGGCGTCGCCGATCTGGCGGAAACCGAACACGCTGCGGCCGCCGCCCAGCGCGGTCAGGTCGATGCGCTGCACCTTGTCGCCGCGCAGCACATGGATGCCTTCGATCGTGCCGATCCACAGGTTGCCCTGGTGGTCGTGTTCGAGCGCCGTGATCAGGCCGCTGGGCATGCCCGGCACGCGTGACACCTGCACGCGGTCGCCTTCGATGGAGACCACGCCCTTCTGCGTACCCGCCCACACCATGCCGTCGGCACCCACGCTGATCGCGCGGATGTTGCCGCCGGGCATGCCATCGGCGGCGTCGTAGTTGTGCCGCAGCTGCCCGTGCGCATCCAGGCGGTAGACGCCGTCGCCGAAGGTGCCCACCCACAGATCGCCGTCCGGGCTCTGCGCCAGACTGAGTACCGACGGTGCTTTGCCGCCCTTGTTGTGCAGCGGCATCGCGCGGAACCGCCCATCTGCCGTCTGCACGTCCAGGCCGCTGGCGCTGCCGACCCACAGCTGCCGGTCACGGTCCTCGAACACGGTGCGCACGTAGTCGCCACTGAGGCCATCGCGCTCGGTGTAGCTGCTGAACAGGGTCTCGCGCAGCCGGTACAGGCCGCTGTTGGCGCCCACCCAGATGCTGCCTTCGGCATCCTCGCGCAGGCTGACCACCCGCCCGCCCGGCAGGTTCAGGCCGGCCGGCAGGCGCTCCATGCCGTGCGCGGAAATGCGCAGCAGGCCCTGGTTTTCGGTGCCCAGCCAGATATCCCCATGACGGTCCTGCAGCATGGCCGTCATGTGCAGTTGCCCGGGCAGGCGGTGCACCAGCACCAGCCGGTCGTCTTCCACCCGGTACAGGCGCTCACCGGCCACGATCCACAATGCCCCGTCCGGCGCACGGTACGGCCAGGACAAGCCACTGCCCACGCCCCAGCCCGGCGGCGCACGCTTCATCTCGCCATCGGTATCGCGCAGCAGCAGGCCATCCAGCGTGCCGATCCAGACCCGGTCCTGGGCATCCACCACCAGCTTGGTGAAGCTCATCGCCACCGGCAGGCCCGGCGGCGGGGTCTCGAACACCATGCCGCCTTCCGGGGTCAGGTAGCCCAGGCCCTTGCCCTCATAGAGCAGCCACAGGCGGCCCTGGCTGTCCATCTGCATGGCCTGGATCAGCACCTGCGGACTGTTGGCACCGTGTTCCCAGACCCGCCAGCGGCCATCGCCGGCCCGGTAGCTGACGTTGCCGCGCGAATCGCTGATCCACAGGCCGCCCTGCCGGTCCACGTAGAGCGCGCCGACCCCGTTGTCGGGCAGCCCCGGCCGGGTACTGCGGTCGAATACGGTGAAATCCAGCCCGTTGTAGCGCACCAGGCCTTCCCAGGTGGCGAACCACAGGTGGCCTTCCGGGGTCTGGGCAATGTCGCGCAGCGAGTTGTGCGGCAGCCCGTTGCGCGAGGTCCAGACGTCGATGGCGTAGTCACGCAGCGGCGGCGCGCCTTCGGTTGCGGCCGCCAGCGGCGGCGCCACGGCCAGCAGCAGGCACAGCAGCACCCACCGCGCCAGCGGCCCGATCCAGGTTCCCGGGTGGCGCCCCGCCAGGCGCCTGCCAGCCCCCTTGCCACCCATTACCGCAGGGGCAGTGGCCAGGTGCGGTTGCCCGGCGGGGCAACAGGCAGGAAGGGGGACAGCCGGGCGGCACGGGGCCGCACGCCGGCACGAACAGGCTGGCTCATCGGTCAAACGCTGGGAAGTTGACGCGAATGATAGGGCAAACACCCCCCTCGGCGTCACCGCAGCCCCGGCGCGGGACGCCAGCCGTCATCCACGCATGGCGTGGATCTACGAGCGGGCCTGGGCGCTGGCCGGCCAGTGCACCACGGCCTCCAGCCCTTCGGCCGGCCGGTTGCGCAGCCACAGACGGCCGCCATCCTTTTCGGCCAGGGCACGGGCGATGGTCAGCCCCAGCCCGGCCCCGCCGGTTTCGCGGGAACGGGACGTCTCCACCCGCACGAACGGGTCGAACACGGCTTCCAGCTGGTCTTCCGACAATCCGGGGCCATCATCGGCCACCACCACGGTAATGCCGTCCTGGCTGCGCTCCACCCGCACCCGCACCCGGTGCGCATACATCACCGCGTTATCCACCAGGTTGGAGAACAGGCGGTGCATGGCCAGCGGGCGCAGCATCAGCACGGCGCCGCTGCGGCCTTCGAACGCCACATCCGCGCCGCCTTCGGCGGTGTCCTCGACAATGCTTTCCAGCAGCGAATCCAGGTCCAGCGCCGCACGCTGCTCGGAACTCTCGGCGCTGCGCGCCAGTTCCAGGCCCTCGCGCACCAGCGCCTGCATCGCCGCCAGGTCACCGATCAGGCGTTCGCGCAATGCTTCGTCGTTCACGTTTTCCAGGCGCAGGCGCAGCCGCGTCAACGGCGTCTGCAGATCATGGGTGATCGCCGCCAGCATCTGCGTACGCTCGGCCAGGTGCCGCTGCAGGCGCTGCTGCATGGCATTGAAGGCCTCGGCGGCGCGCTGCACCTCGCGCGGGCCGCGCAGCGGCAGCGGCGCCCGCTGCAGATCATCGCCCAGTTCTTCGGCGGCCGACGCCAGGTCCTGCAGCGGCTTGCTGGACATGCGCGCGACGATGTACGCCAGCACGCCGATGGCCAGCACCAGCAGGGTCATGAACAGCGGATCGACCGCCAGCACACCGTTGTGTGCAACCGCTGGCGAATCCAGCGCCAGCTTCAGCAGGGTGCCGTCGCTGAGGGTGACATCCACCGCCCGGCACTTGGGCGGAATGAAGGACGGATCGCGCTCGCGCGGCGGGCGGCGATGGCCATTGGGCGGTGGCGGCGGCGGCAGGAATTCCTGCAGCCGGGGAATGCAGGAGCGGAACGAGGTGAAATGCACATGTGCCCGCGCCACTGGGCCGGCACGGTCATCCAGCACCTGCATCAGCGCGGTGTCCGCGCGCCCCAGCCGCGCATCGGGGGGCAACGAGCGCACGCTCGGCCCGCCGGTTTCCAGCAGGCGTTCGCGCAGCTCCGGGTTGCCGTCCAGCATGTTGACGTAGCCCTGCAGGCGGTCGGCCACGCGGTTCAGGTTCTGCCGCTCGAACTCCTGCTGGCGCTTGGACGAGGCCAGCATGGTCGCGCCGATCGCCGCCACCGCCACGCCCACCAGCAGGATCACGAACAGCCGTCCGACCATCGAGGACAGGAAATGGCGCAGGCGCTGCATCGTGGTTATTCCATCTGCACCGAGGACGCCAGCACGTAACCTTCGTTGCGCACGGTCTTGATCAGGCCATCCGGGCCGCCGTCGTCGGCCAGCTTGTTGCGCAGCCGGCTGACCTGCAGGTCGATCGCACGATCCTGCGCTTCATAGTTGCGGCCGCTGCTCAGCGCCACCAGTTGTTCGCGCGACAGCACCTTGTTGGCATGGGCGATGAAGACCCGCAGCAGGCGGAACTCGGCACCGGACAGCACCACCACCCGGCCATCGGGGTCGACCAGGTGGCGATGCTCCAGGTCGAATACCCAACGCGAGAAACGCGCGCGGCGCACTGCCAGCGGCTCCAGGTTGGCCGGCAGCGCTTCGGTCCGGCGCAGCACGTTGCGGATGCGCGCCAGCAGCTCGCGCGGTTCGAACGGCTTGGCCAGGTAATCGTCGGCGCCCATTTCCAGGCCCAGCACGCGGTCGATCGGTTCGGCGCGGGCGGTCAGCATGATCACCGGCGTGTTGGAACGCGCACGCAGGTCGCGGCACAGGGTCAGCCCATCTTCGCGCGGCAGGTTCAGATCGAGCACGATCAGGTCCACGTGCTCGCGTTCCAGCAGCTGGCGCATGCTGGCGCCGTCGGCGGCGGTGCTGACCAGATAGCCTGCCCGCCCCAGCTGCTCGGCCAGCAGGGTACGGATGTCGTTGTCGTCGTCGACGATCAGCAGTCGATGCATCGGGGTTTCGGTCTCCATGGGGCGATTTTCCCGTGTCGGGAGCTGAACCGCATCCTGTCCATTGCGTAGCACTGTATCGCCGCCGGGACGGGATACCTGTGGTTACGCGCGCTACCCGACAGTGTTACATACAGACACACCCCGAGGATTGAGCGCGGCCTCGCCCGCTCTTCACAATGCCTGCCAACGCCGCGCTGCGGCCCCCAGAGTGAAGCCCCTGACGTGATCTCCCGCCTGTTGCCCGCGACCCGACGAGGTCGCCTGATGCTGATCGCCACGCTTGTGCTGGTTGTTGCCGTGGCGGCCTGGTGGCTGCTGCGCAAGCCCGCCGCCCCCGCCCTGGCCACCACCGCAGTCAGCCGCGGCGATATCGAACAGACCGTGGAAGCCACCGGCGTGATCGATGCCTACAAGCTGGTCAGCGTGGGCGCCCAGGCGTCCGGCCAGATCAAGTCGCTGAAGGTGCAGCTGGGCGACACGGTGAAGGAAGGCGACCTGATCGCCGAGATCGACGCCACCACCCAGCAGAACCAGGTGCTCAACGCGCAGGCATCGCTGGACCAGGTGATCGCCCAGCGCGCCGTGCAGCAGGCCACCCTGCGCCAGGCCGAGCTGGATTTCGCCCGGCAGCAGCAGATGCTGGCCGCCGAAGCCACCTCGCGCCAGGAATACGATGCCGCCGAAGCCACGCTGAAGACCGCACGCGCGCAGCTGCAATCCTATGAAGCGCAGATCAAGGGGCGCGAAACCGAACTGGGCACCGCCCGCGCCAACCTGGCCTACACCCGCATCACCGCCCCGATGGACGGCACCGTGGTGGCCGTGGTGGCCGAGGAAGGCCGCACGGTGAATGCCAACCAGACCGCACCGACCATCGTGATGCTGGCGCGGCTGGACGTGGTCACGGTGAATGCCGAGGTGTCCGAGGCCGACGTGGTGAAGATCAAGGCCGGCATGCCGGTGTACTTCACCACCCTGGGCGACCCGGACCGCAAGTACCACGCCACGCTGCGGCAGATCAATCCGGCGCCGTCGTCCATCGCCAATGAAAGCTCGTCCAGCTCCAGCAGCTCGTCCAGTTCCAGCTCCAGCAGTGCGGTGTACTACAACGCGCTGTTCGACGTGGAAAATCCGGACGGCACCCTGCGCATCGACATGACCGCACAGGTATCGGTGCTGTTGAACCAGGCCAAGGGCACGCTGCTGGTGCCGGCCGTGGCGCTGGGCCCGAAGACCCGCGACGGCCAGCGCATGGTGCGCGTGGTCGGTGAGAACGGCCAGCCGCAGCCGCGCAAGGTGAAGGTGGGCATCAGCAACGGCGCCAGCGCGCAGATCCTGTCCGGCCTGGAAGAAGGCGAGCGCGTGGTGGTGGGTGAAGCCAGCGCTGCGGCGTCCAGCAGCGGCAGCAACAACCGCAGCGGCAGCATGCGCATGGGCCCGCCGGGCGGCATGGGGCCGCGCCGATGAGCCCTGGCGCCCCCCTGCTGCGCCTGCGGGACCTGCGCCGCGAGTTTCCCGCCGGCGACGAAACCATCGCCGTGCTGCGCGATGTCAACCTGGATATCCATGCCGGCGAAATGGTCGCCATCGTCGGCCAGTCCGGTTCGGGCAAATCCACCCTGATGAACATCCTGGGCTGCCTGGACCGGCCCACCCGTGGCAGTTACCAGGTGGCTGGCCGCGAGACCGGCAACATGGAACCGGACGCACTGGCCGAACTGCGCCGCGAACATTTCGGTTTCATTTTCCAGCGCTACCACCTGCTGGGCGATCTGGACGCGCGCGGCAACGTGGAAGTGCCGGCCGTGTACGCTGGCAGCCCGGGCCCGGTGCGCAACGCCCGTGCCGAGCAGCTGCTGCAACGGTTGGGGCTGGGCGACCGCATGCACCACAAGCCCGGCCAGTTGTCCGGCGGCCAGCAGCAGCGCGTGTCGATCGCCCGCGCCCTGATGAACGGCGGCGAGGTGATCCTGGCCGACGAGCCGACCGGCGCACTGGACACGAAATCCGGCGAAGAGGTGATGACCATCCTCGGCGAGCTGCATGCCGAAGGCCACACCATCATCATCGTCACCCACGACATGAGCGTGGCCGAACACGCCCAGCGCATCATCGAGATCCGTGACGGCGAAATCATTGCCGACCGTGCCAACCCGAAGGCGCCCAGCCAGCGTGCGCAGCGTGAAGCCAGCATCGGCGTGGCCCACGGCAGCAGCTGGCGCGCGGCGCGTGACCGCTTCACCGAAGCGTTCCGGATGGCCCTGCTGGCCATGAATGCACACCGCCTGCGCACCTTCCTGACCATGCTCGGCATCATCATCGGCATCGCCTCGGTGGTCTCGGTCGTGGCCCTGGGCAACGGTTCGCAGCAGCAGATCCTGCAGAACATCAGCGCGCTGGGTACCAACACCATCGACGTCTATCCCGGCCGCGGGTTTGGTGACATGCGCTCGGCACGGGTGCAGACCCTGAAGGCCACCGACGCCGATGCACTGGCCACCCAGAGCTACGTGGACAGCGCCACGCCCAGCGTGTCCACCTCGGTCACCGCCCGCTACCGCAACCAGTCGGCCACCGCACAGATCAGCGGCGTGGGCGACCAGTACTTCCGGGTGAAGGGCATCACCCTGCTCAGCGGCAGCTTCTTCGACACCGACCCGGTGAAGGGCCTGGCGCAGGAAGCGGTGATCGACGAGAACACCAAAACCCAGTTCTTCCCCGACAGCGACCCGGTCGGCCAGGTGATCCTGCTCGGCAACGTGCCGGTGCGCGTGGTGGGCGTGGCCAAGAAGCAGAGTTTCGGCTTCGGCGGCAGCACCAGCCTGGGCGTGTTCGTGCCTTACACCACGGTGATGTCGCGCATGCTGGGGCAGAGCCACGTGTCCAGCATCACCGTGCGCGTGAATGACGAAACGCCGATGGATGCGGCGCAGGAAGCGATCACCCGCCTGCTGACCCTGCGCCATGGCACCGAGGATTTCTTCCTGAGCAACAGTGCGGAGATCCGCGAGACCATCGAACAGACCACCCGCACCATGACCCTGCTGATCGGCGCCATCGCCGCCATCGCCCTGCTGGTGGGCGGCATCGGGGTGATGAACATCATGCTGGTGTCGGTGACCGAGCGCACCCGCGAGATCGGCGTGCGCATGGCCGTGGGCGCGCGGCAGAGCGACATCCGCCAGCAGTTCCTGATCGAAGCGGTGCTGGTCTGCCTGCTGGGCGGCCTGCTCGGCGTGGGCCTGGCGCTGCTGCTGGGCGCGCTGATCGGGCGCTTTTCCAGTGATTTCCAGGTCCTGTTCTCCATCGCCTCGATCGTGGCCGCATTCGCCTGCTCCACCCTGATCGGCGTGGCCTTTGGTTTCCTGCCGGCACGCAGTGCCGCCCAGCTCGACCCGGTGGAGGCACTGGCCCGCGAATGAAGATGATGATGACCCGACTGCCTTTCCCCGCTCCTCCCCGCCTGCTGCTGGTCGGCGCCGTGCTGCTGGCGCTGTCCGGCTGCGCATCGGTGGGCCGCTACCCGACCCAGGATCCCGAAGTGGCGGCCACCTGGGGGCGCGGCGACGCGACCCTCAACGCGCCCGCCGACGACCCGCGCAGCAGCCTGGATACGCCCGGCCGTGATATCCGCCAGGACACCTGGTGGCAGGGGTTCGGCGATGATCGCCTGGACCGGCTGGTCGCCCGTGCACTGGCCGCCAACAGCGACCTGGGCGCCGCGGGGCTGGCGGTGCAGCGCGCGCGCCTGCAGGCCGGGCTGGCCAGCAATGCGCTGTGGCCACAGCCCTCCTCGTCGGGCGTCAGTGGCAGCGGCAGCCGCGCCACCGACCAGGGCGACGACTGGAGCCGCAGCTACTCCACTGGCGTGTCGCTGGGCTGGGAAATCGACCTGTGGGGACGCCTGCGCACGCAGCACGACATTGCCCGCTGGGAAGCCCAGGCCAGCGAGGAAGACCGGCAGAACACCGCCCTGCTGGTGATCGGCGACACCATCACCCAGTACTGGGCGTTGGCCTATCTGAACCAGTCCATTGCCAGCGGCCAGGCCAACCTGGAGCGCCTGCAGCGCACCCGCGACCTGGTGCAGGCGCGCTTCGACGCCGGTGCGGTATCACGGCTGGAAGTGCGCCAGGCAGAGCAGAACCTGCAGTCGCAGCGCTCGGCGCAGAGCGCGCTGGAACAGCAGCGGGTGGAAGTTCGCAATGCGCTGACCGTGCTGCTGGACGGCACGCCGTGGCCGCAGCAGGACGAGCCGCAGAACCTGGACGATGCGCGCAGCCCGGCCATTGCCGAGGGCCTGCCGGCCGATCTGCTGGGCCGCCGCCCGGACCTGCGCGCGGCGGAGCTGCGCCTGCGCAACAGCCTGAAGACCATCAAGGTCACCGCCACCCAGTACTACCCGGCGCTCAGCCTGACCGGCAGCGTGGGTTCCAGTGCCAGCTCGCTGGGCGATGTGCTGCGCAACCCGGTGGCCACGTTGGGCGCCGGCCTGTCCTTGCCCTTCCTGAACCTGCAACGGGCGCAGCTGGACACCGACATTGCCGGCACCGCCTACCAGATCGATGCCACCAACTTCCGCAAGACGCTGTACACGGCGCTGTCCGAAGTGGACAACGCACTGTCGGCGCGCGAACAGCTGGCGCGCCAGGTCGAGGCTTCGCAGGCGTCGTATGACCAGGCGGTGGAAGTGGAACGCGCGCAGGAAGTGCGCTACCGGGTGGGCGCCACCGATCTGCGCACCTGGCTGGAAGCACAGCAGACCCGGCGCGATGCCGAACTGTCGCTGGCCCGCGTGCGGCAGAGCCAGTTGAACAACGACGTCACCCTGTTCAAGGCGCTGGGCGGCAGCACGGGGTAACGGGGTCGGATCCCTCTCGCAGAGAGGGCTCTGACCCCACTCTGCCGAGGGGTCAGAGCCCTTTTCCATGGAAAAGGGATCCGACCCCGCCGTTCAACCGCGCTGGCGCACGGCCTCGAACAGGCTGACGCCGGCGGCGACCGAGACGTTCAGGCTCTCGATCTCGCCCGGCATCGGAATCTTCACCAGGCCATCGCAGTTTTCGCGGGTCAGGCGACGCAGGCCGTCGGCCTCACCGCCCAGCACCAGCGCGATGTTGCCCTTCAGGTCCAGGCCGTACAGCGAGGCGGTGGCCTCGCCGGCCAGGCCGTAGATCCACACGCCCTGCTTCTGCAGGTCCTTCAGGCAGCGCGACAGGTTGGTCACCGCCACCACCGGAATACGGTCGGCGGCGCCGGCCGAGGTCTTGCGCACGGTGGCGTTCACCGTGGCCGACTTGTCCTTGGGAATGATCACCGCGGTGGCACCGGAGGCTGCCGCCGAGCGCAGGCAGGCGCCCAGGTTGTGCGGGTCCTGCACCTCGTCCAGCACCAGCAGCAGGGCCTTGCCCTCGGCGGCGGTCACCAGCCCTTCCAGCTCGTTCTCGCTGTAGGTGCGCGCAGCGGCGTAGCGCGCGGCCACGCCCTGGTGGCGCACCGAACCGCCCACGCCGTCCAGCGCCTGGCTGTTGACCTTGCGCACGTCGATGCCCTTGCGGCGGGCGTTTTCTTCGATTTCGGTCAGGCGCGGGTTCTTCGCACCGGCCTCGACCAGCACCTCGCGGACGTTGTCGGCGTCGTTCTCGATGGAGGAGGCGACGGCGTTGACGCCGACGATCCACTGGCTGTTCTTGCTCATGCGGGCGGGGACCGGAAAGGGGGTGGCTATGGTAGAGCATCGGCGGCGGCCGCGCTGCGCGCTCGCCGGGCATGGCCCGGCGCTACCCGCCGTTCATCCTTCGGATGGACGGCTGCGCGCTGGCCAGTGCGGGGTGTCGTGGTCGGGGTGCTGGTGGGACACGATCGTGGCCAGGAACTCCAGCGCTGCCACATCCTCCTCGGTGCGGCGGGCCGGCAGCCGGGCCAGCTCATCGACGAAGGGCAGCTTGCGCTCAGCCCCGTACTGGATGCTGGGCGGCAACAGCTCTGGCTGGTCGAACGCCCCTGCTGCCACGGCCATGCCATCGGGTGCTTCGTAGGTCAGCGGCGTGCCGCAGTCGGCGCAGAAGCCCCGCTGCACGACATTGGATGACTGGAAATGGCGCGGCTGACCGCGGGTCCAGGTGAACTGCGCGCCGCGCACCGACACCAGCGGGGCGTAGTACGCACCGAAGGCTTTCTGGCACATGCGGCAATGGCAGATCGAGCTGTCGGTCAGCTGGCCGCGCACCTGGAAGCGGATCGCGCCGCACTGGCAGCCGCCGCTGTACTCGGGATGGCCTTGCATGGTGGGTTCCTCGGAAACGTCGTGCCAACCAAGGTTGGCACCTACCGGGTGAGGAACGTGCCAACCAAGGTTGGCACCTGCCGGGTGGGGATGTGCCAACCAAGGTTGGCACCTACCGGGTGGGATGTGCCAACCAAGGTTGGCACCTACCGGGTGGGATGTGCCAACCAAGGTTGGCACCTACCGGGTGTGGTGGGTGCCGACCGTTGGTCGGCACACCCTTCAATATTGCTTCTTGGTCCGCTTGGCCGGCTTGCCGCGCTCCGGCAACGGCGGCAGGCCGTCACCTTCGTCTTCGCCCTTGTGCTCGACCAGGCGGAAGTCGATCTTGCGTTCTTCCATGCTGGCCTTCAGCACCAGGATGCGCACGCGGTCGCCCAGCCGGTAGCTGGCACCACGGCGCTCGCCGCTCAGCGTTTTCCGGGTCGCGTCGAACTTGTAGTAGTCCTGCGGCAGCTGGGTCACGTGGACCAGGCCCTGCACCTTGGAATCGTCCAGCTCCACGAACAGGCCGAAACTGGTCACGCCGCTGATCACGCCGTCGAACTGGCCACCGACGTGCTTCTCCATCCACGCGGCACGGTAACGCTCGTCCACTTCGCGCTCGGCCTCGTCGGCACGGCGTTCGCGTTCGGAACATTGCAGGGCCAGCGCGGCCATCTCGCGCGCGTTGTAGGTGAAGGTGTCCAGCGGCTTGCCGGACAGCGCGTGCTTGATCGCCCGGTGCACCAGCAGATCGGGGTAGCGGCGAATCGGCGAGGTGAAGTGCGCGTACGCCTCCAGTGCCAGGCCGAAGTGACCGTGATTGTCCGGGCTGTAGATGGCCAGGCTCTGGCTGCGCAGCAGCACCGATTCCAGCAGCGTGGCATCGGGGCGGTCACGGATCTTCTTCAGCAGCTTGGTGTAGTCGCCCGGGCGCACCTTCGACCACGGCGGCAGGCTCAGCTTGAACTCCTTGAGGAATTCCAGCAGATCGGCGTACTTGGTTTCCGGCGGCTTCTCGTGGATGCGGTACGGCGCCGGTACGTGGCGCGACAGCAGGTACTTGGCCGCCTCCACGTTGGCGGCGATCATGCATTCTTCGATCAGCTTGTGCGCATCGTTGCGCACCAGCATGCCGGCCTGGGTCACTTCGCCGCGGTTGTCCAGCACGAAGCGCACTTCGCTGCTTTCAAATTCGATGGCACCGCGCTTGGCGCGTGCCTTGGCCAGCACCTTGTACAGCTGGTGCAGGCGCTGCACCTGCGGCAGCAGATCGCCGATGAAGGCCTTGGTATCGGCATCGTCCTCGCCCACCGCCTTCCACACCTGGGTGTAGGTCAGCCGCGCGTGCGAGTTCATCACGGCTTCGTAGAAGCGCGAATGGCTGACCACGCCGTCACGGTCGATCTGCATGTCGCAGACAAAGCACATGCGGTCGACCTTGGGCATCAGCGAGCAGATGCCGTTGGACAGCGTCTCCGGCAGCATCGGCACCACGAAGCCGGGGAAATAGACCGACGTGGCGCGCTTCTGCGCTTCCTCGTCCAGCGGCGTGCCGGGACGCACGTAGTTGGACACATCGGCAATGGCCACCACCAGACGGAACCCGTCGGCGTTCGGCTCGCAGTACACCGCGTCGTCGAAGTCCTTGGCGTCCTCGCCATCGATGGTGACCAGCGGCGTACTGCGCAGGTCGACGCGGTTGCCGATCATCGCCGGCTCGACCACCAGCGGCACCGAGGCGGCTTCGTCCAGCACGTCCTGCGGGAACTCGAACGGCAGTTCATGGCCGTGGATGGCCGTTTCCACCACCAGCGAAGCGGTCAGCTTGTCACCCAGCACCGCAATGATGCGGCCGATCGGCGGACGACGGCTGTCCGGTGCCTGGGTCAGTTCGCAGACCACCAGCTGGCCATCGCGCGCGCCACCGGTCTGGTCCGGCGGTACCTGCACGTTGCGCTGGATGCGCTTGTCATCGGGCACCACGTAATTGATGCCCATTTCAATGCTGAAGCGACCGATCAGGCGGGTCATGCCGCGCTCAAGCACGCGGGCAATGCTGCCTTCGCGGCGGCCGCGATGATCGATGCCGGTCACCCGCGCCAGCACCTTGTCACCGTGCATGACCTTGCGCATCTCATAAGGCGGCAGGAACAGATCGTCGCCGCCCTCGACCGGGCGCAGGAAACCGAACCCTTCCGAATTGGCGATCACCACGCCGGTGACCAGGTTCAGGGTCTGGATGGGGGCAAAGCCGCCGCGGCGGTTCTGCACCAGCTGTCCGTCGCGCACCATCGCGCCCAGCCGGCGCGACAGCGCCTCGGCACGATCGGCAGCGGTCAGGCCCAGGCGCGCGCCCAGCTCTTCGGCGGTCTGTGGCCCTTCGCAACGTTCCAGCAGCGCCAGAATCGCCTCGCGGCTGGCGATGGGTTGTTCGTACTTTTCTGCTTCGCGGGCTGCATAGGGATCATCGATCACCTTGCCGGCTGGCGGCAGCTTGCGGCCCGGGGCCGGGCCTGGCGCGGCGGCATCGGCGCTGCGGCCCTTGCGGCCGCGCGGCGCTGCACCGCCTTCATTCAATTCCGGGAACCAGCCCGGCAACGGCTTGCCCGGCTTGGTGGTGCGGGCAGCGCCCGCCTTGGCGCCCTTCTTCGGGGCCTGGCTGCGGGACTTGCTCCCGCCCTTGCTTGGTTTTTTGGTAGTCATCGCCCTACATGGTAGCCGTTGCAGGCGTGCACGGCGGGTCAGCGGCCCGGTTTGCACGCGGGCGTGAATTTTTTGCGCGAAAGCGTTGACAGCCTGCCGATTCATCTTCACAATTGCGCCTCTGGAACGCCCAGGTGGCGGAATTGGTAGACGCACTAGTTTCAGGTACTAGCGGGTAAAACCGTGGAGGTTCGAGTCCTCTCCTGGGCACCAACGAAAAAACTCCTCGCTTCGGCGGGGATTTTTTTTGCCTGTCCTCCAGCAGCGGGGTCGGATCCCTTTCCACAGGAAAGGGCTCTGACCCCAAGCAAGTGGGATGGGGTCAGAGCCCCTTTCGCAGGTGAAACGGGATCCGACCCCGGTTCTGCAAAAGGTGTTGACACCCCCGTAACAACACCCCATAATCTCGCTCCTCGACGCCCAGGTGGCGGAATTGGTAGACGCACTAGTTTCAGGTACTAGCGGGTAAAACCGTGGAGGTTCGAGTCCTCTCCTGGGCACCACGTCGAGAATGAAAAAGACCCGCGAAAGCGGGTTTTTTCATGCCCGTCATCCGGGCCACACCGCTCTGTAGAGTCGAGCCATGCTCGACTGATGGTCAGAGCAGTCGAGCAAGCTCGACTCTACAAATCGGTGCAGTCGAGCATGGCTCGACTCTACAAAGACATCAGAACAACGGTCGCAGCACCAGCTCCAGCCCCAGCAGCAGCAGGAACCCCAGGAAGCACGCGCGGAACACCCGTGCGCTGATGCGCTGCCGGATCACCTGCCCCAGCCACATGCCCGCCAGCGCCGGCAGCACGGCCAACGCACTCATGCCCAGCTGCTGTACGCCAAAGGCGCCATGCAGCACCAGGCCCGTGGTCAGCGAAATCGTCGATACGGTGAACGCCAGGCCCAGCGCCTGCACCAGCTCGTCGCGCTGCAGGCCCAGCGACTGCAGGTAGGGCACGGCCGGCATCACGAATACGCCGGTGGCGCCGGTCACCACGCCGGAAATCGCCCCGACCAGCGGCCCCAGCCAGCGCTCACGCCGCTGCGGTACATGGAACACCGGCGCGACCAGGGCGTACAGCGCATACACCACCAATGCCACGCCCAGCGCCATGCGCGAGAGATCACGGTCCACCCGCACCAGCAGCGCCGCCGAGCCCAGCGTCACCACCACCACCGCCAGCATCATCGGCCACAACCGCCGCACGGTATGGCCCAGCGATGGACCGGACAACAGCTGCCAGGCATTGGTCACGAAGGTCGGAATGAACAGCATCGATGCGGCCGCCACCGGCGACAAGGCACCGCCCAGCAAGCCCATCGCTACCGTCGGCAGGCCCATGCCGGTCACACCCTTGACCACGCCGGCCAGCACGAACACCACCACCAGCAACCCATAGAAGTACATCGTCTCGTTCATGCCGCCATTGGATCGGCCCTGGCAACGGCGCACAATGCGGCTTTGCGGTCGAAGCCTTCGGACCACCCGAAGGCAAGCCCGCGCCGAGGCTCTCCCCATGCGACTGGACATTGCCGATCTGCGCCTGTTCCTGGCCGTAGCCGATGCAGGCAGCATCACCTCCGGCGCGGCACAGGCGAACCTGGCCCTGGCCTCGGCCAGCGAACGCCTGCGCGCGATCGAAGCCGATGCCGGCAGCTCCCTGCTGACGCGCCATCCACGCGGTGTCAGCCTGACCGAAGCCGGCGCCGCCCTCGCCCACCATGCGCGCCTGATCCTGCAGCAGCAGGCGCAGCTGCGCGGCGAACTGCAGGCGTTCGCACACGGTGCGCGCGGCACCCTGCACCTGTACGCCAACACCGCTGCGCTGACCAACTACCTGCCCTCGCGCCTGGCACCCTGGCTGGCCCAGCGGCCGCGGCTGCGGGTGGAACTGCACGAACGCACCAGCACCGATATCGTGCGCGCGCTCGGCGCCGGCCAGGCCGAAGCCGGCATCATCAGCGACGCGGTGCCGGCCGAAGGACTACAACGCCATGTGGTAGCCGAAGATCCGCTGGTGATGCTGCTGCCCGGCCACCACCGCTTCGCCCAGCGTCGCAGCGTGTCCTTCGCCGATGTGCTGGGTGAAACCTTCGTCGCGCTGGCCGACGGCAATGCCCTGCAGACCTATGTGGAAGAACTGGCGGCCGAGGCTGGTCGCGTGCTGGATGTGCGCATCCGCATGAAAACCTTCGAAGGGCTGTGCACGATGGTGGGCCATGGCATCGGCGTGGGCATCATGCCGCGCACGCTGGCCCAGCAGCACCGACGCCGCACGGGCACCGTTGCCGTTCCACTCGACGATGCCTGGGCACAGCGTCGCCTGTGCGCGTGCTTCGCCGACGCGCAGGCACTGTCGGCGCCGATGCGCAGCCTGCTGCAGCACCTGGGCGTTCGCACTGAAAAATAAGTGTGAAATTGTGTTGACACATTGGCGTGCGTACCGCACAATTTCTCTCCTGAGTCGCCCAGGTGGCGGAATTGGTAGACGCACTAGTTTCAGGTACTAGCGGGTAAAACCGTGGAGGTTCGAGTCCTCTCCTGGGCACCATGACTCAAGATGATCAAACCCGCGAAAGCGGGTTTTTTCGTTTCCGGGGTTTGCAGAGTGCACGGCCTCTGGATCCATCCACGCATGGCGTGGATGCGGGGCAAACAAAAACCCCGCCTTGCGGCGGGGTTTTTGCATTTCAACGGCAATGAACGATCAATGCCCGCCGGCGGACGCGGCACCGGCGCCGGCACCGAACGGCGGCTTGGCCAGCCACAGGAAGGCGATGATCGCCAGGAACGTCCAGCCCAACAGGTAGAAGATGTCGTTGAACGCCATCTGCGACGCCTGGTGGTTGATCATGTTGTTGAGCACCGCTGCGCCATGCTGCAGGTCGCCCTGCCCCATCGCGGTCACCTGGTCCTGCATGCCCGGCTGGTAGGCCGAGATGTGTTCGGTCAGGTCGGCATGGTGCACCTGGGTCCGTCGCGCCCACAGCCAGGTGGTCAGCGACGCAGCGAAACTGCCGCCCAACGTACGCAGGAACGTCGCCAGGCCGGAACCCGCCGCAATCTCGCGACCGTCCAGGTCCGACAGCAGGATCTGCAGCACCGGCATGAAGAACAGCGCCACGCCCACACCCATGATCAACTGCACGCCGGCCACGTGCGCGTAGTCCACCTGCAGGTTGAAGTTGGACCGCAGGAAGCTGGTGAACGACAGGAACACGAACGCGAACGAAGCGATCATGCGCATGTCGAAGCGCGAGGCGTACTTGCCGACGAACGGGGTCATGATCACCGGCAGGATGCCGATCGGCGCCGTGGCCAGGCCCGCCCAGATGGCGGTGTAGCCCATGTCACGCTGCAGCCATTGCGGGATCAGCAGCGACACGCTGAAGAACGCCGCATAGGCCACCACCATCGCCAGCGTGCCGGCGCGGAAGTTGCGGTGGCGGAACAGCTTCAGGTCGACGATCGGGTCCTTGTCGGTCAGTTCCCAGATCAGGAACACCGCCAGCGCCACCACGGCCACGCAAGCCAGCACCACGATCTTGGTCGACGCGAACCAGTCTTCGTCGTTGCCCAGATCGAGCACCAGCTGCAGCGCGCCCACGCCGATCACCAGGGTGACCAGGCCGACGTAGTCCATCTTCGGCTTTTCAATCTGCTCCGGGCGCCCCTTCAACTGGTTGCCCACCACCAGCGCGGCGAAGATACCCAGCGGCACGTTGATCAGGAAGATCCATTCCCAGCTGTAGTTGTCGGTGATCCAGCCGCCCAGGATCGGGCCGCAGATCGGCGCGACCACGGTGATCATCGCCAGCAGGGCAAGCGCCTGCCCGCGTTTCTCGCGTGGATAGATCGACACCAGCAGTGACTGGGTGATCGGGTACATCGGGCCGGCCACGAAGCCCTGCAGCGCACGCGAGACCACCAGCATGCCCATGCTCTGCGCCAGGCCGCACAGCAGCGAGGTGATGACGAAGGCCAGCGTGGCCCAGATGAACAGCTTGCGCTCGCCGAAGCGGCGGCTGAGCCAACCGGTCAGCGGCAGCGCGATGGCCGTGCTGACCGCGAACGAGGTGATGACCCAGGTGGCCTGCTGCGAACTGGCGCCGAGGTTACCGGCGATGGTGGGCAGCGAGACGTTGGCGATGGTGGTGTCGAGCACCTGCATGAACGAGGCCATCGCCAGGCCCACGGTGCACAGGGCCACGCTGGGCGGCAGGAATCCGGCGGCCGCACCCGGCGCCGCCGGTGCGCCCGGCGTTCCGGGCGCGGCTGGAGCTTGTGCGGACATGGCCGACCTCAGCTCGCCTTGGCCTGCTGCGGCAGGTTGCCCTGGATGATCGTGTGGATCACCTCATCGGCATCGTGCAACTGCTTGGCGTACACATCGGTGTCGAACACGGTGCCCTTGGCGGCAGCGGTCGGCAGCACTTCACCCTTCTGGTCGCGCAGGCTCACTTCGGCCTTCATCGACAGGCCAATGCGCAGCGGGTGTTCGGCCAGCTGCTTGGCATCGATGGCGATGCGCACCGGCACGCGCTGCACGATCTTGATCCAGTTGCCGCTGGCATTCTGCGCCGGCAGCAGCGAGAACGCCGAACCGGTGCCCAGGCCCAGGCTCTGGATACGGCCGGTGTACTTCACATCACCGGCGTACAGGTCCGACTTCAGCTCCACTTCCTGGCCCAGGCGCATGTGGCGCAGCTGGGTTTCCTTGAAGTTGGCTTCCACCCACATCTGTTCGGTCGGCACCACGGCCATCAGGGCGTTGCCCGGCTGCACGCGCTGGCCCACCTGCACCGAACGGCGGGCAACGTAGCCGGTGACCGGCGCGACGATGCCGGCGCGGGCGTTGTTGAGGAAGGCCTGGCGCAACTGGGCGGCAGCGGCCTGCACGTCCGGCTGGGTGGCGATCACGGTGTCATCGACCAGCGCGCGGTTGCGCTCGACGGTCTCGCGCGAACCGGCCACGGCCGCTTCGGCGGCCGCCAGCTCGTCGCGGGCGTGGGCCAGTTCTTCATTGGAAATGGCGCCGGTGGCGGCCAGGTCCTTGCGGCGGGCGAAGTCTTCGCGCACGCGCTTCAGGGTCACCTGGCGGGCGTTCAAGTCCGCCTGGGCACCTTCCACGCTGCGGTACAGGCCACGGGTCTGGCGCACGGTCTTGGCCAGGTTGGCTTCGGCCTGCTGCAGCGCCACCGAGGTGTCGGCCGGGTCCAGCTGCACCAGCAGCTGGCCGCGCTCCACGCGCATGCCGTCATCGGCATTGATGGCGACCACGGTGCCCGGCACCAGCGGGGTGATCTGCACCAGGTTGCCCTGCACGTAGGCGTCGTCGGTTTCTTCGAACCAGCGGCCGAACATGAAGTACCACAGCGCCAGTGCGGCAAGCAGCAGCACGACGATCACGAACAGGCCGCGCAGCAGGTTGCCGCGGCGGTTGGGGGCGGCGGGTGCCGCAGGAGTCTGGGTCTGGCTCATGGCAGGAATCTTCAGGAATGCGAGGAATCGGAATGGGAGGCGATCGGTGCGCGGTCGGCGTCGCTGGGCTGGAAACCACCACCCAGCGCCTTGCTCAGGCGCACCGAGGTCTGCACCTGCTGCGACTGCAGGCCGGCCAGCTGCTGCTGCGACTGCAGCAGGATGGACTGCGCGCTCAGCACGTCCAGGTAGCTGCCGATGCCGGCGCGGTAGCGCTGCTGGGCGATATCGAAGGCAGCACGCGCGGTATCCACCGCCTGCTGCTGCGACTGCGCCTGCTGGCCCAGCGAGCGCACCGCGTTGACCTGGTCGGCCACGTCGCGCAGCGCGTCCAGCACCGCCTGGTTGTAGTTGGCCACGGCCAGGTCGTACTGCGCGTCGGTGTTGGCCAGGTTCGCGCGCAGCTTGCCGCCTTCGAAGATCGGCATGCTCAGCGCCGGGCCGATGTAGGCGAAGGTGGAGCTGCTCTGCAGCAGGTCACCCACGTTGGGCGCGACCACGCCGGCCAGCGCGGTCAGGTTGAAGCTCGGGTAGAACTTGGTCTTGGCCACCTTGATCTGCTTGTCGGCCGCTTCCACGCGCCAGCGCGCGGCAACGATGTCCGGGCGACGGCCCAGCAGTTCGCTGGGCAGCACGCCCGGCAACTGCAGGGCGAGCGGGTTCAGCGGCTGCGGGCGTTCGATCGACAGGCCGCGGTCCGGGCCCTTGCCGACCAGCGCGGCCAGTGCGGTGCGGCCGGCGTCGATGCGCTGCTGGGCGGCCTGCAGCTGCTGCTGCGCGGCCGGTACGCGGGCCTCGGCCTGGCGCACCTGCAGGTCGCTGTCGATGCCGGCGCGGCGGCGCTGGCGGGTCAGTTCCAGCGACTTCTGCGAACGCGCCAGTTCTTCCTCGGCCACATCATTGAGCTGCCACGCATAGGCCAGTTCGGCGTAGGCCTGGGCAATGCCGGTGGACAGGTTCAGGCGCGCGGCCTGCGCGTCGACGGTGGCCGCGTGTGCGCCATCCACGGCCGCTTCCCAGGCGGCGCGCTTGCCGCCCCACAGGTCGATGCCGTAGCTGAAATCGAAGGCAACCTGGCCGCTGCCACCGTAATGGCCGCCCACCTCATCGCCCACCATCGATTCGGGCAGGCGCACGCCGGTGTAGCCACCGGACACGGACAGACTGGGCAGGCGATCAGCGCGTGCGGTGCCGACCTGCGACTGGGCCTGGCGCAGGCGCGCATCGGCGGCGTCCAGGCTGGGGTGGCTGGCCAGCCCTTCGGCAATCAGCGCGTCCAGCTGCGCGTCACCGAAGGCCTTCCACCAGTCCTGGGCGGGGAAGCCGGCCGCGCTCAGGTCGCTGTCGGCCAGGGTGCGTTCGCTGTGCAGGCTGTCCACGTCCAGGACGTGGCCCTGCGGGGTCAGGCCGCGGCTGCTGGCGCAGGCGGCCAGGGCCAGGGCCAGCGCGGATACCAGCAGCGCACGCCCGGACCGGCGGAGAGTAAGGGACGGGATCGGGTTCATGGGGTCGTCAGGGAATCGCGGATACGGGTCAGGAGGGACAACAACAGCGCGCGCTCGTCGGCGGACAGATCGCGCAGGGCGAAATCCATCACCGCGTCGCCGCGCTTCTGCAGCCGTGCCCACAGGGCGCGGCCTTCATCGGTCAGCACGATCTGCAGGGCCCGGCGGTCCTGCGCGTGCGGCTCGCGGCGCACGCAGCCCAGCGCTTCCAGCTTGTCCAGCAGGCGGGTCACCGCGCTGGGCACCTGGTCGATGGCCTGGGCCAGTTCGTTGGCCGTGCACGGCGCCATGCGGGCCAGCAGCTTCAGGCCGATGTAATGGGTGAAGCCGATGCCCAGGTCTTCTTCGGCCATGGACGCGTCGAGCTGGCGGACCAGGCCGTCGCGCACCTGGCGCAGCAGCAGGCCAAAGCTGGGGGGGCCGAAGCCGGCAGGGGTCGAGGGAGGACAGATCATGGGAGAGCATTTTCTTCCAAAAAAAATATTTCTCAATGGAAATATTCGACCTGGCATCAAATGCTGTGTTGCAGCAATGGGCTGGATTCGACGAAGGCGCACACCTTAATGGGGCTCCGGACTGGCCCGGTAGTACAATCCAGCCAATGAATGTCACTTTCCAGCCACCACCGTCCCGCGTGAACGCCGGTGAACCGGGCCCGCCGACCCTGCTGCGCGAGGTGGCGCTGGACTGGTTCGAGCGCAACGACGGCCCGCCGATCATCGCGTTCCGCTTCGACAGCCCGCAGGGCCTGGCCCGTGAAGTGGACTGGCACCACCACGCGCGGGCGCAGCTGATCTGCGTGGAACGCGGCCTGCTGACCACCCGCACCTCGCACGGCACCTGGTCGCTGGCACCGGGCTCGGCCGGCTGGATGCCGCCGCTGGAAGCGCATACGGTCAGCCTGGACGGGCCGATGCGTGGCTGGGGCATGGCCCTGGCCGCGCCCCTGTGCGCAGACCTGCCGGCCGACCCGTGCGTGCTGGGCCTGTCCCGTCTGGCCCAGGCGGTGGCCGAGCGGATCTGTGAATGGCCGCTGGAATACGAAGGCAGCGAGGACCGTCGCCACATCATCCAGGTGATGCTGGACGAGATCCGCAACGCGCCCCGCCAGCGCATGCACCTGCCGATGCCGCGCGACCGGCGCCTGCTGAAGATCGCCTCGCAGCTGCTGGCCGAACCGTCCGATGAGCGCAGCCTGGCCGACTGGGCGCACTGGGCCGGGCTGTCGCCGCGCAGCCTGACCCGCCACTTCCGCGACGAGACCACCCTCAGCTTCGCCCAATGGCGGCAGCAGGCGCGCCTTGCCGAAGCCCTGCGCCGCCTGAGCGAAGGCCACAGCGTGGCCGACATCGCCCACGCACTGGGCTTCAGCAGCGCCAGCGCCTTCGTCACCGTGTTCCGCCGCCACTTCGGCCTGCCCCCCGGCCGCTACCTGGCCCGGGTCGGCAACGGCCTGGAATCGACCCTGGACCCTGCGCGTGGCTTGGCATCCCCCGCCGCATCCGGATAATCAGCGTATTGAGAGCGCCGACCGCCGTCTTCGCCTCCCGACATAGGTAACAACGCCGCATGACCGAACTTGCCCGCCCCGTGTTCCACGGTTTCGAACAACTGCCGCTGCGCGAGTACGCCGAACGCGCTTACCTCGACTACTCCATGTACGTGGTCCTGGACCGCGCCCTGCCGTTCATCGGCGACGGCCTGAAGCCGGTGCAGCGCCGCATCATCTATTCGATGAGCGAGCTGGGCCTGAATGCCGCGTCCAAGCCGAAGAAGTCCGCGCGCACCGTCGGTGACGTCATCGGTAAGTACCACCCGCACGGCGACAGCGCCTGCTACGAAGCACTGGTGCTGATGGCCCAGCCGTTCTCGTACCGCTACCCGCTGATCGAAGGCCAGGGCAACTTCGGTTCCAGCGACGACCCGAAGTCGTTCGCGGCCATGCGCTACACCGAATCCAAGCTGACCCCGATCGCCGAAGTGCTGCTGGGCGAACTGGGCCAGGGCACCACCGACTGGGCGCCGAACTTCGACGGCACCCTGCAGGAACCGACCTGGATGCCGGCGCGGCTGCCGCACCTGCTGCTGAACGGCACCACCGGCATTGCCGTGGGCATGGCCACCGACGTGCCGCCGCACAACCTCAACGAGATCGTCAGCGCCCTGCTGCACCTGCTCGATGACCCCGACGCCAGCGTGCGCGACCTGTGCGAACACGTGAAGGGCCCGGACTATCCGTCCAACGCCGAGATCATCACCGCGGCCAACGACCTTCGCAACATGTACGAAACCGGCAACGGCAGCGTGCGTGCGCGTGCGACCTTCACCAAGGAAGCCAACAACATCGTGGTGACCGCGCTGCCGTTCCAGGTGTCGCCGTCGAAGGTGATCGAACAGATCGCCGCACAGATGCGCGCCAAGAAGCTGCCGTGGCTGGAAGACATCCGCGATGAATCCGACCACGCCAACCCGGTGCGCGTGGTGCTGGTGCCGCGCTCGAACCGCGTGGACGCCGAACAGCTGATGGGCCATCTGTTCGCCACCACCGACATGGAGCGCAGCTACCGCGTCAACCTCAACGTGATCGGCCTGGACGGGCGTCCGCAGGTGAAGAACCTGAAGACCCTGCTGAGCGAGTGGCTGGCATTCCGCAGCAGCACCGTCACCCGCCGCCTGCAGCACCGCCTGCAGAAGGTCGAGCGCCGCCTGCACCTGTTGGAAGGCCTGCTGGTGGCGTTCCTGAACCTGGACGAGGTGATCCACATCATCCGTACCGAGGACGAACCGAAGGCGGCGCTGATCGCGCGCTTCGGCCTGTCCGAAGACCAGGCCGAGTACATCCTGGAAACCAAGCTGAAGCAGCTGGCCCGCCTGGAAGAAATGAAGATCCGCGGCGAGCAGGACGAGCTGGCCAAGGAGCGCGAGAAGATCCTTGCCATCCTGGACAGCAAGGCCAAGCTGAAGAAGCTGATCCGCGACGAGCTGCAGGCCGACGCGAAGAAGTTCGGCGATGCACGCCGTTCGCCGCTGGTGCAGCGCCAGGCCGCGCAGGCCATCGACGAAACCGAGTTGGTGCCCAGCGAGCCGATGACCGTGGTGCTGTCGGAGAAGGGCTGGATCCGTGCCGCCAAGGGCCACGACGTCGATGCGTCCGCCCTGTCCTACCGCGATGGCGACGCCCTGCAGGGCGCGGTGCGCGCGCGCAGCACCCAGCAGGTCGCCTTCCTCGACAGCGAAGGCCGCGCCTATTCCACGCCGGTGCATACCCTGCCCTCGGCGCGCGGCAACGGTGAACCGCTCACCGGCCGCTTCTCGCCGGCGCCGGGCACCAGCTTCGTCACCCTGGCCAGCGCCGAGCCGGACACCCGCTTCGTGCTGGCGTCCACCCACGGCTATGGCTTCGTTACCCGCTTCGAGAACCTGATCGGCCGCAACAAGGCCGGCAAGGCCATGCTGAACCTGTCGGCCGGCTCGTCGGTACTGACCCCGGCGGTGGTGGCCAACGTGGCCACCGACCGCATCGTGGCGGTCACCAGCTCGGGCAACCTGCTGGCGATCACCGCCAGCGACCTGCCGGAACTGGACAAGGGCAAGGGCAACAAGATCATCGAGATCCCCAAGGCCAAGCTCGCCACCGAGCGCGTGGTGGCCGTGGTGGCCATCAGCCCGGGCCAGACCCTGCAGGTGCGCAGCGGCCAGCGCACCATGGGCCTGAAGTTCAACGAACTGGAAGCCTACCTGGGCGCCCGCGCCACCCGCGGCCACCTGCTGCCGCGCGGCTGGCAGAAGGTGGAAGGCTTGTCGGTGGAATGACGCAGCGGGGTCGGATCCCTTTCCCACGGAAAGGGCTCTGACCCCAGGCCCCCGGCCTCCCGCTTCGGTAGGTGTCAACCTTGGTTGACACGCCCCGGCGGCCAGCAGACACGAAAAAGCCGGGGCAATCCCCGGCTTTTTCGTGTCTGCTGGCGGGCGGTGGAGCGGCTGGCTGGCGAGAGCTGGCGCGCGGTGCTCCGGTGCTGGCGGGCGACAGAACGTTGTAGAGTCGAGCCATGCTCGACTCGGATCCAACAGCAGCCGAGCATGGCTCGGCTCTACATGAAGCGAGGCAGCCGGGCATCGCCCGGCGCCACCTGCGGATCAATGCGCCGGGGCGCCGCCGCTTTCGATCTTGCTCAGCTGGTACAGCTCCAGGCCGATGCGCTTGATCAGGCCCAGCTGCTGTTCCAGCCACCAGGCGTGGTCTTCTTCGGTGTCCTTCAGCTGCGCCAGCAGGATGTCGCGGCTGACGTAGTCGCCGTTTTCCTCGCACAGCTTCATGCCGGCCGCCAGGTTGTTGCGCACGGCGTACTCGGTATCCAGATCCTTCTGCAGCATCTCTTCCACGGTCTTGCCCGGCTCGCTGGCGTGCGGACGCATGTCCGGGTCGCCGCCCAGGAACAGGATGCGACGCAGCAGGGCATCGGCGTGCTGGGTTTCCTCTTCCATCTCGTGGTTCAGGCGTTCGTACAGCGCGAACAGGCCCTGGTCCTCGTAGCGGCGGGAATGGATGAAGTACTGGTCGCGGGCAGCAAGTTCGCCGCGCAGTAGTTCCTTCAGGCAGGCGATGACGTCCGGATTGCCTTTCATGGGGGGAGCTCCTGTGAATCGATGGCGCCCATGGTGCCCCATCTGCAATCACGGTGATCTAATCAGAATCAGTCGCAGTTGCGCTCGCGATGCGCCCGGACACCGGCGGTGGCTAGAATCGGGGTTCACCTGCTCACAGGCCCCTGTCCATGCGTCGTTGGCTGCTGCGGTTGTTGTGGTGTGTGCTGGCTCTGGCGGTACTGTCCAGCCTGGCGATCTGGCTGCTGCTGCGCGGCAGCCTGGCCGACCTGGATGGCGAACGCGCCCTGCCCGGCCTGTCCGCGGCGGTCAGCGTGGACCGTGACGCGCGGGGCGTGGTCACCATCACTGCGGCCAACCAGGCCGACGCCATGCGCGCACTGGGCCGCGTGCACGCGCAGGAGCGTTACTTCGAAATGGACCTGATGCGGCGCAGTGCCGCCGGCGAACTGGCGGCGCTGTTCGGCCCAGCCGCGATCGAGGCCGACAAGCGCATGCGCGTGCATCGCCTGCGCGCACGCACCGACGCCCATCGTGCGCAGGCGCTGGGCAGCCAACCGGCGGTGGTGCAGGCCTACGTGGCCGGCGTGAACGAAGGGCTGGCCGCGCTGCCGGTGCGGCCTTGGGCCTACCTGCTGCTGCGCCAGGCGCCACAGCCGTGGCAGGCCAGCGACAGCGTGCTGGCCGGGCTGGCCATGTATGCCGACCTGCAGGACCCGGCCAACCAGAACGAACTGGCGCTGGCGCGCATCCGCACGGTGGTGCCGCCGGCGCTGTACGCGCTGCTGGCCCACGATGGCAGCCAGTGGGATGCGCCGCTGCTGGGCGAACCGCGCGGCAACGCGGCACTGCCTGACGCCACCCAGCTGGACCTGCGCAGCCTGCAGGCGGCACCGGCTGCCGCTGCGGCCGACGCCGATGCGGTGGGCAGCAACAACTTCGCCGTCGATGGCACCCTCACCGCTGATGGCCGCGCCATCGTGGCCGACGACATGCATCTGGGTCTGCGCGCGCCGGCGCTCTGGTTCCGCGTGCGACTGCGCTATCCCGATCCCGACGCGCCCGGTGGCCAGGTCGATATCAGCGGCTTCTCGCTGCCCGGCGTACCGGCCGTCATCGTCGGCAGCAATGGGCACGTGGCCTGGGGCTTCACCAACAGCTACATCGATACGGCCGACTTCCGCCGCGAACCGGCCGATGCCACGGTGACCGTGCACGAGGAACGCATCGACGTGGCCGGCCAAGCGGCCGTGCGCTTCCCGGTGCGCGAAACCGCCTGGGGACCGATCGTGCACACGCATGCAGACGGCAGCGGCGACGCCCTGCGCTGGGTCGCGCAGCTACCCGGTGCGGTGCGCATGGATTTCGCCGACATGGCCCGCGCCGGTGACCTGGACCAGGCGTTGAAGGTGGCCGACCACGCCGGCATCCCGGCGCAGAACCTGGTCATTGCCGATCGCAGCGGGCGGATCGCCTGGCGCCTGGTGGGCGCACGTCCTGACCGTGGCCTGGGCTGCCTGCCGCAGGGCTTCAACGACAACCCGGACACGCCCGACTGCGCGCCCTGGGGCATCCGCAGCGATGCGGCACCGGCGCTGCTCGACCCGCCCAACCACCGGCTGTGGACCGCCAACAGCCGGGTCGTGGATGAGCAACGACTGGCCACCGTCGGCAACGGTGGCTACGACCTCGGCGCACGGGGCCAGCAGATCCGTGACCTGCTGGTCGCGCGCGATCGCTTCGACGAACACGCGCTGCTGGCCATCCAGCTGGATGATCGCGCGGTGTTCCTGCAGCGCTGGTGGGCGCTGCTGCAGGCGGTCACCGCCAACAGCAGTGACCCCGCGCTGCAGCGGCTGCATGCAGCCAACGCGCACTGGGATGGACGCGCGTCGGTGGATTCGGTCAGCTACCGCATCACCCGCGGCTTCCGCGGCAATGTGTTGGATGCCGTGGAGGGCGCCCTGCTGGCCCCGGCCAAGGCGCGCCTGGGCGATGACTTCCTGCCGCCGCGGCTGGCGCAGCTGGAAGGCGTGGTCTGGCCGATGCTGGAACAGCGCCCGGCGAATCTGCTGCCAGCGGGCGTGGCCAGCTGGGACGACCTGCTGGCCACGGCCGCGCGCGACCTGGAGGCCGACCTGTCGCGGCAAGGGCCGCTGCAGCAGCGCACCTGGGGCGAACGCAACACCGCGGCCATCTGCCAGCCAGTGGCACGTGCCCTGCCCGCCTTCGCCCAGCGTTGGCTGTGCATGCCGGCCGATCCGCTGCCCGGCGACCGCGACATGCCGCGTGTGCAGGGGCCGAACTTCGGCGCATCGCAGCGCATGGTGGTGTCGCCCGGCCACGAGGCCGACGGCATCGTGCACATGCCCGGCGGGCAGAGCGGGCACCCGCTGTCGCCGTACTGGGGCGCCGGCCACGAAGACTGGGTACACGGCCGCCCGACCCCGTTCCTGCCCGGCCCCGCGCAACACACGATGACCCTGCTGCCGGCGCGGCAACCGTAGCGTCGAGCTTGCTCGACCACCTTCTACGTAGAGTCGAGCTTGCTCGACTGCTTTGAACGTAGAGTCGAGCTTGCTCGACTGCTTTTGTTGCTGGACCTGGTTCAGTCGAGCAAGCTCGACTCTACAACTGCGGAAGTCGAGCAAGCTCGACGCTACCGGGGCGCGCGGCGGCGCTCGATCAGGTTCAACAGCGGTCCGGTCATCGCGGTGGTCACCAGCGCCATGATCACCAGCACCGCGAACAGACGATCGCCCAGCAGGCCCAGTTCGTAGCCCAGGTTCAGCACGATCAGCTCCATCAAACCGCGGGTGTTCATCAGTGCGCCAAGACGCCAGGCCTCACGGCTGGGCATGCCGGTGCTGCGCGCGGCACTGAAGGTGCCCAGCAGCTTGCCCACCGTGGCCACCGCAATCACCACCAGGCACAACACGATGTCCTGGGTCTGCAGCGCGTCGGCGCGCATGCGCAGGCCGGTCATGGCAAAGAACAGCGGCAGCAGCAGGGTCACCGCGAACGGTTCCACCCGCGCCATCAGCAGGTGCCGCAGCTGCTCGTTGGACGACACCGCCACACCCGCGGCGAACGCACCGAACAACGCGTGGATGCCCAGCACTTCGGTCACCAGCGCGCTGGCCAGGGCCAGCAGCAGGATGCCCAGCAGCCAGCGTCCCTCGCGCCCCGCGGTGACTTGCTGGCGGGCGAACCAGGGCTTGACCACGCCCAGCATGATCGCCACGAACAGCACCACGCAGACCAGGTTCAGGCTGGCCGTCAGCCAGCCGGTGGCCTGCGCGGCGGCCACGATCAGCGCCAGCAGGCACCACGCGGTGGCATCGCCCAGTGCGGCGCAGGCAATGGCGGTCTGCCCCAACGGGCTGTGGGTGATGCCACGGTCGGCCAGGATGCGCAGCAGCACCGGGAAGGCGGTAATGCTCATCGACACGCCCACGAACAGCGCGAACGCGGTGAATCCCACGCCCTGCGGCCCATGCTGCGGGTACAGCCACACCGCCAGCAGCACGCCCAGCACGAACGGCACGGCAATGCCGGCATGGCTGACGGTGAAGGCGAACCGGCGGCGCCCGCGCAGCGCGCCCAGGTCCAGTTCGGCACCGGCCACCAGCAGGAACATCAGCACGCCCAACTGGCTGAGCATACCCAGCGGCCCCAGCGAGGCGGCCGGAAACAGCAGGCCATGGACCTGCGGAAGCAGACTGCCCAGCACCAGCGGCCCCATCATCAGGCCGGCGGCCATTTCACCGATCACCGCCGGCTGCCCCAGGCGCTTGAGCAGCGCGCCCGCGCCCTTGGCCACCAGCAGCAGCACCAGCAGCTGCAGCAGGAACAGCCCCAGCGGGGAGGTCAGGTGATGGGCCCAGTCGGCCCCGACCACGGCTTCGGCCTTGGCCGCCGCCGCAGGCACGCCCGGGCCGGCATAGCGCGCCAGCAGCAGGCCGGCCAGCAGCGGCAGACCGGCCCAGGCCAGGTAGCGCCAACCCCATTTCATCGGCGGCGCGTGGCCTCCGTCCTGTACGTCCATGAACATTCCCCAATGCGCAGAGGGCCGATGATACGTGCTTGCGCCGGGCATGGCCCGGCGCTACCGGTCATCGATCAGGCCAGGGCCTGTTCGTGCACGCCGGCGATGGCGCGGCCGGACGGATCGGCGGCGGCGGCGAAGCTGGCATCCCAGGCGATGGCCGCTGGCGAAGAGCAGGCAATGGACTTGCCGCCCGGCACGGTTTCCGCCGCCGCGTGGCTGGGGAAGAACTGCTCGAACAGATGCCGGTAGTAGTACGCCTCCTTGGTCTGCGGCGGGTTGTGCGGGAAGCGCTTGTCGGCCGCCGCCAGCACGCGGTCACTCACCTGCGCTTCGGCATGCGCCTTCAGTCCATCGATCCAGCCGTAGCCCACGCCGTCACTGAACTGCTCCTTCTGCCGCCACAGGATGCTGTCGGGCAGGTAGCCATCGAAGGCCTCGCGCAGCACCGCCTTCTCGATGCGGCGGCCACCGAAACCGGCGCCGACCATCTTGTGCGCGGCGTCGAAACGCATCGCCACGTCCAGGAACTGGCGGTCCAGGAACGGCACGCGCGGCTCCACGCCCCAGGCCATCATCGACTTGTTGGCACGCAGGCAATCGTAGTTGTGCAGGGCATCGAGCTTGCGCACCAGTTCCTGGTGGAATTCGCGCGCATCGGGTGCCTTGTGGAAGTACAGGTAGCCGCCGAAGATTTCATCGCTGCCTTCACCGGACAGCACCATCTTCACCCCCATCGCCTTGATCCGCCGTGCCAGCAGGAACATCGGGGTGGACGCGCGGATGGTGGTCACATCGTAGGTTTCGATGTGGCGGATCACTTCCGGCAGCACGTCCAGGCCTTCTTCGAAGGTGTATTCGAAACCATGGTGCACGGTGCCCAGCGCTTCGGCGGCCACCGCCGCGGCGGCCAGGTCCGGCGATCCCTGCAGGCCGATGGCGAAGGAGTGCAGGCGCGGCCACCAGGCTTCACTCTGGCCGCCATCTTCGATGCGGCGGCGGGCAAAGCGTGCGGCCACCGCCGCCACCAGCGATGAATCCAGGCCACCGGACAGCAGCACGCCGTAGGGCACGTCGCTCATCAGCTGGCGTTCCACCGCCTGTTCGAAGGCCTGGCGCAGCTCGGCCAGGTCGGCCTGGCGCCCTTCCACATCGGCGTAGTCGCGCCACGGTTGCTGGTAATAGCGGACCAGTTCGCCGCTGGCGCTGTCGTAGTAATGGCCCGGCGGGAACTGCGCCACGTCGGCACAGGTGTCCACCAGCGCCTTCATTTCCGAGGCCACGCGCAAGCGGCCCTGCGCATCGTGGCCCCAATACAGCGGCACCACGCCGATCGGATCGCGGGCAACCAGCACGCGGCCGGCATCGCGGTCCCACAGGGCGAAGGCAAAGATGCCGTTGATCTGCTCCAGCCACTGCGCCGGCGCGCCACCCTGCCGGTACAGCGCGTTGATCACTTCGCAGTCCGAACCGGTCTGGAAATCGTAGGGCTGGGTCAGGCCCGCCTTCAGCGCCTGGTGGTTGTAGATTTCGCCGTTCACTGCCAGCGCCAGCTGCCCGTCGGCCGACAGCAGCGGCTGCGAACCGCCGGCCGGGTCGACGATGGCCAGGCGCTCGTGCACCAGCAGTGCGCCGTCGTCCAGGTATACCCCGCTCCAGTCCGGGCCGCGGTGGCGCTGCCGCTGCGACAGTTCCAGCGCGTGGCGGCGCAGGGCGGGAAGATCGTCACCGGCCTGCAGGCCGAAGATGCCGAAGATCGAACACATGGGAGGGCTCCTGTTGTGGGGGATTACACGGGGGGAAGGTGTTCGACCGGCCAACCAGGCCCGGGCAGGCGGCGCCCGGGCACAAAAAAACCCGCATCGACCGATGCGGGTTTTCTGGTGTCCGGGCGTATGAAGCTGTCTATCTACCCAGGGCGCAGTCCCGCATCGGCCGCGCACGATTATTCGCGCGCAGATTATTGCGGTTGGTATTGACGGCGGTGGCCAGGCGGATCGACATGGGATTGAAGCTACCCGGCTTTTCCGACGGGCGCAACAGTTGCGTCGGCAACCAGTGCAGGCCGCAGACAGCAGCGCAACGGCATACTGCGCCCCCGCCATGGATCGACCACTGGAATGCAGCACCGCACTGGATGCCCCCTGCCCCACCTGTTCGCCCTGGCCTGCGTGCTCGCCCTGGGCGCCTGCAGCAGTTCAGCGCCGCGCACGCCGCCCGCACTGGCCGCGACCTGGGAACGCGAGGCCGGCGATGGTCGCTTCGAGAGCGCCTTCAGCGCCGCCGAGTACTTCGAGGTGCGCAATGACCCACGTGCGCTGGACCTGTACGCCCGGGCGGCCGCCGCACAGCCGTGGACGTTCCACAACACCCGGGCCGAAGTGGCGCTGGGGCGGATCTGGAGCGCGGGCACGCTGCGCCACGGCACGGCGCCCGACGTGGTCACCGCACCGGCAATCCGTGCGTCGTGGCGGCGGGGCGAGCGCTGGTATCTGGCCGCCGCCCGCCATGGCAATCCCTATGCGTTCGCTGAGCTGGCCCAGGCCTACCGGCAGCGTGGCGACGCCGCACAGGCACTGCGCTGGGACCTGCGGCAGATGGTCTACAAGCGCCTGCCGTCCCGCGCGTCCGGCCTGCCGGCCGCACTGGCAACGCAGGACGGCACGCCGCACGCGCAGGTCGTGAAGCTGCAGCAGCGCGCCGCCCGTGGCGATGCCGATGCCCAGGTGGATCTGGGCGCCGTGCTGGAACGTGGCGTGGGCCTGCCGCGTGATCCGGCGCAGGCGCTGCGGCTGTACCAGCAGGCCGGCGAGCACGGCCATGTCTTTGGCCAGTACTTCGCCGGGCTGCTGCTGGGCCGCGGCGCGCCGGGCGTGCCGCGCGACCGCGATGCCGCCGCGGCCTGGTTCGCGCGCGCCGAAGCACAGCGCTTCTACATGGCCGCACCGTCGTACTGGCAGCGTGCGGTGGAGCCGCCGATGTTCAATTTCTCGGAATAGCCGCCACGCTGTACACACCCGCGCGGGCACCGCAAGACTGCCCCTGCGGCGCCGGGTTGGCGAGAATGGACGTTGCTCTGAACCAACGGCAGTACACATGGCCCCGGCGCGTTTCCATGGCGAAACCATCGATCGCGCGCGCATGCAGGCGATCGTCGCCGCGCATCCGCGCGCAGCACGCTTCGACGAATGTTCGTTCGAGCATGGCGATTTCTCACGGCTGGACATGGACGGGTTCCAGTTCGACCAATGCGCGCTGGGCGGTTCGCAGTGGCTGGCGGCCTCGCTGGAGGAAACGCAGTGGAGCCGCTGCCGTGGCGCGGCTGCGGATTTCACCTCGGCCCTGCTCAGCGATTCGCGCTTTGAACACTGCGATCTGAACAACAGTCACTGGCGGCGCGCGACGCTGTCGTCGGTGCAGTTCCTGGGGTGCAAGCTGACCGGTGCGCAGCTGCAGGAGGCCGGTGGCTGGCTGCTGTCGTTCCGCGAGTGCCTGCTGGTCAGCGCCGACCTGCGCGGGCTGTCATTCCGCAAGGCGCAGTTGTGCGGCAATGATTTTTCCGAAGCCGATGTCTCCGGCTGCGACTTCCGCGATGCGGTGTTCGAGGGCGGCAGCCTGCGCAACGTGCAGGCACGGCTGGCCCGCTTCGATGGCGCCGACCTGCGTGATACCGATATCAGCGGCCTGAACGTGATGGACGCCAAGCACTTCCGCAAGGCGCGCATCTCGCATGCGCAGGCGGCTGCAGCCATGGCCGCGTTTGGTTTGATCGTGGGCTGACGTGATCGGGGAATGAAGCACGGCCGGCGCCCGGCAACGGGCACCGGCCAGTGCAGGCGCAGGATCAGGCCAGCAGGCGTTCCAGCAGGCGCTGGTACAGCCCGGGCAACGCGTCCAGCTCGTCCACGCGCACGTTCTCGTCCACCTGGTGGATGCTGGCATTCACCGGCCCCACTTCGATGCACTGTGCGCCCAGCGGCGCGATGAAACGTGCATCGGAGGTACCGCCACCGGTGCTTTCTTCCGGCGCCCGGCCGATGTGCTCTGCCAGCACCGCACGCGCGGTGGCACGCAGGGTGCCTTCCGGGGTGTAGAACGGTTCACCGCTGCGGTGCCACTTCAGGCTGTACTGCAGGCCGTGGCGGTCGAGCAGCGCGCCGATCTCCGCTTCCAGTTTCGGGGCGTCCCAGTGCGGGTTGTAGCGGATGTTGAAATCCACCTCCAGCACGCCGGGAATCACGTTGTTGGCACCGGTACCGGCGTGGATGTTGGAGATCTGCAGGCTGGTCGGCGGGAAGCTCTCATAGCCCTCGTCCCAGCGCCGCGCGCTCAGTTCGGCCAGCGCCGGCGCCGCCTGGTGGATCGGGTTGCGCGCCTTGTCCGGGTAGGCCACGTGGCCCTGCACGCCCTGCACCTGCAGCTTCGCCGACAGGCTGCCACGACGGCCAACGCGCAGCAGGTCGCCCAGCGTTGCGGTGGACGACGGCTCGCCGGTGATGCACCAGTCGATGCGCTGCCCGCGTTCGGCGAACAGACGCGCGACGTGGCGCACGCCATCGATGGCATCGCCTTCTTCGTCACTGGTCAGCAGCACGGCCAGCGTGCCGGGGTGGTCGGGATGGGCGGCAACGAACTGCTCGGCGGCCACCACGAACGCAGCCACGCTGCCCTTCATGTCGGCCGCGCCACGCCCGTACAGCACGCCCTCACGGATCTGCGGCACGAACGGATCGCTCTGCCACGCCTCGCGCGGGCCCGGCGGCACCACGTCGGTGTGGCCCAGCAGCACCAGCACCGGCGCGCCGCTGCCGTGCGTGGCCCACAGGTTGTCGACCTCGCCCAGGCGCAGGTGCTCGCAGTGGAAGCCGGCGGCGGCCAGGCGATCGCCCAGCAGCGCCTGGCAACCGGCATCGTCGGGGGTGACCGACGGCCGCGCGATCAGCTCGCAGGCCAGGTCAAGGACGGCGCTCACGCGCCGCCCACGCCGAAGCGCGCCTTGAAGCCGTTGTCGCTGAAGCCCTGGCTGACCATGCCATCGGCGGTCACCACCAGCGGCCGTTTGATCAGCTGCGGGTACTCGCGCAGCAGCAGCTTCCACTCTGCTTCCGAATCGGCCGCCTTGCGGTTGTCCGGCAGCTGCCGCCAGGTGGTGGACGACTTGTTGACCATTGCGGCCAGGCCGCCCAGCTGCGCGGCCCATTCCAGCAGGGTTTCCGGGCTGGGCTTGTGGTCGCGGTAGTCAACGAAGGTGTACGCCACGCCGAAGCGGTCCAGCCACTTGGTGGCCTTCTTGCAGGTGTCGCAGTTCTTCAGGCCGTAGACGGTGGTGGTCATGCAGGCGCCCCGCTCAGTCGGCCAGGCCGCGCAGCAGATCGTTCACGCTGGTCTTGCTGCGGGTCTTGGCATCGACCTGCTTGACGATCACCGCGCAGTACAGCGAGTGGGTGCCGTCCTTGCTGGGCAGCGAACCGGACACCACCACGCTGTACGGCGGAATGTAGCCGTAGCTGATCTCGCCGGTAGCGCGGTTGTAGATGCGGGTGCTCTGGCTGAGGAACACGCCCATGCCGATCACGCTGTGGTGGCCGACCACCACGCCTTCCACCACTTCCGAACGCGCACCGATGAAGCAGTGGTCTTCGATGATGGTCGGGCTGGCCTGCAGCGGTTCCAGCACGCCGCCGATACCGGCACCGCCGGACAGGTGGCAGTGCTGGCCGATCTGCGCGCAGGAGCCCACGGTGGCCCAGGTGTCGACCATGGTGCCTTCGCCCACGTAGGCGCCGATGTTGGTGAAGCTCGGCATCAGCACCACGTCCTTGCCGAAGTACGTGCCACGGCGGGCGATCGCACCGGGCACCACGCGCACGCCGGCGCGGCGGAACTTCGCCTCGTCATAGCCGGCAAAGCGCGATTCCACCTTGTCCCAGAACGGCGCCGGGCGCGCATCGACCACGGCCATGTCGTTGACACGGAAGTACAGCAGCACGGCCTTCTTCAGCCATTCGTTGACCTTCCAGCCGCCCTGCCCGTCGGGCTCGGCCACACGGAATTCGCCCGTTTCCAGGCCGTCGATCACGCGGTTCACCAGCGGCCGGGTCGAGCCTTCCAGCTCGTGCAGGGTCAGCGTGGCGCGGCGCTCGAAGGCGCTCTCGATGCCGAACTTCAGCTCTTCCACGCCCGGCACCTGCGGCTTGCGCAGCGACTTGCGGGCGATGGTTTCGGCACGGGCAACCTCGGCGCTCTTGGCCGCAGCCTTCTTCACCGCCGGCTTCTTTGCCGCCGGCGTTTTCACCACCGCCGCCTTCTTCGCCGGTGCAGCAGTCTTCTTGGCGGCCGTCGCGGCGGCAGCGGTTTTCTTCGGCGCTGCGCCCTTGGCGGTGGCGGCGGTCTTCTTGGCGGGCTTGGTGGCCATCAGGCGGTGTCTCCGGCGTTTCGATCAGGGTCCAGGCAGGCCAGCATCGCGTCATGCAGCTGCTGCCGGGCAGGTTCAGTCAGGGGGAGGTCGTGTTCGTCACTGATCACGAAGGTGTCTTCGGCGCGTTCGCCGAACGTGGCAATGCGTGCGTCATGCACACGCAGACCCTGGTTGCGCAGCACGAACGCCACGTCGGCCAGCAGGCCGGGGCGGTCGGGGGCAACCAGGGCGAAACGGGTGGCGCCGGGCTCGTCGCGGAACTCGATGCGCGGGGCGAAACGGAAGTGGCGCAGCTGCCGCGGCACGGCCCGGCGCGACGGCCGCAGGCGTGCCAGATCGCCGCCCAGCGCCTCGCGCAGTGCCACTTCCAGATTGGCGCTGCTGCCATCGGCAAAGCTGTCGGCCGGGCTCACTTCAAAGGTATCGAAGATGGTGTCGGACGGCCCGTCCAGCACGCGCGCGCGGTGGATGCCGTAGCCCTTGCGGTCCAGGGTCATCACGATGGCGGCGAACAGGCCATCCCGGTCCGGCGAATGCACGAACACTTCCAGCGCGGGGTCATCGACACTGATCCGGCGCACCTTCACCAGGGTGTGGCCCTGCTTGATCGGCACCAGTGCCGCCGCCTGCCAGGCCAGCTGTTCCGGGCGCAGGCGCATGAAGCCTTCATCGGGCATCACCGCGAACTGGCGATCGATGGTGGCATCGTCGTAGCCCTGTTCGCGCACCAGCGCGCGCACGCTGTCGCGCGCTTCGGCCACGCGTTCGGCGGCCGGCATCGGGTGCTCCAGGCCATCACGCAGCGCGCGCCGGGTAGCGAAGTAGAGATCGGCCAGCAGCCGATCCTTCCACGCGTTCCACAGCTTGGGGCTGGTGCCGGCAATGTCGGCGCAGGTCAGCAGGTACAGATAGTCCAGGCGGTCGCGGCTGCCCACCAGGGTGGCGAAGCGATGGATCACCACCGGATCGGCGATGTCCTGCTTCTGCGCGGTCACCGACATGCGCAGGTGCTGTTCCACCAGCCAGGCCACCAGTTCGGTATCGCTGCCGCTCAGCGCATGGGCATGGCAGAACGCACGCGCATCGACCGCGCCCAGTTCGGAATGGTCGCCGCCGCGGCCCTTGGCGATGTCATGGAACAGGCCGGCCAACAGCAGCAGCTCCGGCTTGCGCAGGCGCGGCCACACTTCATGGGCGATGGAGAAACGCTCATCGGCGCGGCTGCTGGCAAACAGGCCGATGTTGCGCAGGACCATCAGCGTGTGCTGGTCGACGGTGTAGACATGGAACAGGTCGAACTGCATGCGCCCGCTGACCTGGGCGAAGGCCGGGATCCACTGGCCGAGCACGCCCAGCCGGGCCATGCGCGAAAGTGTGTCGACCGGGCGCTGTCCACGCAGCAGGGCCATGAACTGTTCGCGTGCATCGGCGTCGGCCTGGTCGTAGGCCGGCAGCACCGGCAGCGATTCGGCCAGCGCGCGCGCGGTCAACGAATGCAGGCCACGCACCTGCGGGTTGTTGGCCCAGCCGGCAAACAGGGCGAACACCTGGCCGATATCGCCGCACGGCCAGTCGGCCTCGTTGGCGGCCAGATAGCCACGGCGCAGGGAAAAACCAACGGTCAGCGGTTCCGGCTGCGCTTCGCCATCGAACTGTTCCTCAAAGCGCTGCAGCAGGCGGTCACTGATACGCCGCACCACCGATGCGGCGCGGTAGAAGCCCTGCATCATCTTCTCGACGCCCAGGTTCTCGGCGTCGTCTTCGAAGCCCAGGCGCGCGGCCAGGGTCTTCTGGTAATCGAAGCGCAGGCGCTCTTCGGGGCGTCGTGCGACCAGATGCAGGCCGAACCGCAGCCGCGCCAGCACCGCACGTTCGCGCTTCAGCGCAGCGGCTTCATCGGCCCCCAGGTGGCCCAGACCGACCAGCGCTTCCAGGTCACGCACGCCGAACGCGCGCAGCGCCATCCAGCCCAGCGTGTTCAGATCGCGCAGGCCGCCGGGGCCATCCTTCAGATCCGGCTCCAGGTTGTCGGCGGTGTCGCCGAAGCGCTCGTGGCGCCCCCGCAGTTCGTCCAGCTTGGCCAGGAAGAAGGCCCGCGCCGGCCACAGCTCACGGTCGTCCACGGCCGCACGCAGCGCGCGGCGCGCGCCCTCGTCGGCCAGGATCGGACGTGCTTCGATCAACGCAGTCAGCACGGTCTGGTCGGCCGCCGCCTCGCGGCACTGGGCGGCCGAGCGCACCGCGTGGCTGACTGCCAGGCCGCAATCCCACAACAAGGCGAACAGCCGCGACAACGCCGCTTCGTGCGCCATCTGCGCGGACGATTCACCGAACACCAGCAGATCGATGTCCGAGCGCGGGAACAGTTCGCCGCGCCCGTAGCCGCCCACTGCAAAGAGGGACAGGCCACTGTCGGTCGGCACGCAGCGCTGCCAGGCCAGGCGGATCAGGTGATCGGCAGCGCGTGCGCGCAGCGCGATCAACCGCTCGATGTTGTCGCCCTGGTCGAAGCGCCGGTACAGCCGCGCATCGGCCTGCTGCAGCGCCTGCCGTGCGGCAGACGCCCATTCGGGATCGTCAAGCGAATCGGCCGGCGCGTCCAGCAGAGAACCCGCCGGCAGCATGGTCAGGCGACCTGCGATTCGCCGGGCGACAGGGTCAGCACGTCCACGCCGGTCTCGGTGACCGCGATCATGTGCTCCCACTGTGCCGACAGCTTGCGGTCCTTGGTCACCACGGTCCAGCCATCGGGCAGCACCTTGTTGTAGCGGGTGCCCTCGTTGATCATCGGCTCGATGGTGAAGGTCATGCCCGGCTGCAGCACCAGGCCCTGGCCCGGGCGGCCGTAATGCACCACCTGCGGTTCATCGTGGTAGACCTTGCCGATGCCATGGCCGCAGTACTCGCGCACCACGCTGAAACGCTCGCCTTCGGCATAGCTCTGGATGGCATGGCCGATATCGCCCAGGGTGGCGCCCGGTCGCACGGCACGGATGCCGCGCCACATGGCTTCGTAGGTGGCTTCCACCAGGCGGCGGGCCATCACCGACGGCGTGCCGACGAAGTACATGCGGCTGGTATCGCCGTGCCAGCCATCCTTGATGACGGTGACGTCGATGTTGATGATGTCGCCGTCCTTCAGCACCTTCCCTTCGCTGGGGATGCCGTGGCAGATGACATTGTTGACCGAGGTGCACACGGTCTTGGGGAAGCCGCGGTAGCCGACGTTGGCCGGAGTAGCGCCCTGCACGTTCACGATGTGATCGTGGCAGATGCGGTCCAGCTCCTCGGTGGTGACACCGGGCTTGACGTGGGGGGTGACGATGTCCAGCACTTCGCTGGCCAGGCGGCCGGCGATGCGCATCATCTCGATTTCCTGCGGGGTTTTCAGATTCACGCTCATGGCACCCATTATCGCCGATCCGGCCGCAATCTGAACGAACGCCACCCAACTGGCCGTCACGGCAATGCACGGTTCCGGCAAGGAATGTGAAAACGTGATGCGATTGGCCTTTTGCCACGCATTTTTCTCACGGAATACAGACACTTACTGGCTCGACTCTGGGGATACTGACGTCAGCGCGGTGCCCCCGCACCGCCCTCGCCCTGTTCAACAGACCTTCGGGTCAGGGAGGTTGTCCATGCGATCCGCAGTCCGCTCCACCCTGCCATGGGCCTTGGCCCTGCTGCTGGCCGGCCCCGCCGCCGCCGCCGATACCACCACCTTCAACGTGACCCTGATCGTCACCAAGGCCTGCACCATCACCGCCGCCGCGGCCACCAACGTGGACTTCGGTACGGCCGCTTCGACCACGGCCACGCCGACCAATGGCCAGGGCACGGTCACCGCCCAGTGTTCGGCCCTGACCCCGTACACCATCTCGCTGAACGCTGGCGCCAACGCGGGCACGGCCAACGATGTGACCACCCGGCGCATGAAGAACACCGACGCCACGGTGACCGCCAACAACTACGTGGGATACCAGCTCTACCGCGATGCGGCGCACACACTGGTCTGGGGTGCCACCTCGGGCACCAACACCCAGGCCGGCATTGGCACCGGCCTGGCGCAGCCGTACACGGTGTATGGCCAGATCGGCAACCTGAGCACCAACAACGCCTCCGCCGGTAACTACCTGGATACCGTCACCGCCACCATCACCTACTGACCGGTGGTGCCGATGAACCCGATCCGCCCGTGGTGCGCCACCGGCGCGGCGCTGCTGCTCGCCCTTGCGCTGCTGGCACCGGCCCGCGCCGCCACCAGCCTGCAGGTGGCGCCGACCACCCTGCAGCTGGATGCACGCCAGCGCGCCGGCGAACTGTGGCTGACCAACAGCGGCACCGCGCCGGTGAAGCTGCAGGTGCGTGTGTTCCGCTGGGTACAGCAGGACGGCCACGAACAGCTGCTGCCGACCGAAGACCTGCTGGCCACCCCGCCCATGCAGGAACTGGCCGCCGGCCAGCAGCAACTGGTGCGGGTGATGCGCCCGGACAACCAGCCGCCCGATGCCCCGCAGTATTTCCGCCTGATCGTGGACGAAGTGCCCGATCTGGCCAGCCGTGCCACTGGCATGCAGTTCGTCCTGCGCTATTCCATTCCGGTGTTCATCCAGCCGCCATCGCCCGGCCGGCTGAAGCCGCAGCTGCAGGCCCGCCTGGTGCGCCTGGAGGACGGCCGCGACGGGGTGGAGGTGCGCAACAGCGGCGATGCCCACGCCCAGATCGCCGATCTTGCCCTGGGCAGCGCCGAGCGCCCGCGCATCGTGCACCCAGGGCTGCTGGGCTATGTCCTGCCCGGGCAGGTAATGCGCTGGCCGCTGGAACGCACGGCGATCGACCGCGAAAACGACCAGATTTCGGCCAAGCTCAATGGCGCGCCCAAGCAGACGCTGCTGCCACCCGCACCGGCTTACTGAGGCGCTGGTGAGCGCGCTGCTGGGCATGGCACTGGTTCCCACGGCCGCCTCGGCGGCCGACGTCTCCGGTGTTGCCGCCGATGCCCTGCTGCCTCCGCCCACGCCACTCACTGCACAGCAGACGCTGTATCTGGCGGTCGTGCTCAACAGCACGCCGCGCGGCCTGCTGCCCTTCAGCGAAACCGCCGGCCGCCTGCAGGCCAGTCCCGAAGTCCTGCGCCAGCTCGGCTTCAGTGCACCCGGGCAGACACCGGTCTTCCTGGACCAGATCAGCGGCGTGGTGGTGCGCTATGACGCCCAGCAGCAGACCCTGACGCTGGACGTGCCACTGGAGCAGCTGACCCTGCCCACCACCGTCCTCAGCCGGCCGCAGGCGCGCCCGGCGGTCAGCGCCGCCTCGCCGGGGGTGCTGCTGAACTACGACCTGTATGGCAGCCAGGTGGACGGGCGCGGCAATCTGACGCTCACCTCGGAACTGCGGGTGTTCGGCATCGGCGCCGGCAGCCTTGCCAACACCGCGGTGACCCGGCGTTACCAACAGGGCGAGGACCGGCGCTGGCGCAGCGAAAGCGTGCGCCTGGACACGCGCTGGACCCTGGACTTTCCCGATCAGGCGCTGAGCCTGGAGGTAGGCGACTTCTACAGTGGCTTCGTCGACTGGTCGCGGCAGGTGCGCCTGGGCGGCATCCAGATCGGCCGCAACTACGGCCTGCAGCCCTACCGCGTGCTGACCCCCACGCCGTCCTTCCTTGGCCAGGCGGTGGTGCCCTCGACCGTTGAGCTGTACGTGGATGGCCTGCGCCAGTACAGCGGCCAGGTGCCGGTGGGCCCGTTCCAGCTGGCGGCACAGCCGGGCATCAGCGGCAATGGCAATGCGCAGGTGGTGCTGACCGATGCCTTCGGCCGCATGCAGACCCTGGATTTCAGTTTCTACGGCACCCAGCAGCTGTTGGCCAAAGGCCTTTCCGACTGGTCGCTGGGGGTGGGCCGGCTGCGCGAGAACTTCGGCGAGGAATCGTTCGCCTACGACGACCGTACCGTGGCCAGTGCCAGCTGGCGCGGGGGCCTGAGTGACCGTTTCACCGCCGAAGCACACGCCGAGGGCGGCGGCGGCCTGGCCCAGGCCGGGCTGGGCGGCTGGTGGCAGATCGGCAGCGTGGGCGTGGTCAACGCCGCCTATGCACGCAGCCGCTACCAGGGCCTGGGCGGCGGCCAGTGGGCCGTGGGCTACAGCTGGAACAACCGGCGGTTCAACCTGAACCTGCGCAGCGTACGCAGCCACGGCGACTACCGTGACCTGGGCGCACTGCAGGGCAGCCTGCCGCCCAGCATCAGCGAACAGGCCACCGCCGGCATCGACCTGGCCCGGCTTGGCACCCTCAGCGCCAGCTACCTGCGGCTGCGCTATTCCGACGGCGACGACAACCGTTACGCCAGCCTGTTCTGGTCGCGCAGCTGGAGCCCGCGCTGGTCGGCCTACCTGTCGGTGAACCAGAACCTGGACCGCAGCAACGACCGCAGCGTGTATCTGTCATTGACCGCCAGCCTGGGCAACAACCGCCAGGCCAGCCTGTCCACCCAGCGCAACGGCGGCGCGCAGGCGTGGGTGGCCGACATCACCCAACCGGTGCCGGGCGATGGCAGCGCCGGCGGCATGGGCTGGCGCGCACAGCTGCGGCAGGGCGACGACGGGCTGGGCGGGCTGGCCGAGGTGGGCCTGCTGAACAACGTGGGCCGCTACGCGCTGGGCGCCTCGCGCCAGAGCGGCATCAACTTCGCCTACGGCAGCGCCAGTGGCAGCGTGGTGTGGATGGATGGCCACAGCTTTGCCACCCGCGAAGTGGCCGATGCCTTTGCGGTGGTCAGCACGAATGGCGTGGGCGGGGTGCCGGTGCGGCTGGAGAACCGCCTGATCGGGGTGACCGATGCGCGCGGGCTGCTGCTGGTCAGCCCCCTGCTGTCGTGGCAGCGCAACCGGGTCTCGATCGATACGCTGGACCTGCCGCAGGACATGCGCGCCGACCGCATCGAGGACTGGATCACGCCCCCCCAGGGCGCGGGCACCGGGGTGACCTTCAACCTGCGCGCGCGCCCCTCGCTGCGGCTGACCCTGCAGGACGCGGCGGGACAGCCGCTGGAGGCGGGCAGCGAGGCGCGCCTGCCGGATGGGCGCCAGGCCACGGTGGGCTACGACGGCCTGCTGTATCTGGAAGACGTGGCCGCCGGCAGCGTGCTGCAGGTCATCACCAACGAGGGCGCCTGCAGCGTGCGGCTACCCGCTGCCCCGAACGTGCAGGCCGCCGGCGCCACGCCGCGCCCCACGCCCCTGCGCTGCCTGCCAGGCGGGGCACCATGAAGGGGCTGCTGGCGCTGCTGCTGCTCGCCAGCCTGTGCCTGGCCGCCCCGGCCTGGGCCACGGCCACCTGCACGGCCACCGCCAACCCCACCCTGCCGTTCAACAACGTCAACAGCGGCGCGGCCGCGCCCAGCACCGGCACCCTCAACATCACCGTGAACTGCACCACGGCCGCACTGAGCCTGTTGGCCACCACCGGGGTGCGGGTCTGCGTCGGCATCGGCGCCGGCAGTGGCGGCGGCCCCCCGGCCAGCGGCCGTACCATGACCACCAGCAGCGGCGACAGCCTGAACTTCCAGCTCTACAACAACGCCAGCTACAGCCAGGTCACCGGCCTGCTGCCGCGGGGCACGCCGCCGGCGCAGGAACTGACCATGACCTACAACGTGCCGCTGCTGACCGGCGGCAGCGGCGCGCAGACCACCCAGCTGTTCGCCCAGATACCGGCCAACCAGACCCTGGCATCGGGCAATTACAGCAGCACGTTCAGTGGCGCCAACGTGGTGCTGACCTGGGCCTGGAACGAGGTCCTGCTGGGCACCGCCACCGTACCGGCCACCTGCAACGGCGGCGCCACCGGCACCAACAGCGCCAGCGCGGCCTTCAGCTTCACGGCTACGGCCACGGTGCTGCCGCAGTGCGGCAGCTATGTCACCACGGCCATGAACTTCGGCAATGTCAGCGGCAGCATCGCCGCCAACATCGACCAGACCGCCCAGCTGACCCTGACCTGCCTGAAGAACACCGCCTACCAGGTCAGCCTGAACAACGGGCAGAACAACCCCACCGGCACCAGCACCCGGCGCATGCGCACCACCGTGGCCGGCAGCAGCTACTATCTGGGCTACGAGCTGTACCGCGACGCCGCCCGCAGCCAGCGCTGGGGCAACACCCTCACCGTCGATACCGTGGGCGGCGTGGGCACCGGCGCGGCCCAGCAGCTGACCATCTACGGGCGCGTGCCGCCGGTGGCCGGGCAGCCGCCGGCAGGGACCTACAGCGATGTGATCAACGTGACCATCACCTACTGATCCCGCCCGATCCCTGCCCGGCCCGGCCATTTGCCCCGCGCCCCTGGATCTGGCTATAATCCTCGGGATGCCCTGCCGCCCTGTGCGCGGGGCGCCGTCCACACCGGACGTCACCGGTGAATCCACACCTGCTGCCCCCATCCGTGCCGGGGTGCTCCGCAAGGAGTTCGGCCACGGAGGCAACAGGGAAGCCCAACCCCGGAACCACTCGCGTTTCCACGCGTCCCGCATACCTATTCCCGCGGGCGGAAATGCAGGTTCCCCATCAGGAGTATTGCAATGCCCCAGGTCACCATGCGTCAGATGCTGGAAGCCGGCGTCCACTTCGGCCACCAGACCCGCTACTGGAACCCCAAGATGGCTCCGTACATCTTCGGCGCCCGCGGCAAGATCCACATCATCAACCTGGAAAAGACCGTCCCGCTGTTCAACGACGCGATGAACTTCATCTCGTCGGTGGCCCAGAAGCGCGGCACCGTCCTGTTCCTGGGCACCAAGCGCAGCGCCCGCGAAACCATCCGTGAAGAAGCCGAGCGTTGCGGCATGCCGTTCATGAACCAGCGTTGGCTGGGCGGCACCCTGACCAACTTCCGTACCGTCAAGCAGTCGGTTGCCCGCCTGAAGGAACTGGAAGCCGGCGAAACCGACGGCACCTTCGAAAAGCTGGTCAAGCACGAAGTGCTGGGCCTGCGTCGCGAGCGTGACAAGCTGGAAGCCTCGCTGGGCGGCATCAAGGACATGAACCGTCTGCCGGACGCCATCTTCGTGATCGACATCGGCCACGAAGACATCGCGATCAAGGAAGCCAAGAAGCTGGGCATCCCGGTCATCGCCGTGGTCGACACCAACTACAACCCGGAACTGGTCGACTACGCCATCCCGGGCAACGACGACGCCATCCGCGCTGTGCAGCTGTACGCCCGCGCCGCTGCCGACGCCGTGCTGGAAGGCAAGGCTGCTGCTCCGCACGCTGCTTCGGTGCGTGAAGAAGAGTTCGCCGACGCTGCTGCTGAAGGCGAAGACAAGGCCGCCCGCCGCGCTCCGGCGAAGAAGGCTGCCAAGAAGGGCGACGACGCCCAGGCCTGATCCAGGCCCCGGGGTGGACGCCCGGCGTCCACCCTCCCTGCGCGCAGCCTTGGGCGCGTGAGAGGACCGTGTCATACGGGCCGGCCACCATGCCGGCCCAACCCCTTTCTTTCGTGAGGAAATCCCGTGGAAATCACTGCTTCCCTGGTCAAGGAACTGCGCGAGCGCACCGGCGCCGGCATGATGGAATGCAAGAAGGCGCTGACCGAAGCCGGCGGCGACATCGACGCCGCTGCTGAAGCCCTGCGCAAGTCGGGCGCTGCCAAGGCCGACAAGAAGGCTGACCGCGTGGCTGCCGAAGGTCGCCTGGGCCTGGCCCAGGACGGCGGCAAGGCCATCCTGGTCGAAGTCAACTCGGAAACCGACTTCGTCGCCAACGACATCAACTTCAAGAACTTCGTCGACTCCGTCGCTGCTGCCGCCCTGGCCGCTGGCGCCACCGACGTCGAAGCCGTGAAGGCTGCCAAGCTGGCCGATGGCCGCACCGTGGAAGAAGCCCGCGCCACCGCCGTGCAGACCCTGGGTGAAAACATCCAGATCCGCCGCCTGGTGAAGGTCGACACCACCGGCAACGTCGGTGCCTACGTGCACACCAACGGCAAGGTCGGCGTGCTGGTCGATCTGATCGGCGGCGACGTCGAGCTGGCCCGTGGCCTGGCCATGCACGTGGCTGCGCTGAAGCCGCCGCACAACAAGGCAGCCGATGTTCCGGCCGACTTCGTTGAGAAGGAAAAGGAAATCGAACTGGCGAAGATGTCCGAGAAGGACAAGTCCAAGCCGGCCGACATCCTGGAAAAGATCATCAGCGGCAAGATCAACAAGATCGTCAGCGAAGTGACCCTGTACGGCCAGACCTACGTGCTGGGCGAAACCACCGTCGAGCAGGTGGTCAAGGCCGCCGGCGCCGACGTGGCAGGCTTCCAGCTGCTGATCGTGGGCGAAGGCATCGAGAAGGTGGTGGAAGACTACGCCGCCGAAGTCGCCAAGGCCATGCAGGTCTGATTCCAGCCCACCGGCTGTGAGCTGACCAGAAGGAGCCGCGGGAAACCGCGGCTCTTTTTTTGTGCCCGTGGCAGCTGTGAAGCGCTGGCTGCACACCGTCGGCGCGCACTCACGTGCCAGATACCTTTGCGTTGTTTGCGATTCAAGCCGATACTCGGCACAGGGGAATTCGCAGTCACATAGCAGGAACGAAAAACGCAAACTGTGATGCATTCCTAAGTATTCTTGTCCTAATGGAATTTGACGATCCGACATGCCTCCTGAGCTGACTGCTGCCCTGGCGTTGTGCCGCAACCTGCCCTCGCCTCCCGGTATTGCCCTGCGCATCATCGAACTGGCGCAGGACCCGGAAGCGGATATCGCCACCGCCGCCGACATCATCGCCATCGACATGGCGCTGAGTGCTCGCATGCTGCGCATTGCCAACTCTCCCCTGTACGCCAGCCGCCGCCGCATCGAGAACCTCGGCCAGGCGCTGACCATGCTGGGGTTGAACGCCACCATCAGCCTGGCGCTGGGCTTCACCGTGACCCAGGGCCTGACCGCCGGCGGCGGTGCCGACCACGACCTGCGCCAGCGCGCGTGGAAGCGCAGCATCCTCAGCGCACTGGCCGCCAGCCAGCTGGGCCAAGCGCGCGGCCTGCGCCGCCTGGAAGAACTGATGCTGGCCGGCCTGCTGCAGGACATGGGCGTGCTGTGCCTGGCCCAGGCCGAATCCGAACGCTACCTGCCGCTGCTGCGCGAAGCAGATGACAACCCCGACCTGGTCGCCCGTGAGCGCCAGGCGCTGGGCTGCAGCCACGCCGACGTGGGCGCGTGGGTGGCCGAGGAATGGGGCCTGCCGCGCTACCTGGTGGACAGCATCCGCCACAGCGAGGATGCCGAACCGGCCACCACCCCGTTCCAGGCCTGCGTGCAGCTGTCTGGCGCGGTCGCCGATATCTGGCTGGACAGCGACGCCGATGCCGCGCGCGAACGCGCCCTGCACCAGGTACACGACCAGCTGCAGCTGGACAGCGCCCGCTTCGACCAGGTGCTGGCGCGCATGAGCGACGCCCTGCCCGATATCGCCAGCCTGTTCGAAACCGGCCTGAGCTCGCCGCAGCGCGTGCGCGAACTGATCGACCACGCCCAGGAACTGACCACGCTGCGCAACCTGCGCGAAATGCAGGATGCCGAGCAGGCCCGGCGCCGTGCCGACGAATTCGAGGCCCGGGCCAAACGCCTGGCCGACCAGGCCCACCGCGATGCGCTGACCGGCGTGCTCAACCGCCGCCAGCTGGAAGCCGTGCTCGAGCAGGAGTTCCTGCGCGCCGGGCGCCATGGCTGGCCACTGTCAGTGGCCTTCATCGACCTGGACGATTTCAAGAAGATCAACGACGCCCACGGCCACCTGACCGGCGACGAAGTGCTGCGCGCCTTCGCCGCCAAGCTGCAGGGCCAGCTGCGCAACAGCGACACGGTCGCCCGCTTCGGCGGCGAGGAATTCGTGGCCCTGCTGCCCAACACCAGCGAAGCCATGGCCCTGGACGTGATCCGCCGGGTGCTGGCGAACATCGTCGCCACGCCGATGACCGAGGCCGAAAACGGGCCGCTGTTCGTCACCTTCTCCGCCGGCGTGGCCACCCAGGGCGGCTACGAGCGCTTCGCCACCGTGCAGGACCTGCTGCGCGCGGCCGATGACGTGCTGTACCGCTCCAAGAACCTGGGCCGCAACCGGGTCATCGCCCGCTCGCCCGGCGAACTGGGGCATGATGAGCTGTCGGCGACTGCGGGCCTCGAGCTTGGCTGAATGGATCCCCTGGCCCAGGCCGGGGGATCACGCCAAATCGCGCCGCAGCGCACAAAACGCTTTGGCCGCGCGCTGCATGCGCGTAGAATCGCCCGCGATTTCCACGCACCCGAGGTCCTCATGTCCAAGCTCGCCTATCGCCGCATCCTTCTGAAACTGTCCGGGGAGGCGCTGATGGGAGACGAGGACTACGGCATCGACCCGAAGATCATCAACCGCCTGGCCCGTGAAGTGATCGAGGCCCAGCAGGCCGGCGCCGAAGTGGCCCTGGTGATCGGCGGCGGCAACATCTTCCGTGGCGCCGGCCTGGCCGCAGGCGGCATGGACCGGGTGACCGGCGACCAGATGGGCATGCTGGCCACGGTCATCAACGCCCTGGCCATGCAGGATGCGCTGGAAAAGCTCGGCGCCAAGGCCCGCGTGATGAGCGCCATCAAGATCAACGACGTGTGCGAGGACTACATCCGCCGCCGCGCCATCCGCCATCTGGAAAAGGGCCGCCTGGTCATTTTCGCCGCCGGCGTCGGCAGCCCGTTCTTCACCACCGATTCGGGCGCCGCCCTGCGCGCGATCGAGATCGGCGCGGACCTGCTGCTGAAGGCGACCAAGGTCGATGGCGTGTACGACAAGGACCCGAACAAGTACAGCGACGCGGTGCGCTTCGACAGCCTGAGCTACGACGAAGTGATCCGCCGCGGCCTGGAAGTGATGGATACCGCCGCCTTCGCCCTGGCGCGCGACAGCGACCTGCCGATGCGCGTGTTCGACATGGGCCAGCCGGGCGAGCTGCTGAAGATCCTCAACGGCGCCAACATCGGCACCCTGGTCCAGGGCCGCGATCCGGCCTGAGCCTGAGCGCCAGCCGGGCCCTGCGCCGATCCAGGCCCGGCAGCGTCCCGTATTCGCCTATAATCGCCCGATTCCAGTTACATCCAGGACCCGGGCGATGCTCAACGACATCAAGAACAACGCGCAGACGCGCATGGCCAAGAGCATCGACGCTCTGAAGCACACCCTCACCTCCATCCGCACCGGTCGCGCCACGCCGGCCCTGCTGGACCGCGTGACGGTCAATGCCTACGGCAACGCCAGCACCCCGCTGAACCAGGTCGCGTCCATTTCCAATGCCGACGCCCACTCCCTGCTGGTCACGCCCTTCGACAAGAGCATGATCAAGGAGATCGAGAAGGGCCTGTACAACGCCGAGTTCACCCCGAACACCCTGGGCACCGCGATCCGCATCAACATGCCGCCGCCGACCGAAGAGCGCCGCAAGGAACTGGCCAAGCAGGTGCAGAAGGAAGGCGAAGGCGCCAAGATCGCGATCCGCAACATCCGCCAGGATGCGAACAAGGAAATCGCCAAGCTGGTCAAGGACAAGGCGATCAGCGAAGACGAAAAGAAGCGCGGCGAAGACGACATCCAGAAGCTGACCGACAGCAACATCAAGGATGTCGACAAAGTCGTAGCCGACAAGGAAAAGGAACTGTTGTCGGTCTGAAGTCGATGCCTTCAGTCCCGCCACCTCTGCCGGCCGCCCTGCCCCGCCACGTTGCCATCATCATGGATGGCAACGGGCGCTGGGCACAGCAGCGCCGCCGCCCGCGCGTGATCGGCCACCGTGCCGGTGCCCGCGCGGTCAATCGCACCATCGAGCGCTGCCTTGAACTGGGCATTCCGGCGCTGACCCTGTTCGCGTTTTCCAGCGAGAACTGGGGCCGGCCGCAGGAAGAAGTCGATGCCCTGATGAAGCTGTTCCTCGGCGCGCTCGATCGCGAAGTGGACGAGCTGCATCGGCGCGGCGTGCGCGTGCGCTTCATCGGCGAACGCGAACGTTTCGGCGCCGGGCTGGTCAGCCGCATGCAGCTGGCCGAACAGCGCACCGCCGAGAACACCACCCTCACCCTGTCCATCGCCGCCAGCTACGGCGGGCGCCAGGACATTGCCCGTGCCGCCCGCGCACTGGCGGTGGAAGTGGCCGCCGGCCGCCTGTTGCCCGAGCAGATCGATGAATCGCTGCTGGGCCGCCAGGTCGCACTGGCCGACCTGCCGCCGCCGGATCTGTTCATCCGCACCGGTGGTGACACCCGCATCAGCAATTTCCTGCTGTGGCAGCTGGCGTATACCGAGCTGTGGTTCACCGAAGCGCTGTGGCCGGATTTCGATGCCGCACTGCTGCAGCAGGCGCTGGACGCCTATGCCAGCCGTGAGCGCCGCTTCGGCCTGACCAGCGCCCAGATCGCCGCCATGGCCACCGAGACGTCCAGCCCATGACCAAGACCCGAGTCCTCGCCGCGCTGATCATGGCGCCGGTCGCCATCGCCGCGATCCTGCTGCTGCCCACGCAGTGGCTGGCCGCCGCCGCGGCCGCCGTGTTCCTTGTCGGCCTGTGGGAATGGCTGAAGCTGGCCGACGTGGAAGACACCCTGGCCCGTACCGTGCTGTTGGTGCTGAACCTGCTGCTGATGGTGCTGCTGGTCTGGGCCGATGCCGGCAGCCTGGTGCTGTACCAGATCGCCACCCTGGTGGGCGTCGGCTGGTGGCTGTGCGCCCTGCTGTGGCTGCGCTTCTACCAGTTCGGTGCGCAGCCGGGCAGCCCGGCGCGCATCCTCAAGCTGCTGGCCGGCACCCTGGCCATCGTCCCTTCGTGGGCGGCGCTGGTGCTGATCCACGCCGGTGGCGACGTCGACACCACGCGCAGCGGCAATGGCCACCTGTGGCTGTTCGCCGCGCTGGCGCTGGTCTGGGCCGCCGACTCCGGTGCGTATTTCGCCGGTCGCCGCTTCGGCAAGCACAAGCTGGCCCCGCGCATCAGCCCCAACAAGACCTGGGAAGGCCTGCTGGGCGGGCTGCTGGCCGGCGTGGCCGTGGCCGTCGGCCTGGGCCTGCTGGCCGGCGTGGACACCGCCCACCTGCCGGGCCTGCTGGTCACCGCCGTGGTGGCGGTGTTCGCCTCGGTGCTGGGTGACCTGTATGAAAGCCTGATCAAGCGCCATGCCGGCGCCAAGGATTCGGGCCATCTCATTCCTGGCCACGGCGGCGTGCTGGACCGCATCGACGGCGTGCTGGCCGCCCTGCCCGTGTTCGCGCTGGGCAAGGAAATCTTCGGGTTCTGACCATGGACGTTGCTGCACACCCCCGCCGGGTCGCCGTGTTCGGCGCCACCGGCTCCATCGGCGCTTCCACGCTGGACGTGATCGCCCGCCATCGGCAGCAGTACCAGGCGACCGTTCTGGCCGCCGGGCGCCAGGTCGAAGCGCTGCTGGCGCTGTGCCGGGTGCACCGTCCAGCGCACGCGGTCATCGCCGACGAAACCCTGTTCGCGCAGCTGCGCGACGGCCTGCGCGATGCCGGCCTGGCCACGCAAGCGCATGCCGGCGCCCGCGCCCTGGACCAGCTGGCCGCCAGCGATGCCTGCGACACCGTCGTGGCCGCCATCGTCGGCGCCGCCGGGCTGTCCTCGACCCTGGCCGCCGCCGCCGCGGGCAAGCGCATCCTGCTGGCCAACAAGGAGTCGCTGGTCCTGGCCGGCGAGCTGCTGACCCGCACCGCCGACCAGGCCGGCGCCGAAATCATCCCGATCGACAGCGAACACAGCGCCATCTTCCAGTGCCTGCGCTCGCGTGACGCCAGCCTGGACGGCGCCGGCGTGCGCCGCATCCTGCTGACCGCCTCGGGTGGCCCGTTCCGTGGCCGCAGCCGCGCCGAGCTGGCCCAGGTCACCCCGGCCCAGGCCGTGGCCCACCCGAAGTGGTCGATGGGCCCGAAGATCTCGGTCGATTCGGCCACCCTGATGAACAAGGGCCTGGAAGTGATCGAGGCCCACCACCTGTTTGCCGTGCCGGGCGAGCGCATCGAGGTGCTGGTGCACCCACAGAGCCTGGTCCATTCGCTGGTCGAATTCGTCGACGGCTCCACCCTGGCCCAGCTGGGCCTGCCGGACATGCGCACCACCCTGGCGGTGGGCCTGGGCTGGCCGCAGCGCATCGAATCGGGCGTGGGCGGGCTGGACCTGCTGGCCCAGGGCCGGCTGGATTTCGAGGCCCCCGACACCGAGGCCTTCCCGTGCCTGGCCCTGGCCTGGCAGGCCATGCAGGCCGGCGGCACTGCCCCGGCGGTGCTGAACGCGGCCAATGAAGAGGCCGTTTCAGCGTTTCTTCAGGGCCGGATCGCTTTCCTGAGCATTCCGGACCTCGTGGCTAACGCTCTTTCAACACTGCCCAGCGAGCCAGCCGATACACTGGAGGGCCTGTTGGCCGCCGACCAGCGGGCACGCCACCTCACCCTGAACGCCATCGCCGCTGCCTGAACGCCTCGACGAACTGCATGACGCTTCCGACCCTGTCCGCCACTGTGAGCCTGCATGACTGACTTCATCGGATCGGTCTGGTGGATGATTGTCAGCCTCGGGCTGCTGGTCACCTTCCACGAGTTCGGCCACTACTGGGTGGGCCGCATGTGCGGGGTGAAGGTGCTGCGCTTCTCGGTCGGCTTCGGGCGGCCGCTGTGGTCGCGCCGCGACAAGCACGGCACCGAGTTCGCCATCGCCGCCCTGCCGCTGGGTGGCTACGTGAAGTTCCTGGACGAGCGCGAGGTGGAAGTCCACCCGCATGAGCGCGGCCAGGCCTTCAACCACAAGACCGTCTGGCAGCGCATCGCCATCGTCGCTGCCGGCCCCGCCGCCAACCTGCTGCTGTGCATCCTGCTGCTGTGGGCGATGTTCGTGATCGGCAAGCAGGACTACTCGGCCACCCTGGGCCGGGCCACCGGCATGGCCGCCACCGCCGGCCTGGTCAGCGGCGACCGCGTGCTGCGCGTGGATGACCGCAGCGTGGTCACCCTGGGCGAGGCCAGCATGGCGCTGACCGCCGCCGCGATGGACCGCCGCGACGTGAACGTCGAGGTGGTCGACCTGGCCGACCAGATCCAGACCCGTACCCTGCCGCTGTCGCAGCTGCCAGCCGGCTTCGACGAACGCCGGGTGCCGCTGCTGGCCGGCCTGCACTGGCAGGCGTGGATGCAGCCGGCACTGGTGGACAGCCTGACCGCCGATTCGGCCGTGGCCGGCCAGCTGCAGGCCGGCGACCTGATCGTGGCCATCGACGGCCAGCGCATCGACAGCGCCGAACAGGTCAGCCCGGAAATCCAGGCCCTGGGGCGCCACGGCGGCCCGGGCATGATCGAAGTGCTGCGCGGTGGCGAGCGCCTGGCGCTGGAAGTCACCCCGCGCCAGGGCAAGGACGGCAAGGGCCAGCCGCAGTGGCAGATCGGCGTGGGCTTTGCCAGCACCTACAGCCCGCCATACGACACCCTGATGCGCTACGGCCCGCTGGATGCGGTCACCGCCGCCGTGCGCGAAACCGGCCGCCTGGGCGCCGATTCGCTGGCCATGATGGCCCGCATCGTCACCGGCAAAGCCTCGCTGCAGAACGTTTCCGGCCCGGTCACCATCGCCCGCGTGGCCAATATTTCGGCCAAGCGCGGCGTCGACTGGTTCCTGCAGTTCCTGGCGCTGCTGTCGCTCAGCCTGTGCATCATCAACCTGCTGCCCATTCCCATCTTGGACGGCGGGCACCTGCTGTATTACCTTATTGAGTTGGTCAAGGGCAGCCCGCTGAGCGAGCGTGCCATCGCCGCCGGACAGTACATCGGTCTGGCGCTGCTGGCCGGGCTGATGGGACTGGCGTTCTACAACGACATCCTCGGCCTGGTCCCGCGATGAACTTTTCCACGTTGTTGCCGTCTACAGCGTCGGCATCCCGCACCAATGAAATCGACCTTCCTACCGGACGTGACATGACGCGACTCCCCAATCGCCGCCTGCTGGCCCTCGCCCTCGCCGCCGTCACCGGCGCCCCCGTGCTGGCCCAGGCTGCCGAGCCCTTCACTGTCAGCGACATCCGCGTCGACGGTCTGCAGCGCATCAGCTCGGGCACGGTGTTCACCTATCTGCCGGTGGAACGCGGCGAGACCGTGACCGACAGCAAGGTCAGCGACACCATCCGCGCCCTGTACAAGACCGGCTTCTTCGAAGACGTGCAGCTGGACCGCCAGGGCAGCATCCTGGTGGTGACCGTGAAGGAACGCCCGGCGATCAACAAGCTGACCGTCACCGGCAACAAGGACATCAAGAGCGACCAGCTGTTGAAGGGCCTGTCCGACATCGGCCTGACCGAAGGCGGCACCTTCGACCGCCTGAGCCTGGATCGTGTGACCCAGGAGCTTCGTCGCCAGTACAACGACCGTGGCAAGTACAACGTGGAAATCACCCCGACGGTGAGCCCGCTGGACCGCAACCGCGTGGACATCGCCATTGCCATCAAGGAAGGCAAGGCGGCCAAGATCCGCCACGTCAACCTGGTCGGTACCGAGAAGTACGACGCGCGCGACATCCTGGAAATCTGGGAATCGAAGGAGCACAACTGGGCCTCGTGGTACCGCCGCGATGACCAGTACTCCAAGGAAAAGCTGTCCGGCGACCTGGAAAAGCTCAACTCCTGGTACCTGGACCGTGGCTACGTCGATTTCAGCATCGATTCCACCCAGGTCTCGATCAGCCCGGACAAGCGCGACATGTTCGTGACGGCCGGCGTGACCGAGGGCAACCAGTACAAGATCTCCGACATCAAGGTCAGCGGCGACACCATCCTCCCGCAGGAAGATGTCGAGCGCATGGTCGTGCAGAAGGCCGGCGATACGTTCTCGCGCGCCCTGCTGGAGTTCAGCTCCGACTCGATCACCAATTCGCTGTCCAACATCGGCTACGCGTTCGCCAAGGTGAACCCGATCCCGACCACCAACCGCGCCGAGCAGACCGTGGCGGTGAACATGCAGGTGGTGCCGGGCCCGCGCGTGTCGGTGCGCCGCATCATCTTCAAGGGCAACACCCGCACGTCCGACGAAGTGATGCGTCGCGAAATGCGTCAGTTCGAGAACACCTGGTACTCGCAGGCCGCCATCGACCGTTCCAAGATCCGCCTGCAGCGCCTGGGCTACTTCGAAACGGTGGACGTGGAAACCCCGGCGGTCAGCGGCAGCAATGACCAGGTGGACGTGGTCTACAACGTGAAGGAAACCACGTCGGGCAGCTTCGTGTTCGGCCTGGGCTATTCGCAGTCCTACGGCATGACCACCTCGGTGCAGCTGTCGCAGAACAACTTCCTGGGCGGCGGCAACCGCGTGTCGGTGGAAGCCTCGCGCAGCAGCTACCTGCAGCGCTACGGCTTCAGCTACACCAACCCGTACTTCACCGATGACGGCGTGTCGCTGGGCTACAACCTGTCCTGGCGCGAGCTGGACTACTCCGACTTCAACACCGCGCAGTACAACAGCACCAACGGTGCCGCGCAGGTGGTGTTCGGCGTGCCGCTGACCGAGACCGACACGGTCTCGCTGATGTTCGGCATCGACAGCAACCAGATCTCGACCTACAACTACGCCACGCCGCAGTCGATCATCGACTACATCAACGTGATGGGCAGCAAGACCTTCCATGCCTGGCGCACGGAACTGGGTTGGGCCCGCGATTCGCGCAACGATTACTTCATGCCGACCCGCGGTACCTACCAGCGCGTGGGCCTGGAAACCACCCTGCCCGGCTCGACCGTCGAGTACTTCAAGCTGAACTACCAGATCAGCAAGTACTGGCCGATCATCCCCTCGCTGGTCATCAACACCCGTGCGGAAATCGGCTACGGTGACAGCTATGGCAAGGACAAGACGGCCATCGTGCCGGATGCCGACGGCAACCTGCGCGAGGTGACCGCGTCGGGCCTGCCGTTCTATGAGAACTTCTACGCTGGCGGTACCAATTCGGTGCGCGGCTTCGAAGACAACACCCTGGGCCCGCGTGAGAAGACCCCGAGCTACCCCGATGGCCAGCCGCTGGGCGGTTCGCTGAAGACCGTCGGCTCGATCGAAGCCTACTTCCCGCGCCTGTTCGACAGCCCGTCGGCACGCGTGTCGGCCTTCGTCGACTTCGGCAACGTCTACAACGGCGTGGACAACTTCAAGGCCAACGAGCTGCGCGTGTCCACCGGTGTGGCCCTGCTGTGGCGCGCCCCGGTCGGCCCAATCTCGATCAGCTATGCGTTCCCGCTGAAGAAGGAAGACGGCGACGAAATCGAACGTCTGCAGTTCACCTTCGGCGGGCAGTTCTGACGAACCGCGGGGCGGTTCGCAGGAACTGCCCCCGCATTCCACCTATCCCCCGCGCCGTTGGCGCGCCCCCCTTAACAAAGGGGGGCTTTCCACCAGACGGGTTACGAAAACGCCGGGCGCTGCCCGGCGTTATTCGTTTCTGCGAGAACAGAGTGAGTGCTACAGGAACACGTAGCCAAGGACGCCGCCGGTGCCTCCAACACCCTCGCAGGCAAAATCACGGCTGTCGAAATGGCGGATTTTCCCCTGCCAGATGAAGCCGCAGCGGTACAGGGGGACCGAGCCCGGCACCTGGACCGTGGAAATGTATCCAAGGCGCTGATCACCCGGCATCACCACGCCCCCCGTCGCCGCCTCGCAGTCGGGATCCGGTGATGTGAATGAATTCCAGGGGTGCGGCCCGATGCAGTTTCGAATCAGGACGCTGTTCTCGAAGGGGGTGGCCGAGATGAAGCCGAGCGTGCCCTCGTACTGGTGCCCGATGTCCTCCCAATTTTCAGGCCAGTAAAAATGCGTGGTGTGGGTATTTGTTTTCGGACGATAAATGCGGAAAATCTCGCGCAGCTCGACCCCCGGCGGCAGCGACATCGCTGACACTTCGGGAGCCACACCGGCCCCTACGACAGGCGCCGCAGATGAAGCGGCGGCCGAAACCAGTCCAGCACACAGCAGCAATGCAACGCCCGTAACCTTTCTGCTCATACAAATTCCATCCAATGGACGCAGGCATCTTGCCTGCCATTCGATGCTATCAACGCGATTTTGACGCGACGAAATCCGCGGTCTTTTTCGTACTTTTCTCAATACGGAAGGTGACAAAACACCGCAATGTTCGTGTTCCCTCGTGCATTGCGGCGGATCACCAGACGGATTACGAAAACGCCGGGCATTGCCCGGCGTTTTTTTTGTCGTAGCGTCGAGCTTGCTCGACGGCGGTTCAACGCTGCTTCGGCGCCGCCACGGGAACGAACTCGCGGGTGGACACGCTGGCCATCGAGGCCATCGCCTGCAGCGGCATGGCCGGATCGGTGGACGTGGTGAGGGTGAACAGCACGCCGGTCGGGGCCTCCGGCGCATTCACGCCCCACGAGCGGGTGTGGGTGCCTTCGCGGTTCGGCCCGGACGTCTTCACCTCGGTGACCTGCAGCGGTGCCGGCACGCTCTGCAACATCCGCTGGAACTCGGCCACGAAGGCATCCGGCTGCGCCTGACGGGCAAAGACCGCGCACACCCCGTCGTCGGTCTGCGCCACCGCATAGTTGCCGCCGCCCAGGCTGATGGCCCAGGCCTTGCCGGTCTTTCCCAGCAGGAAACTCTGCGCGGTACCGGCGGGCAACGGGGCCAGCCCGTTCGATTCCATGAACTGCTCGACCTTGCGGGCATCGCCAAAGGCGGCCAGGCAGGTATTGGTGAACAGCCGACCAAAGTCGACGGCGCCCCCGGCGGGTGCGTCGGCGGCACGAACCGGGCCGGACAGGGCAAGGGCAGCGGCAACGGCAACGGCAACGGCCACCGGATACAACAGGTTTCGCATGAAAGATCCTTTTTCGTGGCCCACGCACACCGCGCGGGCATCCAGAGGGTGCGGCCACCCTAGCCTACGCAGCGCCTCGATGACCAGCCCGGGGCGGCCGCAGACGCCTGCGCATGACCGGAATGGCGTCACACGGTAAACTCCCGCCGTGAATACTCCTACCTACACCGCCCAGCAACTCGCCGATCAGTTCGGCCTGCAGGTCCATGGCGATCCTGCCACCGCCATCCACGGCGTGGCCACCCTCGCCCATGCCGGTGCCGGCCAGCTGACCTTCCTTGCCAACCCGCGCTACCGCGCCCAGCTGGCCGACAGCCACGCCTCGCTGGTGGTGCTGCGCGCCGACGATGCCGAGGCCGCCCCCGGCGCGGCATTGATCGCCAAGGATCCCTACACCACGTTCGCCAAGATCGCCGCGCTGTTCGACAGCGCGCCGGTGCGCGAGCCCGGCATCCACCCCAGCGCGGTCATCGACCCGCAGGCGCAGGTGGCCGCCAGCGCCCACATCGGTCCGTTCGTCACCATCGGCGCGCGCAGCGTGGTGGGCGAGAACTGCATCGTCGGCGCCGGCAGCATCATCGGCGAAGACTGCAGCCTGGACAGCGGCTGTGAACTGATCGCCCGGGTCACCCTGGTCACCCGGGTGAAGCTGGGCAAGCGCGTGCGCATCCACCCCGGCGCGGTGCTGGGCGCCGATGGCTTCGGCCTGGCCATGGATGCCGGCAAGTGGATCAAGGTGCCGCAGCTGGGCGGCGTGCGCATTGGCGATGACTGCGAGATCGGCGCCAATACCTGCGTCGACCGTGGCGCGCTGGAAGACACCGTGCTGGCCGAAGACGTGCGCCTGGACAACCTGGTGCAGATCGCCCACAACGTGCAGATCGGCGCGCACTCGGCCATCGCCGGCTGCACCGGCATTGCCGGCAGCGCCAAGATCGGCCGCTACTGCCTGCTCGGCGGCGCCGTCGGCGTGGTCGGCCACCTGGAAATCTGCGACAAGGTCGTGATCACCGGCAAGTCGGTGGTCCGCAACTCCATTACCGAACCGGGCGAGTACTCGTCCGGCACCCCCCTCACCGACAACCGCACGTGGCGCAAGAACGCCGCGCGCTTCAAGCAGCTTGATGCACTGGCCCGCCGCATCCTGTCTGTAAGCAAGGAGAAAGAATGAGCCAGACCCAGACCCTGCCGGACATGACGCAGATCCAGGCCCTGCTGCCGCACCGCTACCCGTTCCTGCTGGTGGACAAGGTGCTGTCGATCGACTACGAAAAGCGCACCATCGTGGCGACCAAGAACGTCAGCATCAACGAGCCGTTCTTCCAGGGCCACTTCCCCAACCAGCCGATCATGCCGGGCGTGCTGATCATCGAAGCCATGGCCCAGGCCGGTGGCGTGCTGACCCAGCTCACCCTGGGCCGCGATTCGCAGTCCAAGCTGTTCTACATGGTGAAGGTGGACAAGGCCCGCTTCACCAAGCAGGTGGTGCCGGGTGACGTGCTGGAAATGCACGTGGAGATCAAGCGCGTGATCCGCAACATGGCCGTGTACGACTGTGTGGCCAAGGTCGACGGCGAAGTGGTCGCCTGCGCCGAGGTGCTGTGCGCCGGCACCCGCGAATAACCCTGGCCGGAGGACCAAGATGAGCGACAACGCCCCCCTGATCCATCCCACCGCCGTGATCGATCCGTCGGCGCGCCTGGCCGACGATGTGCGCGTGGGTGCGTTCACCCTCATCGGCGCCGACGTTGAAATCGGCGCCGGCACCGAGATCGGCCCGCACTGCAGCGTGCACGGCCCGACCCGGATCGGCCGCGACAACCGTTTCATCGGCCATGTGGCGGTGGGCGGCGAACCGCAGGACAAGAAGTTCAGCGGCGAGCGCACCGAGCTGGTGATCGGCGACCGCAACGTGTTCCGCGAGTTCGTGACCCTGAACCGCGGCACCGGCGGCGGTGGTGGCATCACCACCATCGGCAACGACAACTGGATGCTGGCCTACACGCATGTGGCACACGACTGCCACGTGGGCAATTTCTGCGTGTTCTCCAACAACACCACCCTGGCCGGCCACGTGACCGTGGGCGACTACGTGATCATCAGCGGCTTCGCCGGTGCGCACCAGTTCTGCCGCATCGGCGCGCATGCCTTCCTGGGCATGGGTGCGCTGACCAATGGCGATGTGCCGCCGTTCACCATGGTCGGCACCGATTCGCTGGGCCGCCCGCGTGGCATCAACAGCGAAGGCCTGAAGCGCCGCGGCTTCGATGCCGGCCGCATCACCGCCATCAAGCGCGCTTACCGCACGCTGTACGTGGCGGGCCTGCCGCTGGCGGAAGCCAAGCAGCAGCTGGCCGAACAGGCACAGGGCAGCGACGACGTGAAGGCCATGCTGGACTTCATCGAGCATGCCGAGAGGCCCCTGCTGCGATGAGCAGCACGACCGGCCAGGCGCCGGCCGGCGCCGATGTGATCCCGCTGGCCTCGATGGCCGGCAGCGTGCCTGCACAGCGGGTGCTCAGCGAGCGTCCGCTGCGCATCGCGCTGGTGGCCGGTGAAGCGTCCGGCGACCTGCTGGGCGCCGGCCTGGTGCGCGAACTGAAGGCGCGCTTCCCGCATGCCGAATTCGCCGGCATCGGCGGCGATGCCATGCGCAGCGCCGGCTGCCAGACCTGGCACGACGCCAGCGAACTGGCGGTGATGGGGCTGACCGAAGTGCTGCGCCACCTGCCGCGCCTGCTGAAGCTGCGCTCGGCCTTCCGCCAGCGTGCGCTGGACTGGCAGCCGGACGTGTTCATCGGCATCGATGCGCCCGACTTCAACCTGGGCATCGAGCGGTGGCTGAAACAGCGTGGCGTGCCCACCGTGCATTACGTCAGCCCGTCGGTCTGGGCCTGGCGCGAGAAGCGGGCCGAGAAGATCGGCAGCAGCGCCGACCTGGTGCTGTGCCTGTTCCCGATGGAACCGCCCATCTATGCCCGGCATGGCATCGACGCGCGCTTTGTCGGCCACCCGATGGCCGACGACATCCCGTTGCAGGGCGATCGCGATGCGGCGCGCGCCGAGCTGGGTCTGCCGGCGTCGGCCAAGGTGCTGGCCGTGCTGCCAGGCAGCCGCCTGGGCGAGATCTCGCGGCTGGGCGAACCGTTCTTCGAAGCCGCCTGGCAGGTATCCGAACGCATTCCGGGCCTGCACGTGGTGGTGCCGGCAGCCAATGCGGCCTGCCGCCGCCTGATCGAAGAACAGCTGTCCCGCTCGGCACTGCCGGTGGCCTATTCGCACGTGCTGGATGGCCAGGCGCGGGCGGCGATGATCGCCGCCGATGTGGTGGTGCTCGCCTCGGGCACGGCCACCCTGGAAGCCATGCTGGTGAAGCGGCCGATGGTGGTCGGCTACCGGGTGAACGAGCTGACCTATCGCCTGGTGAAGGCCCTGGGCCTGATCAAGGTGGACCGTTTCGCCCTGCCCAACATCCTGGCCGGGCAGGACCTGGCGCCGGAACTGATGCAGCACGACTGCACGCCCGATGCGCTGGCCGCCGCCGTGCAGCAGTGGTTCGACCACCCGCAGCGCGTGGCCGATCTGCAGGGCACCTATGCGCGCCTGCACGAGCGCCTGCGCCGCAATGCCTCGGCCCGCGCGGCCGACGCGGTAGGCGAGCTGCTGATGCGCAGCCAGGCCACCGCATGAGCCGTCGCGCAGCCGCGGCGGCCAGTCTGGCGCTGTTCGACGGCGCGACCGTGGTCGAACCCGAACGCCTGATCGCGGGCGTGGACGAAGCCGGGCGCGGCCCCCTGGCCGGCCCGGTGGCCGTGGCCGCCGTGGTGTTCGACCCGTCGCGGCCGCGCATCAACGGCCTGGACGATTCCAAGCAGCTGACCGCCGCCCGCCGCGACCAGCTGTATGACCGCATCATGGAGCGGGCATTGGCCTGGCACGTGGTGCTGGTGGACGTGCCGGCCATCGACCGGCTGAACATCTACCAGGCCACCCTGCAGGGCATGCGCGATGTGGTGGCGGCGGTGGCCCACGTGGCCGGCTTCGCCCGCATCGACGGCAACGTGGTGCCGAAGGGGCTGGTGCTGCCGGCGCAGGCGCTGGTCGGCGGCGATGGCATCGACCGCGCGATCATGGCGGCCTCGATCCTGGCCAAGGTCTCGCGCGACCGCTACATGCAGGATCTGCACGTGCGGCACCCTGAATATGGCTTCGACCAGCACAAGGGGTATGGCACCCCGGCACACCTGGCCGCGCTGCGGGCCCACGGGCCCTGCGCCGAACACCGGCGCAGCTTCGCCCCGGTGCGTGAATGCCTGGAACCGGCAGCACCGGCCAGCGCCGCGATCGCCTGAGCCGTACCCGCCGGGCCATGCCCGGCGGAATGCACGTTATCGCCCACCGTCAAGTCCTTGTCGCCACCCCCTGCCCTCGCTACCCTGACCGGGCATTCAAGCGCTTTCCGACCCCGGCGACGATTCCCCGTCAGCTCCCGGGGCCCGCGCGCTCCAACCTGGTCCGGCATGTCCAACTCTCGCTTCGTACATCTCCACGTCCACACCGAGTTCTCGCTGGCGGACTCGACCATCCGCGTGCCGGCCAAGCCCGACCAGGCGGACCCGAAGAAAGCCAAGCAGGCCAACCTGCTGTCGCGCTCGGTGGAACTCGGCCTGCCCGCGCTGGCGGTGACCGATCTGAACAACCTGTTCGCCCTGGTCAAGTTCTACAAGGCCGCCGAAGGCGTGGGCATCAAGCCGATCGCCGGCGCCGACGTGATGATTGCCGAGGAAGGCCAGGACCCGTGGCGGATGACCCTGCTGTGCCGCGACCGCGAGGGCTACCTGAGCCTGTCGCGATTGCTGACCCGTGCCTGGATGGAAGGCCACCGCGCCGAAGGTGGCGTGGCCGTGCATCCGGACTGGCTGAAGGCCGGCAACGCCAGCCTGTTTGCCCTGGCCGGGCGCGAGAGCCTGGCCGGACGGCTGGCACTGGACGGCAAGCACGACCTGGCCGAGCAGCAGCTGGCCGACTGGCAGCGCGTGTTCGGCGATGGCCTGCACCTGGAACTGACCCGCACCGGCCGCGAAGGCGAGGAAACCTTCAACCGCTTCGCGCTGATGGCCGCCGGCCAGCGTGGCCTGCCGGTGATCGCCAGCAATGACGTGCGCTTCCTGGCGCCGACCGATTTCAGCGCGCACGAAGCGCGCGTGTGCATTTCCACCGGCCGCGTGCTGGACGACCCCAAGCGCCCGCGCGAGTACAGCGACCAGCAGTACCTGAAGTCGGCCGAGGAAATGTGCGCACTGTTCGCCGACATTCCCGATGCGATCGACAACACGCTGGCGTTGGCCGAGCGCTGCAACATCGAGATGCGCCTGGGCACCTACTTCCTGCCCAACTACCCGGTGCCCGACGACGAAACGCTGGACACCTGGATCCAGAAGATGTCGCGCGACGGCCTGACCGAGCGCCTGGAGAAGAATCCGCTGGCGCCGGGCAAGACCCGCGAGGAGTACTTCGAACGCCTGGAGTTCGAGCTCAACACCATCATCAAGATGGGCTTCCCCGGCTACTTCCTGATCGTGGCCGACTTCATCCAGTGGGGCAAGAACCAGGGCATTCCGATCGGCCCGGGCCGTGGTTCCGGTGCCGGTTCGCTGGTGGCATGGGCGCTGAAGATCACCGATCTGGACCCGCTGCCCTACAACCTGCTGTTCGAGCGCTTCCTGAACCCGGAACGCGTGTCGATGCCCGACTTCGACATCGACTTCTGCATGGACCGCCGCGACGAAGTGATCGACTACGTCGCGCGCAAGTACGGGCGCGAACGCGTCAGCCAGATCATCACCTACGGCACCATGGCGGCCAAGGCGGTGGTGCGCGACTCCGGCCGCGTGCTGGGCTTCCCGTATGGCCTGGTGGACGGCGTGTCCAAGCTGATCCCGAACATCCTGGGCATCCACCTGAAGGATGCGCTGGGCAAGGGCAAGGAAGGCCCCGGTTCGGAAATGGCGTCGCCGGAACTGATCCAGCGCTACGAGACCGAGGACGATGTCCGCGACCTGATCGACCTGGCGCTGCAGCTGGAAGACCTGACCCGCAACGCCGGCAAGCACGCCGGTGGCGTGGTGATCGGGCCCGAGCCGCTGAGCGAGTTCTGCCCGCTGTACGCCGAACACGACGAGAACGGTCTGGGCAAGAACCCGGTCACCCAGTTCGACAAGAACGACGTGGAAGAAGTGGGCCTGGTGAAGTTCGACTTCCTGGGCCTGCGCACGCTGACCATCATCGACTGGGCAGTGAAGGCGATCAACAAGCGCCACGAACGCGCCGGCATTCCGCCGGTGGATATCGCCGCGATCCCGCTGGACGACACCCCCACCTACAAGGACATCTTCGCCAACGGCAACACCGGTGCGGTGTTCCAGTTCGAATCGTCGGGCATGCGCCGCCTGCTGAAGGACGCGCGCCCCGACCGTTTCGAAGACCTGATCGCACTGGTGTCGCTGTACCGACCGGGCCCGATGGACCTGATTCCATCGTTCAACGCACGTAAACACGGCCAGGAAGAAATCATCTATCCCGATCCGCGCACCGAAGCGATCCTGAAGGACACCTACGGCATCATGGTGTACCAGGAGCAGGTGATGCAGATGGCGCAGATCGTCGGCGGTTACTCGCTGGGCGGCGCCGACCTGCTGCGCCGCGCGATGGGCAAGAAGGTGCCGGCGGAAATGGCCAAGCACCGCGAGATCTTCCGCGAGGGTGCGGCCAAGGATGGCGTGGACGAAGCCAAGGCCGATGCGATCTTCGACCTGATGGAGAAGTTCGCCGGCTACGGCTTCAACAAATCGCACGCCGCCGCCTATGCGCTGGTGAGCTACCAGACCGCGTGGCTGAAGCGCCATTATCCGGCCGAGTTCATGGCCGCTACGCTGTCCTCGGACCTGGACAACACCGAAAAGGTGGTCGGCTTCCTGGACGAAGTGCGCAACCTGGGCCTGACCGTGCTGCCGCCGAAGGTGAACCACTCGGCGTTCATGTTCGAAGCGGTGACCCCGGACACCATCCAGTACGGCCTGGGCGCGATCAAGGGCGTGGGCCAGGGTGCCTGCGAAGCGGTGGTGGACGAACGCCTGAAGGGCGGCGACTACAAGGACCTGCTGGACTTCTGCACGCGCGTGGGTTCGGCCAAGCTCAACCGGCGCACGCTGGAAGCGATGATCAACTGTGGCGCGCTGGACGAACTGGGCCACAACCGCGCTTCGCTGATGCTGCAGTTGCCGGAAGTGATCAAGGCCACCGACCAGATGGCGCGCGAGCGCGCCTCGGGCCAGAACTCGCTGTTCGGCGGCCCCGACCCGAGCGCGGTCAGCATCCAGCTGGACCTCCCTGAAGCGGAGGAATGGCCGCTGCTGCAGCGCCTGAACGGCGAGCGCGACACCTTGGGCTTCTACCTGAGCGGCCACCCGTTCGACCCGTGGCGCGACGATGTGCGCGACCTGGTCGGCAACGATCTGGGCGCGGTGGAAAAGATCTGGAGCGCCAACAGCGGTGGCGGCGGTGGCGGTGGCGAAAAGCGCTGGCGCCCGGAAGTGCAGACCGTGCTGGCCGGCCAGGTGGTGGGCGTGCGCCGCAAGGGCGAAAGCCAGATCTTCATCCAGCTGGAAGACGGCCGCGGCCGGGTCGAATGCAGCGCGTTCTCCGACGCGATGGCCGAGTTCGGCCACCTGATGACCAAGGATCGCATCCTGGTGGTCAAGGGCGGCCTGCGCGAAGACGAATTCAACGGCGGCTTCGCCCTGCGCATCCGCCAGTGCTGGGACTTCGATGAAGTCTGCGCCAACTACGCCACGCGCCTGTCGCTGCGCCTGGACCTGCGCCAGCAGCGCCCGGTGTGGGAGCGCGTGAATGCCGTGCTCGACCGCCATCGCCCCGGGCGCACGCCGCTGCGCCTGGACCTGCTGCTGAAGAGCCCGCAGGGCGGCGTGGCCGGCATGCTCGATGTGTCCGGGCAGAGCGCGGTGCGCATCGATTCCAAGCTGATGGAAGCGCTGCGCGCCGACCCGGCGGTGCGCACGCTGAAGGTGCGCTACAGCCCGCCATGGGCCAACTGAGCGCGCGCCTGATTTTCTTTTTCCGTTGTCTGTATCAAGGACGATTTCCCGTCATGAAAACGCTGTTGTTCCCCCTCGTCGCTGCGCTGGCGCTGTCCGCGTGCTCGTCCAAGGTCGATTTCGAGATCGACAACCCGACCGCCACGCCGCTGGCCATCCGCATCGACGGCAAGGACCTGCCGGTGGCCGCCAACGCATCGCGTGCGGTCAGCCTGGCCCCGGGTGAGCACCAGCTGCACACCGACCGCCTGGGCGACGTGCGTTTCATCGTGTACGCCGGCAGCCGTGGTGGCCTGATCAACCCGACCCTGAGTGAGTACGTGACCGCGCGCGAGATCTACGTGACCGGTGAGGACAAGCTGAAGAACTTCGGCGCCAGCGGGCTGGGCATGGAACTGGGCGGGGTGGAGTTCAAGGGCCCCTACGAAAAGCACCACGGCCTGTTCATCGACAAGACCTGGAACTTCGGCGTGCGCCAGCCGTTCCCCGAGGAGCAGATCGTGGCCCATGTGGATGCCAGCGGCGGCAAGATCAGCACCAAGGTGTTCACCGCCCCGGACTTCATCGACTACGTGGAACAGAGCATGGGCGAACCCGGTGCCTTCAAGCGCGAACAGCCGGCTGGCTACGTGGCCCCGGTCTACACGCTGGAACCGGCGCCGGCCACCCTGCCGGCGCTGGACCCCGCCTTCGAGGCGCACGCCGGCCCGATGCGCGATCTGTATGCGCGCTGGCTGAAGGCCAGTACCGCTTCGGAGCAGAAGGCCCTGCGCAAGGAAGACTTCCAGGTCAGCATGGCCTTCACCCAGGCCACCATGACCCTGGGCTCGACCCTGCCGGTGGCCGCCAACGAGGCCTACAACGACTTCGTGACGATCCGCAGCACCGAGATGGCGCGCAGCGCGCTGGTCCTGCCCTGACGCCCGCCCGAATGACGGGCACGTCGACGGCGCGCTGACTGGCGCGCCCTGCCCGGCTGGGTTACCGTCGCCTTCCAGACGAAGGCGTACGGGGCGTTCCGGCGCATTCGGCTAGAATTCCCCTCTTCTTTACACGACGGCTTCCGATGAATCCGAACTACCTCGACTTCGAGCAACCCATCGCCGACCTGGAAGCCAAGATCCAGGAACTGCGCAACGCCAGTGCCGGTCCGGCGGTCAATGTCGAGGCCGAAGTGCACGCGCTGCAGGACAAGCTGCGCATGCGCACTGCGCAGATCTTCCGCAACCTGACCTCGTGGCAGGTGCTGCAGCTGGCCCGCCACCCGTCGCGCCCGTATACCGCCGACTACATCCGCATCATCTGCGATGAGTTCCAGGAACTGGCCGGCGACCGCGCGTTTGCCGATGACAAGGCGATCATGGGCGGCCTGGCCCGCATCAATGGCCGCGCGGTGATGGTGATCGGCCACCAGAAGGGCCGCGACACCAAGGAAAAGATCAAGCGCAACTTCGGCATGCCCAAGCCCGAGGGCTACCGCAAGGCCCTGCGCCTGATGAAGATGGCCGAGCGCTTCGGCCTGCCGGTGCTGACCCTGATCGACACCGCCGGCGCCTGGCCGGGCATCGATGCCGAATCGCGCGGCCAATCCGAAGCCATTGCCCGCAACCTGATGGAGATGGCCGAGCTGAAGGTGCCGGTGATCTGCACGGTGATCGGCGAAGGTGGCTCCGGCGGCGCGCTGGCGCTGGGCGTGGGCGACCGCACCGTCATGCTGGAATACGCGGTGTATTCGACCATCACCCCGGAAGGCTGCGCCTCGATCCTGTGGAAGGACGCTGGCAAGGCCAAGGATGCCGCTGAACAGCTGGGCCTGACCGCGCCGCGCCTGAAGAGCCTGGGCCTGGTGGACAAGGTGGTGCGTGAGCCGACCGGCGGCGCCCACCGCAACCCGACCCAGATGGCCAAGCGCCTGAAGGCCGTGCTGCTGAACGAGCTGGACGCGCTGGACAAGCTGTCCACCGAACAGCTGATCGAGCAGCGCTACACCCGCCTGCGCAGCTACGGTACGTACGAAGCGGCCTGATCGGGCCGCGTTGCCTGTTCGGGATACTCACGACGCGGCCTGATCGGCCGCGTTTTCTGTCTGGGATACGCGCGACGCGGCCTGATCGGCCGCGTTGTCTGTCTGGGATACGCCCGACGCGGCCTGATCGGCCGCGTTGCCTTTTGTAGAGTCGAGCTTGCTCGACTGCTTTTGATCGAAGCAGTCGAGCATGGCTCGACTCTACAAGAGCCCATCCACGCGTGGCGTGGATCTACGGGTCAGAACGGCTTGGCCAGCACCAGCCACACGATCGGAATGAACGCCAGCAACGGGATCTCGTTGATCCAGCGCAGCGCGCGCGACGACGGCAGTGCGCGGCCCTTGGCCACGCCCTTCAGCAGGCGGCCGGTCCAGATGAAGTACGCCAGCAGCACCACCACCAGGCCCAGCTTGGCATGCAGCCAGCCGGCGCCGCCCGGCGCGACCATGGTCGGGAAGTCCGGAATCACCTTGTAGCCCAGCCACAACACCAGGCCCAGCACGAAGGCCAGGCCGAACATGGAATGGCCGAAGCGGTACAGGCGCATTCCCATCAGCTGCAGGCGGGCGACCACCGCCGGCTGCCCGGCCGTCTCGGCCAGGTTCACCAGGATGCGCGGCAGGTAGAAGACCGTGGCCATCCACGCCACCACGAACACGATGTGGAAGGTCTTGACCCAGTAGTAGCTCTGCATGCGCTCGCTCCGGCGGCTGGCGGGAAGCGACCATTGTCGCAGTAGAGCCACCCCATGGGTGGCTGCCGCGGCCAATTGCCGCACCATCGCCGCGACCCCGTACGATAGGCGCCGTTTTCATCACTACCCGCCTGCCCATGGACAAGACCTACGACGCCGCCTATTTCCAACGCTGGTACCGCCGCGCCGACATCGGCGGCAGCGCGCGCCTGGCCCGCAAAGTGGCCCTGGCCGTGGCCAGCGCCGAGTACTACCTGGAACGGCCGATCCGCAGCGTGCTGGATATCGGCTGTGGCGAAGGCGCCTGGCGCGCGCCGCTGCTGAAGCTGCGTCCGAAAGTCCAATACCTGGGTTTCGACAGCAGCGAGTACGCTGTGCGCCGCTACGGTCGTACCCGCAACCTGCACCTGGCCAGCTTCGGCGATTTCGCCTGGCTGCGCCCGTGCGCCCCGGTCGACCTGCTGGTGTGTTCGGACGTGATGCATTACGTGCCCAACCGCGAGTTGCGCGCGGGCCTGGCAGGCGTGGCCGAGCTGACCGGCGGCGTGGCCTTCCTGGAGACCTTCGCCGCCGAGGATGAATTCGACGGCGATCACGAGGGCTTCCAGGCCCGTCCGGCCCGCTGGTACCGGCGCGAACTGGCCCGCCACGGCCTGCAGGCCGTCGGTTCGCACCTGTGGCTGGGCCCGGGATTGGCCGGCGAGGCGGCGGCGCTGGAACGGATGTGAATCCGGATTCACTTTTTTCAGCCAACTTAACCCGCGGGACACTGGGATGGGATATGCTGCGCGGCAACATATGACCATACATATTCGGTCGGCATGCTCTATCAACTGCACGAACTGACCCGCAACCTGCTCGCCCCCTGGGTGCACCAGGCCCAGGCCAACGCCCGCTTCTTCACCAACCAGGGTCACTGGTGGTCGCAGATGCCCGGCGCTGATCGCCTGGCGGCCGTCAATGAACTGTTCCATCGCATCGGCAAGGATTACGAGAAGCCCGAATGGGGCATCAACGAAATCGAGGTCGAAGGCGAGCGCGTGCCGATCGTGGTGCACGAAGAGGTGAGCAAGCCGTTCTGCAAGCTGCTGCGCTTCAAGCGCCACAGCAACGAAGCCGAGCAGCTGCACACCATGCTCAACCAGCCGTTCGTGCTGGTGGTGGCGCCGCTGTCGGGGCACCACGCCACGCTGCTGCGCGATACCGTGCGCACGCTGCTGCGCGACCACCGCGTGTACGTCACCGACTGGGTGGATGCGCGCATGGTGCCGGCCAGCGAAGGCGAATTCGGCCTGGACGATTACATTGCCTACATCCAGGAATTCATCCGCCACCTGGGCGTTGAGCGCCTGCACGTGGTGAGCGTGTGCCAGCCGACCGTGCCGGTGCTGGCCGCCGTTTCGCTGATGGCCAGCCGTGGCGAACCGACCCCGCGCACGCTGGTGATGATGGGCGGGCCGATCGATGCGCGCTGCAGCCCCACCGCGGTGAACAACCTGGCCACGCAGAACCCGCTGTCGTGGTTCGAAAACAACGTGATCCACACCGTGCCAGCCAGCTACCCGGGCGCCGGCCGCCGCGTGTACCCCGGCTTCCTGCAGCACGCCGGCTTCCTGTCGATGAACCCCAGCCGCCACTTCAGTTCGCACTGGGATTTCTACGCCGACCTGGTCAAGGGTGACCTGGAAGACGCCGACGCGCACCGTCGTTTCTACGACGAGTACAACGCCGTGCTGGACATGCCGGCCAAGTACTACCTGGACACGATTTCCGTGGTGTTCCAGGACTTCCTGTTGCCGCGCGGCGAGTGGGTGGTCAACGGTGAGAAGGTCGATCCTTCGGCGATCCGCGATACCGCGCTGCTGAGCATCGAAGGCGAGCTGGACGATATTGCCGGCCTGGGCCAGACCGAAGCGGCGCAGGCGCTGTGCACCGGTATTGGCGCCGACCGCCGCGAGCACTTCATCGTGGAAGGCGCCGGCCACTACGGCATCTTCAGCGGCCGCCGCTGGCGCGAAGTGGTCTACCCGAAGGTGCGCGATTTCTTCGCCGCCCATGCCGAAGCCCCGGCTGCGAAGACCACGAAGAAGAAGAGCAACGTCACCCCGCTGCGGCGCAAGGCCGGGTAAGCCTTGACCTTGGGGTCGGATCCCTTTCCAACGGAAAGGGCTCTGACCCCAGCAGCCCGAGCGCGACGGGGTCAGAGCCCTGTTCTGCGAACAGGGATCCGACCCCGGGCTGTTACAGCCGCACCAGCAGCTGCTTGGCCAGCATGCCGTGCAGTTTGCCGATGCCGCGTGCCAGGTGCATCGTCAGCAGCAGCAGCAGCGCGCCCACCACCGCCAGCACCGGCGTGAACTGCAGCGGCAGCACATTGGCACCATCGATGTAGATGCTCGGCGCGGTCGAGTCGAACAGCGCCGCCACCGGCGACCAGATGAAGGCCAGCGACACCGCCAGCAGGGTGACCGCAATGGTGAAGTAGACGATGCCCAGCGGCAGCATCAGCAGGAAGTACAGCAGGGTCAGCCAGGTGCGGCCATCGGTGAACATGTCGCCGATGCGCTGCAGCCAGCTGCGGCTGCGATCGGTGTACTGCGGCCGGCGCGGCATGCGCTCGCCCAGCAGCGCTTCCACCAGGCGCCCTTCCAGCAGCGCCAGCCCGCGCACCGAACCGAAGAACAGCACCGTCAGCGGCACGCCGATGATCAGGATCATCAGGCCCAGCGACAGCGACAGTCCGGTCACCACCCAGGTGAAGAAGAAGATGCCAGTGGCCAGCGACAGCAGCATGTAGAACAGCGCGCCGTAGGTATGCGGGTCCAGCACCACGCCGAAGAAGCGCGCCCACCACGTGCGCGGCTTGGCCGCAGGCAGCGCGGCTGCCGGGGCCGCCCCGCTGGCCTCGGCGGCCGCACGCAGCACCGGCGCGGTATCGGCACGCGGCGTGCGCAGCGCGCGGTTCACGGTCACCTCGGTTTCGCGGTAGATCTCGGCCACTTCCTGCGGCGCGCCATAGCTGCCGGCCACATCGGCGATTACTTCGGCTTCGCCACGGCCGGGCTGCGCGGCCAGTTCCGAACGCAGGTATTCCTCGGCGTCGTACAGCGCATCCTGGACCATGGCCGGGTCGGCGCCGTCCAGCGCCACGCGCAGCTGCGCCAGGTACTGGGCAATGGTGGTGGGCAGGCCACTGCCTGCCCGGTTCAAGTCGTTCATTGCGGTACTCCCTCCAACACGGAATCGACGGAATCGCGGGTGGCCTGCCAGGCCTGGCGCCATTGCGCCAGCACCTGGTGGCCACGTTCATTGATGCGGTAGTAGCGCCGCGGTGGGCCACTGCTGGACGGCTCGACGTGGCTCTCCAGCAGGCCGGCGCCTTCCAGGTTGCGCAGCACCGGGTACAGCGCGCTCTGCTTGCCACTCAGTACGCCCTCGCCCACGCGCTCCAGCTCCTTGGCAATCAGGTAGCCGTACAGCGGCTCCCCGGCCCGGGCCAGCACCGCCAGCAGGGCCAGCGACACGGTGCCGGCGCTGAGCTCCTTCTGGAACTTCTTCAGGTGGACATCGTCTTCGGACATGGCCGGCCCTCCACTATGTTGGAGTCAACAGTAGTATGAAGTCCGGTATAGCGAATGTGTCGTTAGTAACCCTGCCGGGCGACAGTGGAGCCTCAGGCCTGGCGCACGGCCGTCAGCACCTGCGCCGCAACGGCCTCGGGCAACGCATGCCTGCCCGCTTCCAGCCGACTGACCAGGGCCTGCCGGCGGGCGGGCCCCAGGGGCGAGTACTGCCCGCTGCGGCCAAGCCAGTCGTGCGCGAGCTGCAGGTGCCAGGCGCGCTCATCTTCGCGCTGCGGCATCCCGTCCAGCAGCAGGTCCAGGTGCTGCCACAGCGGCAGCCGTGGCAGCTGTCGGCGCAGGCCGGCCTGCGCGATCGGCGAAGGGCCGTCGTGGCAGAACGCCAGCAGCCTCGGTGGATCCAGCTCCGCAATCCACAGCGCGTTCGCGCTGTCCAGCATCGCATTCACTGTGCGACCCGGCATTTCCAGTGCCACCCGCAGCAGCGCCAGGCCGGCGCCGCCCTCGGCCCGCACCCAACCGCGCAGGCAGTTGCGCTGATGACGCGCCGACACCTGCGGCAACCAGGCGCGCAATGCAGGCACATCCTCGGCCTCGGCGTGATCGGCAAGCGCTGCCAATGCCTCGCGCCAGCGCCCGCGTCCTGGCGGCTGCAACGCGTCGCGCCACAATGCGATGGCGGGCCGGCCCTGCCGTTGCTGCAGCAGCCATGCAGCCAAGCGGCGCACACCGCGCGAACGGTCGAATGCCGCCGCTTCGATGTGCGCGTCCAGTCCGGCCCCTTCGCGTTCGACCAGCGCGCGCAGCGCGGCACCCCGCACGCGGGCGGAGGGTGCGGACAACGCCAGCGGACACAGCACGTCGATGTCCGCGCTCGCGCCATGCTGCAGAAGGTCGGCCAGCGCCTGGTAGGACACGTGCGGATCACTGTCGCCCAGCGCATGTGCGCGCAGGGCAGCGCGATCCGGATGGGTCTGCAGGGCGATGCCGTAGGCCGACAGTCGGGTGCGTGCGTCGGGATGCCCCAGCAGTCCCTCAAGCACTACCCGGCGCGACGGCGATGCCAACCACGCGAGCAGGCTGTCCTGCAGCCACGCGCGGTCGATACGCTGTGCATCGCGCAGGCGCACCACGATCGGCCATGCCGCCAGCACCTGGTGGACCGCGCACTGCCCAAGCAGGGACATCACCACGTCCTGCGCCACCGCACGCACCTCGGCCACCCAGTCATTGCAGCGCAACAGGGCGCAGCACAACGTCAAGTGGCTGGGCACAGACCGCATCATCCGCAGCGCGGCCTCGCGCGTATGGCCATTGCCATCGCATCCGGCAAGGAACAGTGCCGCCGCACGCACTTCAAGCGGCGCACTCTGGTAGATCTGCACGCTGGAAAGCAGTTCGTTTCCCCGTGGTGCCCACCAGCTGCGTCGCCGCTCGTCCACTTCGAACAGCGTGCGCGACGGCAGTCGCTGCAACCAGCGCACAGCGTCCACGTCATCATCGACGATGCCTTTCAGTGTCGATGTGATCAACGCGCGCAACGCCGCTTCAGGCGTGGCGGATTGTTGTTCGCTCATTGCATGCTTCCCTGCCAATCAGCACACAATGCCGTACGCGCATCAGCAAGGCCAGAGGGCATCGATGGCGCAGGCGCCGCCGGTGGCGCAGAATCGGCTGACACCTTCGTTCCGGGGATCCCATGCCGCACCGCCGTCGCACTGCCCTGACCGCCCTCGCCCTCGCCTGCCTGCTGCCCGCCCTGGCCAGCGCGGCCACGCCCTACCGCAGCCCGCAGCAGATCCTCGATGCTTCCACGGCCGGCGATTGGCGCACCCCGGACCCGGCCAACCTGCTGTACATGGACCTGCCGGCCGGTCGGGTCATCATCGAACTGGCGCCGCAGTTCGCGCCGCGCCATGTGGCCAACATCCAGACCTTCGCCCACGAGCATTTCTGGGACGGCACCAGCATCTACCGTTCGCAGGACAACTTCGTGGTGCAGTTCGGCGATGCCGACGCCGACGACGCCAGCAAGGCCAAGCCGTTCGGCAGCGCCGCGCGCAAACTGCCGGCCGAATTCGAGCGGGCCAGCAGTGGTCTGAAGGTGAGCGTATTGCCCGACCGCGATGGCTGGGCCGCGCAGACCGGTTTCGTCGATGGCTTCCCGGTCGGCCAGGACCCGCAGGCGGGCAAGGCCTGGCTGGCGCATTGCTACGGCATGCTGGGGGCCGGCCGCAACAACGAAGAAGACAGCAGCATCGGCGCCGAACTGTACGTGGTGACCGGGCAGTCGCCGCGCCAGCTCGACCGCAACATCACCCTGGTCGGCCGCGTGCTGAAGGGCATGGAACTGCTGAGCGCGATTCCGCGCGGACCGGCGCCGATGGGCTTCTACGCGGACCCGAAGCTGCGCACGCCGATCGTATCGATCCGTCGCGCCAGCGACGTGCCAGCGGCCGAGCGCACCCCGATCCAGGTACTGCGCACCGATTCAAAGACCTTCGCCGATACGGTGGAAGCACGGCGCAACCGCGTGGATGATTTCTACAAGCGCCCGGCCGGGCATATCGATCTGTGCAACATCCCGGTGCCGGTGCGGTAGCGCCGGGCCATGCCCGGCGAGTGCAGCGGCGGGTTGGCAAAGCGAAGCCGAAAACATCCACGCATGGCGTGGACCTACTGGGTGCAGCTGTGGGTTTTGATCTGGGTCCGCCTTGAAGCGAGCCGAGCACCGCAGGTCCGGCGAGGGCGAAGAGGCGCGGGTGTCTGAGCGCAGCGAGTTCCGCGCCGTCCCTGCGGCGCGGTGCGCGCGCAGAGAACACTGGCGCCCACTACAGATGAACGGTAGCGCCGCGGCGGGTTGGCAAAGCGAAGCCGAAAACATCCACGCATGGCGTGGATCTACTGGGTGCAGCTGTGGCTTTTGATTTGGGTCCGCCTTGAAGCGAGCCGAGCACCGCAGGTCCGGCGAGGGCGAAGAGGCGCGGGTGTCTGAGCGCAGCGAGTTCCGCGCCGTCCCTCGACGGACCGAGGAGCGCAGGGTACCGGCGCGCAGCGCCGGCTCGCGGACGGCGGCGCGTTTCTTTTGGTTACTTTTCTTTGCGCGCGCAAAGAAAAGTGACGCCCATGAACGGTGAATCGCCTTCAGCACGCGTCACGCGCGCGATGCCTCAGCTCTTCTGGCTGACCGCCACGCTGCCCAGGATCAAGCCACCGGCAACCAGCATCTGCAGCGTTACCGGTTCGCCCAGGAACAACCACGCGAACGCGGCGCCGAACAGCGGAATCAGGTAGGTCACGGTCGAGGCACGCGACGGGCCGATGCGGCCGATCAGGCGGTAGAACATCAGGAACGCCAGGCCGGTGCAGGCCACGCCCAGCGCGATCGCCGCGCCCCAGGCCTTCATTGGAATGGCCCCCTGCGGCCAATGGGTCACGGCCATCGGCAGCATCCACAGCGATGCACAGCCCAGGGTGGCGGCAGCGGCGGCGGCCGACGGCAGGCCGGTCATGTGCCGCTTCACCAGGTTCACCCCCAGCCCATACAGCAGCGACGCCGCAGCGCCCGCCAACACCGCCATGCCGATGCTCAGGCCCGACACCTTGGCCGTGGCCAGCACCACCACGCCGGCAAAGCCGACCAGCAGCGCACCAGCACGACGCACGCCGATCTTTTCACCGAAGAACAGGAACGCGATCAGCGCAGCGAACAACACCGTCATCGCATTGCAGATCGCGCCGATCGCCGCCGGCGCCTGCTCGGCCGAATAGGCGAACAACACGAACGGCAGGGCCGAATTGATCAGCCCGATCGGCGCCAGCCACAGCCAGCGGCGCGGCGGAAACTGCGCGCGCGCGCGCCACAGGAAGGGCATCAATACCAGCGCACCCAGCACCAGCCGCACTTCCACCAGCGCGAACGGGCCGAACGACGGCACCGCCACGCGCATGAACAGGAACGAGCAGCCCCAGATCGCGCCGAGCAGGGTCAGTTCCAGCGGCGTGCGCCAATCGCGTTCTGCCACCTGAGGTACCGCGTTCATGTTGCTGCCTCCGTCCATCGTCATTTCGTCCACCGGGAAGACAGCATCGGCCGCAGACGTCCACCGCACAAGCGCGTAGTATCGCTGCCAGCCACAAATATGGTTTGAGGCTGGACATGCTGCTACGCCCTTCCCTGCTGCCCGCACTGGCCGTCTTCGCGGTGGCCGCACGCCACCAGAACTTCGCCCAGGCCGCGCAGGAACTGCACCTGACCGCCAGCGCGGTCAGCCACCACGTGCGGCGCCTGGAAGAGGTGCTGGAAACCCGCCTGTTCCTGCGCCATGCGCGCGGGGTACGACTGACCGCCGAGGGCCGCCAACTGGCCGACGCCGCCAGCGCGGCCTTCACCGATGTGGCCGCCGTGGCCCACCACCTGCAGCCCGATGCGGACAGCGTGACCCTGCGGGTCACCACGCTGCGCTCGCTGTCGTACTGCTGGCTGCTGCCACGCCTGCCGCGCTTCACCCAGGCCCATCCGCAGATCCGCATTGAACTGCACACTGGCAGCGGGCTGGACCGCTACGACGACAGCGGCCCCGAGGTCGGTATCCGCTACGGGCTGGGCCAGTGGCCGGGGCTGCACGCGCAGCACCTGATGGACGACCAGTTGTTTCCGGTGGCGTCACCGGCGCTGGCCGGGGTGGAAGCGCTGGATGACCCGGCACGCATCGCCGACCTGCCGCTGCTGAGCGATCTGTCACCGCAGGGCTGGCGCGACTGGTTCCGGCATGCGGGGGTGCGCCCGCCCTCGCCGCTGCCGCCCATGCACACCTTCGCCGACAGCACCGATGCAATGCGCGCGGCGGTGTATGGCATGGGCGCGGTGCTGGCACGCACCCACATCGCGCAGCCCTACCTGCAGCGCTACGAAGTGGTGCGCCTGCCAGGCCCCGCGATGAAAGCCCGTTACAGCTACTACGTGGTGCATGCCGAAGGGCAGCCGCCGAGCCCGGCGGCACGCGTGTTCATCGACTGGCTGCTGGAGCAGGCGCACGACGAGCGCACGCCGATTCCCGCCCTGCCCGACAGCCTGCTGGGCCGCCCGCCTACCGTCGGCTGACAGCGCCCTCACCCGGTCTTTGCCTGCCGCTGGCTAGGCTGCGCTGAACTCCCACCACGTGCCACTGCCATGTCCATGCTGCGACTGCGAATCACCGGAACCGAAGACGATGCCCGCGCCATCAGCGATCTGCTGCTGGGGCTGGAAGGCATCGAGCATGTTGAAGAAACCGATGACCTGATGCCGCACATGGATGACGACGATTCCAGTTCGGCCGGCCTGTCGGACGACATCGGCCCGGGCATCCATGAACTGGAAGTGGAAGTGGGCAACGAGAGCACCGCGCAGAAGGTGCGCGATGCGGTGCAGGAACTGGCCCTGGAACTGGATGTGTTCGTCGAATACGAGACCGACGAGGGCTGAGGTTCGCCGGGCATGGCCCGGCGCTACCTGCACTGCGCCGCCGGTCAGGCCTTGCGGCGGCGGCGGCGCCACCAGGTGCGGATGCCCCAGCCACACAGCAGCGCGATGATCGCCACCGGCAACAACGCGGCGGCCGCGCGGATCAGGAACGCCACGCTGGTGCTGAGAATGCTGCCCGATTCGCTCAGCGCTTCACCGATCTCGCTGCGGCTGCGCTGGCCCGAGGTCGTGCCGAAGTGCACCGTCACCAGCTGCGTGTCGATACGGCGGCGCTGCTGTGCGCTGTCCTTGTTGGCCTGCTCCACGCCCGCCTCGATTTCAGACAGCCGCGCGGTGACCGCCAGCAGTTCTTCCACCTTCAGGTCCTTGCGGTCCTGGTAGCTCAGCAGGCGCGCGTGTTCCTTTTCCAGCCGCGCCTTGGTCAGGGCGGTATCGGCCACCTGCTGGGCCAGGTCTTCGGCACGGGTATTGCGCGACTGCACGGTGCCACCTTCGCCGGCCAGGGCGATCAGCGGTTCAGTGCCCTTGGGCGCGATGCGCACGCGCACCTCGCCATCGGGGCGCTCGCCGCTGCGCTGGTTGACCTGCAGCACCGCGCAGTCGCCGAACTTCGCGCTCTGGCAGGCCTGGGCGATCTGCTGGATGCGCGGCGCGATCTGCTCGGCCGGCAGCTGCACCTGCACGTCGTGCTCATAGGCCAGGAACGCGCCTTCCGGTGAAGCGACCGCGGCGGCGGCCACACCGCCGGCATCGGCGGCCATGTCAGCGCTCTTGCCACAGCCGGCCAGTGCCAGCGCCAGCAGCGCCCCCTTGGCCATCACCGCCATCGTGCCGTAGCGGCTGCGTCCCTGTTCCTGCATGTCCTGCGCTCCAATGAAGATTCCCTGAGGCGCACATGGTAATCCTATGGCAGGGGGACAAAGCAGCCCCGGCGGCCTATGCTCGGGGTTTGACCCCGTACAGGAACGCCTGATGCGCCCGCATCTTCTTGCCCTTGCCCTGGTCGCCGCCCTGGCCGGCTGCCAGCCGGCCGACGCCCCGACGTCCGCTTCCACCCCCGCCGCTGGCCAGCAGGCCGCTGACCAGGCCGCCGATGCGGCCTTCGCCGATCTGTCCAAGCGCGCCCTGGATACCTGGATGCAGCTGTCGCCGGTCAGCGCGACCCAGATCGGCGACCACCGCTATGACAGCGAGATCGACGACCTGAGCGCCGCCGGCCAGCAGAAGACCGTGGCCGCCTACAAGGCCCTGCTGGGCGAGCTGGACAAGATCGAGGTGGCCAAGCTGGGCCGCGAGAACCAGGTGGACGCGGCGATCCTGCGCAACCAGCTGCAGTCGGAAATCTGGAACGCCGAGGTGCTGCAGTCCGGCAAGTGGGACCCGCAGATGTACAACGGCCTGGCCGGCAGTGCGATCTATGGCCTGATGGCCCGCGAGTTCGCCCCGCTGCCGGAACGCCTGAAGTCGGCCACCGCGCGCATGGAAAAGCTGCCGGCGATCTTCGCCCAGGCGCGCGAGAACCTGGACCCGGCACGCGTGCCGAAGATCCATGCCGAGACGGTGGCCAAGCAGAACAAGGGCATCCTCAGCATCGTCGATACCTTCATCACCCCGCACATCGGCGAGCTGCCGCAGGCCGACCAGCAGCGCCTGCAGGCGGCCATCGACGGCCTGAAGAAGGCCGTGGACGAGCAGCAGACCTGGCTGGACAAGACCCTGGTGCCGAATGCAAAGGGTGATTTCCGCATCGGTGCGGAAAAGTACGACCAGAAGCTGAAGTTCGCGCTGAACTCGTCGCTGTCGCGGCAGGAGATCGGTGAGCGTGCGCGTGCCGAGCTCAAGCGCGTGCGCGAAGACATGTACGGCATCGCGCAGACCGTGCTGAAGGACAAGCCGGGCGCACCGGACATGCCGGCCCAGCCGACCGATGAGCAGCAGCAGAAGGCGATCGAAGCGGCGCTGGAGCTGGCCTACGCCGACAAGCCGGCGCGCGACAAGGTGGTGGACGATGCCAAGGCCGCGCTGGAGCAGTCCACCGCGTTCGTGCGCGAACACGATCTGATGACCCTGCCCGATGCGCCGGTCGACATCATCCTGATGCCCGAATTCCAGCGTGGCGTGGCCGTGGCCTACTGCGATTCGCCGGGCCCGCTGGACAAGAATCTGAAGACCTTCTACGCGGTCTCGCCCATTCCCGACGACTGGAATGACAAGCAGGTCGATTCGTTCCTGCGCGAATACAACTCGCGCATGATCCACCTGCTGAGCATCCATGAAGGTACCCCGGGCCACTATCTGGAAGGCTGGCATTCGGCCAAGTTCCCCTCCACCCTGCGCGCCGTGCTGCGTTCGGGCCTGTTCGCCGAAGGCTGGGCGGTCTACACCGAGCGCATGATGCAGGAGCAGGGTTACCTCAACAACGACCCGCTGTTCCACCTGGTGCAGCTGAAGTTCTACCTGCGCACCATTTCCAACGCGATCCTGGACCAGGGCGTGCACGTGGACAACTGGGATCGCGAGAAGGCGATGCACCTGATGACCCACGATGCGTTCCAGCAGGAGAGCGAAGCGAGTGGCAAGTGGGTGCGCGCGCAGCTGACCTCGGCTCAGCTGCCGACCTACTTCGTCGGTGCGCAGGAGCACTTCGACACCCGCAAGGCCATGCAGGACAAGCTGGGCGACAAGTTCAACCTGAAGGCCTACCACGACCAGATGCTGTCCTACGGCGCGCCGCCGGTGCGCTTCGCCCGCCAGCTGATGCTGGACCAGCCGATCGAGTGATCGGTCAGGCATGAGATGAAACCAGAACGGCCCGGGAAACCCCGGGCCGTTTTTCATGCAATCGCCCCGCGTTTTGATCCACGCAGGGCGTTCAATTCAATGCACGATGCAGCAATCGCTCGAACTGCACGTCACTGCATCCGTCCTGCGCGCATCCCGGCAGGGTCAACTCGACCCGCCCCGGCGGCTGTGCGTCGGTCAGCGGCAGCGCATCACGCAATTGATCGCGTGTCGGATAGACATACGCCAGCCGGTAACGCGCCGCCCCGCTTTCGCCCCGCCACCGCTCGAACTGCAGCAGGCCGCCGATAGGCGTTCGCTCAAGCTGGCCAGGCAGCGTGTAATCAGAGGCACCCAACGCCGCCAGCACCGAGCCGATGTTGGAATCGTGGCCGACCAGCAGACTGACGTTCGGCGCCTGCGGATCGGCAAACGCGGCGCTGATGTGCGCCAGCAGCGGCGCCGCCACATCGCGCGCCACCTCCGGCGTGCCAAACAGGATGTCCTGGTAACCGTTGCGCACGCGCGCCAGGGCCTGCCACTGCGCATCATCGTGCAGGCGGCCCCAACCTGCCGTGGTTCCCGGGGCCGCCTGGTAATCCTCCATCAACAGCGCATCGACCATGCCGTTGGCCAGCGCCAGCAAGCCTGAGGCCCCCGGCTCTCTGCCCGCTTCCACGCGGAACGTGCTGTCGCCCGCAGCCAGCGCGCACGGGCTGCGTCCGGCGCAGGCCGGCGAGGCCGCGTGTTCCACCACGCCCTCCACCACCTGCAGGTCCGGCGCCAAGCGCGCCTGCGATTCGGCCCTGTGCATGGCACGCAGGGCCCGGCGCTGGAAGCGAGCGTCATCGCGATGGATCACCGGGTCGAACAACGGATCCATCGTGCCCAGCGGGCGGCGCTGTTCCACCGTCACGTGGCAACCAGGGAACGCGCCGGCAATGAAGAACTGCGCCGTAGCCTGGGTGCGCTGCAGGCTGTTGGCCAGCGCATGGAAGTCGCCGGCCTGCGGGCAGCCCGTTGCCGGAAGCACCTGCTGCCGGCGCAGCCACTGGCCCACGTAGCGGCCCATGTAGACCTCCAGCACGCCGCCCTTGGTGGTCAGCTCGCCGGCGGCAACATCCCACTTCACCCAGGCATGCGGTGTCGCTTCGGCCAGCGTTCCCGAGGACACCAGTGGCGCGCGCAGGTTGTGGCGGCTGAGCAGCACCACCTGCTCCAGCTGTGCCCCACCCGCTTCGGCGGCAGGGCACAGCGTCGGCGCAGACAGGAGGGCCAGCAGCAGGGCGCAGCGCGTGGGCAGAAGCATGCAGGACCTTATCTGGGGAAAACGTGTGGCAGTACAGGATAGAGCCTGCGCGCCAACACAGGGGCGGCGGCCGGCTGCGCTACTGTACCGGTGTCGGCCACCGGCCAATCGAAGGATCGGGATCATGCACAGGAACGGACGCAACGCCTTCATCGCGCTCTGCGCAGCCCTCGCCGCCACGTTCACCGCACCTGCGACCTTCGCTGCCGATGCCTACGACTTCGAGCAATGGGCCGCACCAGGCAATTGCGCAAGCCTCCATTCGACACCGCCAGAGCAGCGCGGGTTGATCGACCAGGCCGACCCGAAGGATGTCTCCGACCGGCTTGTGCACTTGCTTCTGTCATTGCGTGGTACGCCAACCGATCTGCAGCCGCTGCGGCTGCCGGAGCTCTGCCGCCGCTTGCCGCTCAACCTGTTCGAATTGCCGATGCCGCCGCCGCGGGCCGAGCCCTGGAACCCGAACCCGCCGCGGGAACGCGCCGTGCAGGTGTCGGAGATGAACGGCACGGCTGAGCAGCCGTTCAGCCAGGACTTGGAGGTGACCTACTACCCCGCCGCGGTGTACATGCGTTATTCGGTGACCAAGCGCCGGCCCCCGGGCGAGGAGCGCCCTTACGGCAGCAAACCGCTGTACGAGGACGTCGGCGCACAGTGCCCACTGCGTGCCGCCGAGCTGCGGCAGCGCCTGCTGCAGGCCGGCTATGCGCAGAAGATGTACGGGCAGACGCCCCCGACCGACGAGTTCGCATTCACTGACAACGGGCCGTCCTACCAGTTCACCCAGGGCGACCGCAGCATCCGCGTGCACATGCAGGGCGACTACGCCGAACAGCGCCGTGATCCGGCCTCGAAGTGTGTCGCGCTGATCGAGGTCAGCATCGAACCGGGGCAGCAGGAACGCTAGCGCTGAATGGGGTCGGAGCCCTTTCCTGCGGAAAGGGATCCGACCCCCGAAGCATTACTGATCGGCGGCCATGAAACCGCCGGTCTGCCGCGCCCACAGCCGCGCGTACAGGCCACCGGCATCAACCAGTTCGGCATGGGTGCCGGTTTCGACGATGCGGCCCTGGTCCATCACCACCAGCCGGTCCATGCGCGCGATGGTGGACAGGCGGTGCGCGATGGCGATGACCGTCTTGCCACCCATCAGTTCGTCCAAGCTGTCCTGGATGGCCGCTTCCACTTCCGAATCCAGTGCCGAGGTCGCTTCGTCCAGCACCAGGATGGGCGCGTCCTTCAGCAGCACGCGGGCGATGGCGATGCGCTGGCGCTGGCCACCGGACAGCTTCACCCCGCGCTCGCCCACATGCGCGTCGTAGCCGCGGCGACCCTGCCCGTCCACCAGCGTGTCGATGAACGCCTCGGCACGGGCCTTGGCCACGGCGGCGCGCAGCTGTTGTTCGCTGGCGTCGGGGCGACCGTACAACAGGTTGTCGCGGATCGAGCGGTGCAGCAGCGAGGTGTCCTGGGTGACCACGCCGATCTGCTGGCGCAGGCTTTCCTGGGTGACGTGGGCGATGTCCTGGCCGTCGATCAGGATGCGCCCGCTTTCCAAGTCGTACAGCCGCAGCAGAATGTTGACCAGGGTCGACTTGCCGGCGCCGGACGGACCGACCAGGCCGATCTTTTCGCCCGGCTTCACCACCAGGTCCAGGCCGGCAATGACGCCGCCCTTCTTGCCATAGTGGAAATGGATGTCGTGGAAATGCACGCCGCCACGGGTCACCTGCAGCGGCACGGCATCGTCGCGGTCCTGCACGGTCAGCGGCTGGGCGATGGTGGTGATGCCATCCTGCACGGTGCCGATGTCTTCGAAGATGCCGTTGATGGTCCACATGATCCAACCGGACATGTTGTGGATGCGGATCACCAGGCCGGTGGCCAGGGTGATCGCGCCCACGGTGATATGCCCGCCGTTCCACAGCCACAGTGCCAGGCCGCAGGTACCGGCGATCAGGAAGCCGTTGACGATGGCGATGGTCAGGTCCATGCCAGTGGTGATGCGCGTCTGCGCACGATGCTTGACCGCCAGTTCCTGGATCGATTCGGCCACATAGGCCTGCTCGCGGCCGCCGTGGGCGAACAGCTTCAGGGTGGGAATGTTGGTATAGCCATCGACGATGCGGCCCATCGCCTTGGAGCGCGCCTCGGAGGCGATCCACGCCCGCTCCTTCGCGCGCGGCACGAAGTAGAACAGGATCACCGCATAGGCCAGCAGCCACAGGATCAGCGGCACCATCAGCCGCCAGTCGGCCTGCGCGAACAGGTACAGCGCGGTGCCAGTGTAGACCACGATGTACCAGAGCGAATCGACCATCTGCACCGCCGATTCGCGCAGCGACGTGCCGGTCTGCATGACCCGGTTGGCCACGCTGCCGGCGAAATCGTTCTGGAAGAAGCTCAGGCTCTGCCGCACCACGTAGTTGTGCATCAGCCAGCGCGAGCGGTTGCTCAGGCCGGGCACGATGGCCTGGTTCACCAGCAGGTTGTGCAGGCCCACCAGGATCGGCCGGGCGATGACCGTGATGAACAGCATCCAGCCCAGCTCGTTGGCGTGGCGCCGGAAGAAATCGGCACCGGGCTGCTCGGCGACCATGTCGACGATGCGGCCCAGGTAATCGAACATCGCCACTTCCACCAGCGCCAGCAGCAGGCCGGCGATGAGGGTAGCCAGCAGCACCGGCCACACCGGGCGCAGGTAATGCAGGTAGAACGGCAGCACCTTCTGTGGCGGCATGCGGCCGTCCACGGGCGGGAACACCGGGATCAGGGATTCAAACCAACGGAACATCGCACTCCCTCGCCATCAATCAGCGCGGGGATTATCCCATGTTGGAGGTGTGTGCCGCGTTCCCGCCGCGGCCCGGCGGGCACGTTTCGATATGCCGACCAAGGTCGGCATCTACCGATTCGTGGGGGTGAACTGCAGGTCCTGGAAGTCGAAGCTGAAATCGGTCAGGTCCGAGATGGACTGCATGCGCACCTCGCGCACCTTGCCGTCCGGGTCCAGGCTGAAGTTCACGAACGCATCGGCGTTGAGCGAACGGTCGTCCCAGCGCACGATGAAGGTGTCGTGCTGCCAGTGCTCCAGGCGGCCGGTCAACTGCGCCGTCTTCGCAAACGACAGGCGCAGGCCCTTGCCCTCGGTCACGATGGCCATGTCGCCATACCAGCGATCGCGGTACTGCCCGGCATAGCCACGCAGCGGCAGCGACGGCGTGCTGCCCTTGGCCCGTTCGGCCTGGTGCCTGGCCCAGGCTTCGTCGGCCTTGTCCTGGCCCTTGGCCACGCCCTTGGCATAGGCGTCGACCCAGTCATGTTTCTCGCCACCCAGGTAGGCGTCGAGCACGCTCAGGGTGATCGCGTTGAAGGCGGCGCCCGATTCCTGGTTGGTCAGCACCACCACGCCCAGCTTCTGCCCCGGCACCAGGGTCAGCCGCGAAACCATGCCCGGCCAGCCGCCGGTGTGCCACACCAGCTTCTGCCCGCGGTAGTCGCTCAGGTTCCAGCCCTCGCCATAGCCGGCGAAATTGGCCCGTGCCGGCTCCAGTTCGGGCACGCTCGGCACGGCGATGGCCTGCGGCGTGATCATCTGCCACATCTCTTCCTGGGTCTTGGCACTGAACAGCGGCGTGCCGTCGGCCAGTGCGCCCTCTGCCAGCTGCACCTGCATCCAGCGCGCCATGTCGTGGGCACTGGAATAGATGCCACCGGCGCCGGCATTGTTCGACCAGGTGAGCGGCGCCACGGTGCGCAGATCCTTGAAATCGTACTTGGCGTGGCCGATGGCCGCGTTGTCGCCCGGCTGCAGGTGGTCGGCGTTGTAGCGGGTGCCGGCCATGCCCACCTTGTCGAAGATGCGGGTCTGCAGGAACTGCTGGTAACTCATGCCCGACACGCGCTCGATCACCTGCTGGGCGACCGCGTACAGGATGTTGTCGTAGGCATAGCGCTCGCGGAAGCCGCCCTTCAGCGGCACCTGGCCCAGCCGCTGCACCACCTCGGCGTTGCTGTAGGACGTGGTCGGCCAGAACAGCAGGTCGCCGGCGCCCAGGCTCAGCCCGCTGCGGTGCGAGAGCAGGTCGCGGATGGTCATCTGCCCGGTCACGAACGGGTCGGACATGCGGAACGACGGCAGGTGGTCGATTACCTTGTCGTCCATCTTCAGCTTGCCGTCCTCGGCCAGCAGGTTCAGCGAGGTGGCGGTGAAGGCCTTGGTGTTGGAGGCGATGGCAAACAGCGTGTCGGCCTGCACCGGCGCCGGCTTGCCCAGTTCACGCACGCCCCAGCCGCGTTCCAGCACGACCTGCCCATCCTTCACCACGGCCACGGCCACGCCCGGCACATCGAACTGCGCGCGCACGCGCTCGATCGTTGCGTCCAGGTCCTGCAGTTGCGGCGGGGTGGCCGCGTTGGCCAAGGTGGTGCACGCCAGCAGCACGGCGCCTCCGATCCAGGTTTTCATCCAGCACCATCTCCGAACAGGGGTCGCGGCCATGTGCAGGCCGTCACCGGGGTTTCGCACGATGGTAACGGGCGGCGATCCACCCTGCCCTGTGCCATAGGAGGGGTGTCATGGTTGACGAACATGTGGGGGGCAGCGGCTCCACCATCATTCCCTGCCTGCGTTACCGCGACGCGCTGGGGGCAATCGACTGGCTGCAGCGCGCCTTCGGTTTCCACGCGCAGGCGGTGTACGCCGAGGGCAACACGGTTTTCCATGCGCAGCTGGTGTTCGGCCAGGGCATGATCATGCTGGGCTCGGCCAGCAACGGCGGCGAGTGGTCGAAGCTGGCGGTGCTGCCCGACGAGGTCGGTGGCCGGCAGACCCAGAGTGCCTGCGTGATCGTGGCCGATGTGGATGCCCACTACGCCCGGGCCAAGACCGCCGGTGCGCGCATCGTCATCGATATTGCCGACCAGGACTATGGCGGTCGCGGCTACGCCTGCGCCGACCCGGAAGGCTACCTGTGGTGGTTCGGCAGCTACGATCCGTGGCGCGCCGGGCAGGAGCCGTAGCCGCAGCGCAGCGGATCAGCGGGAACTGCGTTGCCGCCGCCATCGCCGGCGGCCCTGCGCATGCCGCACAATACGGCGATGACCACCGCCGACACCCGTAAAGCCCTCTGGCAGATCCACTTCTGCGTCCTGCTCTGGGGCGTCACCGCCATCCTGGGCAAGCTGATCACCCTGCCGGCGCTGCCGCTGGTGTGGTGGCGCATGTTGCTGGTGGTGGCCATGCTGGCGCTGCTGCCGCGGGTCTGGCGCGGCCTGCGCACCCTGCCGCTGCGACTGGTGGCCGGTTATGCCGGCATCGGCGCGCTGGTGGCGCTGCACTGGTTGACGTTCTACGGTGCGGTGAAGCTGGCCAACGCCTCGGTGGCGGCGACCTGCATTGCGCTGGCGCCCGTGTTCACCTCGATCATCGAGCCGTGGGTCGCCAAGCGGCCGTTCCAGCTGCGCGAACTGGCCTTCGGCCTGGCGGTGCTGCCGGGCGTGGCGCTGGTGGTGGGTGGCGTGCCCGACGGCATGCGCCTGGGGGTACTGGTGGGCGCGCTGTCGGCGCTGCTGGTGGCCGTGTTCGGCTCGCTCAACAAGCGCATGGTCAGCCATGCCGACCCGCTGACGGTGACCGCGCTGGAACTGGGCGCCGGCACCCTCACCCTGACCCTGCTGGCCCCGGTGATGCCGTATCTGCTGCCGGCCCTGGCCAGCCCGCTGTGGGTCGTGCCGGACCTGCACGACGGCATCCTGCTGCTGGTCCTGGCCGGCGCCTGCACCCTGCTGCCGTTCGCACTGGCGCTGGTGGCGCTGCGCCACCTGAGCGCCTATACCGTGCAGCTGGTCACCAACCTGGAACCGGTCTACGCGGTGGTGCTGGCCGTGGTGCTGCTGAACGAGCAGCACGAAGTGACCCCGTGGTTCTACCTGGGCGTGGCGATCATCGTCGGCGCCGTGTTCCTGCACCCGCTGCTGAACCGCCGCAAGCCGGTGCAGCACCCGGAGATCCTGGGCACCGCCGAGGCGCGCAACATCGCCGATTGAAGCGCCGACGGTAGAGTCGAGCTTGCTCGACTGCTTTTCGCCGGATGCAACGCGTAGAGTCGAGCTTGCTCGACTGCTTTTCGCCTGGCGCCAACGGCAGTCGAGCAAGCTCGACTCTACAGAATCAGTCGAGCAAGCTCGACTCTACAGAATCAGTCGAGCATGGCTCGACTCTACGGGGCCAGCTCGACGCGGTTGCGGCCGCCGGCCTTGGCCCGGTACAGGGCGGCGTCGGCGCGGGCCAGGGTCTGGTCGGTGCTTTCACCGGGCTGGTACTGGGCCACGCCGATGCTGATGGTGACCGGGAACCCCAGCGGCAGGTCCGCCACGGCCATGCGCAGGAACTCGCACTGCAGTTCGGCCGTGCGCAGGTCGATGTCGGGCATCAGCGCCACGAACTCCTCGCCGCCATAGCGCGCCGCCATGCCCCGCCCGCCAAAGTGCGAGCGCAGCAGCACCCCCAGTTCGGCCAGCACCCGATCGCCGGTGGCATGGCCCTGGAAATCGTTGATCTGCTTGAAGTGGTCGATATCCACCAGCGCCACGCAGGTCTGCCGCAGCTGCCCGTCGGGAGTGGCGACCGCCTCGGCCAGTGCGACGGCCAGCGCGCGCCGGTTCGGCAGGCCGGTCAGCGCGTCGGTGCGGCTCTGCTCGGTCAGGTCGGCGTTCTGCGCCAGCAGCACCTCGTGGTACTCGGCCAGCAGACGCTCGTAATCATCGCGCTCCAGCATGTGGCTCTGTATATCCAGCGCGAAGCGGCGCAGTTCCATCACCAGCATGACCTGCCGCGACAGCGCAGCCAGCGCTTCGGCCTTGTCCGGTGCCAGCTGCTGCGGGCGCGCATCGAACACGCACAGCGTGCCCAGCGGCAGTCCGTCGCTGCTGACCAGCGGCGCACCTGCATAGAAACGCACGTGCGGGTCGCCGGTCACCACCGGGTTGTCATGGAAGCGGATGTCCTGCTGCGCGTCCTCCACCACCATGATTTCCTGCGGATGCAGGATCGCGTGCCCGCACATCGATTCGCTGCGCAGGTTTTCCGCCGCATCGATGCCCTGGATGGACTTGAACCATTGCCGCTCGACATCGATCAGGGTGACCGCCGCCATGCTGGTACCGCACACCGCCTTGGCGATCACCACCAGGTCGTCGAACGACTTTTCACGGTCCGAATCGAGAATGCGGTAGCGGTACAGCGCCTCCAGGCGCTGGGCTTCGTTGGCGGGCTTGTCGGGCTTGATCATGCAGCGTCACGTTCCGGCAGGTCGTCGCCGAGTCTAGCGGAAGCAGCGCCGGGCCGTGCCCGGCAGCGCTTACCAGTCCTGCTGCTGCGGCAGCAGCCCGTGCAGTTCCTGCTCGGTCAGGTTGCGCCACTGGCCCGGCTTCAGCGCGCCGATCTTGATGTTGTCGATGCGCACGCGGCGCAGCTGGGTCACGCGGAAACCGAACTCCGCGGCCATCAACCGGATCTGCCGGTTCAGGCCCTGCTGCAGGGTGATGCGGAAACCGAACTTGGCAATGCGCGAGGTGCGGCACGGCAGGGTCATCTGGTTATGGATGCGCACGCCGCGGGCCATGCCACGCAGGAATTCGTCGGTGACCGGCTTGTTCACCGCCACCAGATACTCCTTCTGGTGGCCGTTCTCGGCACGCAGGATCTGGTTGACGATATCGCCATTGCTGGTCATCAGGATCAGACCTTCCGATTCCTTGTCCAGGCGGCCGATCGGGAAGATGCGCTGCTCGTGGCCGACGAAGTCCACGATGTTGCCCTTCACCGACGTTTCGGTGGTGCAGGTCACGCCCACCGGCTTGTTCAGCACGATGTAGACATGGCGGCGTGCGCCCGGCTTGCGCGCGGTACGCACGCGCAGCGGCTGGCCGTCGACCAGCACGGTGTCGTCCGCGCCAACCACCGCGCCGGTGCCGGCCGGGTGGCCGTTCACGGTCACGCGCCGTTCGGCAATCAGACGGTCAGCCTCGCGGCGGGAGCAGAAGCCGGTTTCGGCAATGTATTTGTTGAGTCGGGTGGTCATCTGCCCATTATCCGGCATTGCCTCCCTTCCCGCCTCATGCAACGGCAACGGAATCTGCGGTTTCGCCGTCGAAGACCCGGTTGCGGCCACCGCGCTTGGCCACGTACATGGCATGGTCGGCACGCCGCAGCAGGGCCGCCAGGTCGTCCTGGCCCGGGCGCCACTGCGCCAGCCCGATGCTGGCGGTGACCTGCAGGCCGGGCACCTGCAGGCTCTGGCAGGCTTCGGTGATGCGCTGGCGCAGCACGTCCAGGCGCCGCCGCGCATCCTCGCGCGACACCCCCGGCAGCACCACCAGGAACTCCTCGCCGCCCATCCGTGCGACCTCGTCCTGGCCACGCACGCTGGCGCGCAGCGCGCGGGCCACCGCCACCAGCACCTGGTCGCCCACCTCATGCCCGTGGCGGTCGTTGATGTCCTTGAACAGGTCGACGTCGAGGAAGCCGATGACCAGCCCATCGTCGTCGCGGCCACCCCGCTGCAGGTGCTCACCCAGCTGCTGCAGGCCGGCCCGGCGGTTGGGCAGGCCGGTCAGTGAATCGGTCTCGGCCAGGTGGCGCATCTCGTCGCGCTGCTGGCGCAGGCGGCCCAGGCGCAGGTTCAGTGCATAGGCGGCCATCATCAGCAGCCAGGTGACCGCCAGCTGCAGCGCTTCCACGCGGTATTCCAGCAACCAGCCGGCACTGACGGCGTCGGCGGCAATCAGCACCAGCATGGGGGTCAGCGCGGCCAGCCCGGCCTGCGACCAGACATCGCCGCGCAGCCGGGCCCACAGCCCCACGGCCAACGACAGCGCGCAGCCCACGATGAAGCTGACCTGCAGGCCCACCGTCACCACTTTCAACCCCTCGCGGCCCAGCCACGGCACCAGCGCGGCCACGGCCAGCAGGCCCCACAGCACGATCTGCTGTGGCAGGCGCGAGCGCGGCAACTGCCGGTCACCGCCGTTCAGCCGCCACAGCGCCGGCAGTGCCATGGCCTGGGTGGCCGCGGTCAGCGCGATCAACCACCAGGCGGCGCGCTCGCCCACCGGCAGCCAGGGCTCGGGGTAGCCGGACAACCCGCCCAGCACCGCCTGCCAGAGCACCAGGATCAGCGTGGCGCCGATGTAGAACAGGAAGCTGCGATCGCGGGTGGTCAAATAGCCCATCAGCGCCGACAGTGCCAGCGCGATGGCCACCGCAATGCACGCAGCGCGCACCAGCAGGCGCGCGGTGTCGTTCTGCTGCACCGGGCTGGGCGCGCCCAGCCGCAGGGTCGGCACCCAGCGTGCTTTCAGCGGGGTCTGCCAGGACACCAGGAAGGGTTCGTGGCTGCCGGCCCGCGGCACGGCCACCATGCCGATGCCGGCGCGGAAGCGCGAATCGCGGGTGCGCGCGTCGTCCATGTTGCCGCAGATCTCGCGCTCGCCATGCTGCAGGCGGACTTCGCCGGCAAACACGTTGAACACATCCAGCGCCTGCGGTTCGCCCGACCACCCGCCGGGCGGCGCATCGACGCGCACCTGCTGGCGCGGCCCGGCCAGCATCTGCGGCGTACACGCGCGGTGCGGGGTGGGCACATCGGTGGCGGCGCCCACCAGCAGATAGTCGCGCCCGGCTTCGGCCGCGCGCGCATGCCCCAGCCAGGGCAATGCCAGCCAGGCCAGCAGCACCACCAGCACTGCCCCTACTTCAAACCGCACGTGCCTGCCGACCACGCTGTGTCCCGCTGTTGCTTACGTCCGCGCCCAGTGCACGTCGCCCCTGCGGTCATTATCGCAGTCTGCGGCGGCACCGGTGTGTAGACCAAAGGTGGGGCCGTCGCCGGTCAGACCGGTGGCCCCGGCTGGCCCACCAGGCGCAGCGGACGCTGGTCGGCCAGGGTCAGCCGTTCCAGCGGTTGCGGGCGTTCAATGGCAAAGCCCTGCAGGCCCTGCACGCCCAGTGCCGCCAGCGCGGCGGCCACCTCCTCGGTTTCCACCCATTCGGCCACCACTTCCATCTGCAGTTCGCGGCCCAGTTCGCTGATCGCGCGCACCGTGGCATGGCTGACCGGATCGCTGCCCATGTCACGCACGAAGGCCCCGTCGATCTTCAGGATGTCGGCCGGCAGCTGCCGCAGGTAACCGAACGAGGACAGCCCCGAGCCGAAGTCGTCCAGCGCCATGCGGCAGCCGCGCGCCTTGACCGCATCGATGAAGGCCCGTGCCTGGGTCAGGTTGCTGATCGCCGCCGTTTCGGTGATCTCGAAGCACAGCTTCGCCGCCAGTGCACGGTTGCGCTCCAGCAGGTCGCAGACGAAGGCCAGGAAGCCCGGCTCGGCGATCGACTGGGCCGACACATTCACGTTGCACAAGCCGAGCTGGCGCACATGCGCCGGGCAGACCTGCAGATGGCGGAACAGCAGGCCCAGCACATGGCGGTCCAGCGCCACGGCCATGCCATAGCGCTCCACCGCCGGCATGAACTGGCCGGGCAGGTGCAGCGCGCCGGCGGCGTCGCGCATGCGCACCAGCACTTCGTAGTGCAGATAGCTCGGATCGCCCACCTTGGCGATGCGCTGGGCATAGAGCAGCATGCGGTTATCGGCCATCGCGCGGCTGACCCGCTGCAGGCGCTCGGCCTCCTGGCGCCGCTCGTCCAGCGCCAGGCGGTCTTCGTTGAAGCAGTGGATGCGGTTGCGCCCGGCCTGCTTGGCCGCATAGCAGGCACTGTCGGCCGCGCTCATCAGCCAGTTCACATCCTGCGCGTCGGCGGTGACTTCCACCACGCCGATGCTGCAGCTCAGCTGCGGGCTGCCCTCGCTGATCGGGAAGGTGGCCTGGCCCAGGTTGCGCAGCAGCCGCTGCAGCACGCGCTTGGCCTCGTCCTGGCTGGCGCGGGCCAGGAACACCGCGAACTCATCGGCGCCCAACCGCCCCACCCAGTCGCCATCGCGCACCGCGCCGATCAGGTATTCGGCGAAACCGCGCAGCATCTGGTCGCCGGCGGCATGGCCAAAGCTGTCGTTGACCAGCTTGAAATGGTCCAGGTTGATGTAGCACAGCGAATGCACGCCGCCTTCCGAGCGCACCTGCAGCAGGGCATTCTCCAGCAGCCGTTCGATCTCGCGGCGATTGATCAGGCCGGTCAGCGGATCATGGCTGGCGTGGTGTTCGATCTCGCGGGCCAGCGCATGGTGCTGGCTGACGTCTTCGATGATTGCAAACACCGACAGGCCGCGACCGGGCGTGCGCACCCCGGTGCCACTCCAGCGGCCCCACACCAGGCTGCCGTCGCGCCGGCGGAAGCGCAGTTCGCCCGGCCGCAGCTGGCGTTCCCAGTCGATCTGCCCGTGCTCGTCCAGCACCAGCTCGCCCTCCATCAACAGATCGGCGAAGGCCATCTGCAACAGCTGGTCGCGGCGGTAATCCAGGATATCGGCGATGGCCTGGTTGGCCTCGACCACCCGCCCCCGCGCATCCAGCTTCAGCATGCCCACGTTGGCCTGGTAGAACGCCGCGCGGAACCGGCTTTCGTGTTCCCCCATGTCCTTGCCCACGCGCCGGGCCAGGGCGATGGCCATCAGCGTGATGCCCAGCACCGACACACCGCCGACCACCAGGGTGGCGATGCGCACCGCGCGGGACATGTCCAGCAGCGCCTGTGAAAAGGCCCTGGCCTGCCCCTGCAGGGTCTGGTCGATGTCGCGCAGCCGCTGCAGGTAGGCGTCGCGGGCAGTCACCGGCAGCGGACCTTCGTGGTGGCGCTGGCGCAGTTCGGCAATCAAGGCCTGCATGGCCAGCACGCCTGGGTCGGTCTGTCGCCACAGGGCGGTGGCATCACGGAACGCACCGAAATCGCGGGCGTGGCGGAAGGAAAACATCAGGCGCGCCACATCGCCCTGGGCATTGCCACCGCGCAGGAAGCCGGCGCGGGCAGTCGCTTCGTCCGGATCGGATTGTTCCAGTGCCAGGCGCGCCTGCAGATCGCCCAGCGGCAACTGCAGCGCGCGCTCGGCATCGTTCAGGTCGATCAGCTGGCCACGCACCAGATAGCGGCTCAGTGCCGAGGTGGCCTCCTGCTGCCCACGCGACCAGTGCCCCTGGCCGGCAATCCACGCCGTGGACGCGGCCTGCAGCTCCTGGATGACAGCCGACAACGCGACCAGGCTGATCGCCATCCCGGTCAGCAACACAAAGCGCAGCCCCAACCCTCGGGTCATCGGCACCCGCCGATCCTGCTGCTCGCTACCCCTCCTACCCATCCTGGATCCCCCCGGACGCGATTACGGTGGCAACCTCCTGCGGAACCCGTTCAGCCTAGAACCGTGGATGTGTGGATGGCGCGAAGCCCACGAAAAAGGGCGGGCGGCGCCCGGGCCATCCGAAGATGAATGCCCGGTCGCCCCCCGCCCCTTCAGGCGTGACGCTTAGAAGCTGCGCGGACCGCGCGGCTTGAAGCCATCGCGGCGCGGCGGGCGACCTTCACGGTCACCGCCGGGACCACCCGGGCCACCGCGACGCGGGCCACCCGGACCACCCGGGCCACGCTTGTCGAAGCGCGGCTTGAACGGACGCGGGGCCGGATTGATCTCTTCGCCGGCCGCCAGCGGGCGCATCTGCAGCTGCTGGCCCGACACCCACACCTTCTGCAGGTGGCTGAGCACGTCCTGCGGCATCTGCGCCGGCAGGTCCAGCAGCGAGAAGTCGTCGTGGATGTCGATGCGGCCGATGTAGCGGCTTTCCAGGCCGGCTTCGTTGGCGATGGCGCCGACGATGTTGGCCGGCTTCACGCCGTGCTGGTGGCCCACCGAAATGCGGTAGGTCTCCATGCCCTGGTCCGGCGCACCACGCGGCGGCACTTCACGGCGCGGGCGCTGCTCGAAGCCACCCTCGCCCTCTTCGCGGCGCGGGCCACGTTCGAAGCGCGGGCCGCGCTCGTTGCGGTCGAAGCGATCGCCGCGTTCCGGGCGGTCGCCACGGTCGAAACGCTCGCGCGGGGCACGCTCTTCACGCGGCGCACGCACCGGCGGCTGCAGCAGGAACGGGGTATCGCCCTGCAGCATCTTCGCCAGAGCAGCGGCCACTTCGATGGCCGGCACGTTCTGCTCGCTCTCGAAACGCTCCAGCAGCTGGCGGTAGAAGTCCAGGCCGCCGGCGCCGAGGGTTTCGCTGATGCGCGAGGTGAACTTGTTGATGCGGGTGTCGTTGACCGCTTCCACGCTCGGCAGCTGCATTTCTTCGATCGGCTGGCGGGTGGCGCGCTCGATCTGGCGCAGCATGCCCTTTTCGCGCGGGGTGGCGAACAGGATCGCCTCGCCGCTGCGGCCGGCACGACCGGTACGGCCGATGCGGTGCACGTAGCTTTCGGTGTCGTACGGGATGTCGTAGTTCAGCACGTGGCTGATGCGCTCCACGTCCAGGCCACGGGCGGCCACGTCGGTGGCCACCAGGATGTCCAGCTTGCCTTCCTTCAGCATGGCGATGGTGCGCTCACGCTGGGCCTGCTGCATGTCGCCGTTGATGGCGGCAGCGGCCAGGCCACGGGCCTGCAGCTTGCTGGCCAGTTCTTCGGTGCCGGCCTTGGTGCGCGCGAAGATGATCATCGCGTCGAACGGCTCCACTTCCAGGATGCGGGTCAGCGCGTCCAGCTTGTGCATGCCGCTCACCCACCAGTAACGCTGGCGGATGTTGGCCGAGGTGGTGGTCTTGGCCGCGATGGTCACTTCCACCGGGTTCTGCAGGTAGGTCTGCGCGATGCGGCGGATCTGCGGCGGCATGGTGGCCGAGAACAGGGCCACCTGGCGCTGCTCCGGCAGCTTCTTCAGCACGGCTTCGACGTCGTCGATGAAGCCCATGCGCAGCATTTCATCGGCTTCGTCCAGCACCAGGGTCTTCAGCTCGGACAGGTCCAGGGTGCTGCGGTCCAGGTGGTCGATCACGCGGCCGGGGGTACCGACCACGATGTGCACGCCGCGGCGCAGGGCCGACAGCTGCTGGCCATAGGGCTGGCCGCCGTACACCGGCAGCACGCGGAAGCCGGGGATCTTCGAGGAATACGACTGGAACGCCTCGGCCACCTGGATGGCCAGCTCGCGGGTCGGCGCCAGGATCAGGGCCTGCGGCTTGGTCTGCTGCAGATCGATGTTGGACAGCACCGGCAGCGCGAAGGCCGCGGTCTTGCCGGTACCGGTCTGGGCCTGGCCCAGCACGTCGCGGCCTTCCAGCATGGCCGGAATGGTGGCCGCCTGGATCGGCGAGGGGGTTTCGTAGCCGATGGCGCTGACCGCCTGCATGACAGGCTCGGACAGGCCGAGCTGCGCGAACTGCAGCGGCGCGTGGGAATCTTGGGACATGGAAAACTCCAAAGGCACGGCCATCTGCATGGCAGTGCGATAAAAAAGGGATGGTCCGCGCTTTGGGCGCCCTTCTTATCGCGTGCCCTGGCGCTGCTCGTTCGGAGGGAGATTCACTCGCTCAGAGCGGAATGATACCGCACCCTGCCTGAACGGCGCGTACAGGAAACCATTCGCATCCATGACCGCCCGCCCTGGCGCACAATACGCGACCCGCGCGGCCAGCCCTGGCCCGCCCCAGCCGGAAACGTGTTCCATGCAGATTCTCGAATTCGACCTCGACGGCGAGTACGTCGAACTGAAGCAGTTGCTGAAGCTGGCCGACCTGGTCACCAGCGGCGGCGAGGCCAAGATGGTGATCGGCGACGGCCAGGTGCTGGTGGACGGCCAGGTCGAGCTGCGCAAGGCCTGCAAGATCCGCGCAGGCCAGGTGGTGGAATTCAACGACAGCCAGATCCGCGTGCTGGCTGCCGGCTGACCCGGCCGGGCAAGGCAGGGTCAGGCCACGCGCTGGGTCAGGTGCGAGGCAATGACCCTGCGGAACGGCGCCACGCCCTGCGCCAGCCGCAGACCGGCCGCGCGCAGCAGGCGCGCCGGCGCACGGTCGTCGGTATACAGGCTGGCGATGGCGTTGGTGGCCTCGTACAGCGGCCGCGAGGCCAGCCGGTGCCCGCGCTCGTAGCGGGCCAGCATGCCGTCGGCGCCGATGTCCGCCCCGCGACGCTGCTGTTCGGCGATGCCCTGCGCCAGGCGCTGCGCACTGGCCAGACCCAGGTTGAACCCATGCGCGGTGACCGGGTGCATGCCCACGGCGGCATCGCCGATCAGCGCACAGCGACTGCCGACGAAACGGTGCGCGTAGACGCCTACCAGCGGATACGCCTGCGGCGTGGCCACCGGCTGCATCTGCCCCAGGCGGTGCTCGAAGAATCCAGTGATGGCGTGGCCGAAGGCCACCTCGTCCATCGCCAGCAGCTGCTCGATCTGCCGCGGCGGAAGGGTGACCACCGCTGACGCCTGCCCTTCGTTGAGCGGCAACAGGGCCAGGGTGCGGCCATAGCCGAACCATTCCCACGCCGTGTGGCGATGGTCACGTTCGACCTGCATGCGGCACACCAGCATCGATTTACCGAAGTCGCGCATCTGCGCACCGATGCCCAGCAGGCGGCGGGTGCCGGAGAAGCGGCTGTCAGCGGCCACCAGCAGGCGGGCGTGCAGTTGGCTGCCATCGTCCAGGGTCACCACGTGGCCCTGCGCATCCGCACGCAGCGACTGCACCTTGCGCCCATCAAACAGGGCCAGGCCCGGCTGGCCCTGCACGCTCTGCCAGGCTGCCCGACGGATCAGGTGGTTGGGCACCAGCCAGCCCAGCGGCTGGTCGGCAGTGCGGTCGCTGGCGAAGGTAAGTGCGAACGGCGAACCGCCGTTGAGCACCTTGGCATCGCGCAGTTCGGCAATCTCACTGGCCGGCAGGCGTTGCCACAGGCCCAACTGTTCCAGACTCTGGCGGGACGCGTGGGTCAGCGCGATTTCGCGGCCGTCGAAGGCCGCATCGGCCAGTGCCTGGCGCGGCTGCGCTTCCACCAGCCCGACCTGCAGGCCACTGTCGGCCAGCGCGCGCGCGAAACACAGACCTGCCGGTCCTGCGCCCACCACCACCACGTCCATTCCACGCATGCCTGTCTCCTGACCCTTGTCCGTTCGCTGCCAGCTTAGCGCCCTGCACGTTAAGGACCTTGATCTGGATCAGGCCGCCGGCTTCCCGCCGCACGTCTACAGCAGCGCGAACACCAGCGACAGTACCGCCACGATCGACACCACCCAGACCAGGCTGCGCACGTACGGCACGCCCGTGGCATACAGCGGCAGGTACACCACCCGGGCCCAGAAATACACCTGGGCGGCCAGCGCCGTGTGCTCGCTGCTGCGCCCGGACAGCACCACCGCAATGGCGGCGGCAGCGAAGAACGGGAAGGTTTCGAAGAAGTTAGACTGGGCCCGTGCCAAGCGGGCGGCCAGCGCGCCCAGGGGCGGATTCTGGCCATCGCGGGCCGACGCGTTCCATTTCAGCCCACGTTCGTGGGTGGCCGCACCGGTGGCGGCAAAGATATGCACGAAGCCCAGCAGCATCGCCCAGGCCAGCATCGTCAGTTCGGTCGCCATGTTCGATCTCCGTCAGGGAGCGGAAGCGCGCAGGCTGTAGCCGGCCAGGCGCCAGGTCTGGTCTTCGTCGAAACGGAACGACACCAGTTCGCGCACCGGCTGTGCGCTGCTGGCAAAACGGGTGGGGAAGCTGACGTTGATGTACAGCCCTTCCGGCACGGCGGCGCCCGGGCCGTACTTCACCCGGGTTACGCTGGGCTGGCCGCGCCCGGCCAGGGACCCCAGGCGGGTGCGGTCGGCCGTGAGCTGGCTGACGAAGGCGGCCTTGGGCACGGCGCGGCGCGCCACGGCCGAAGCACCGTCCCACAGTTCATCGGCGCGGTTGGCGTCGACCAGCTGCGCGGCCTTCAGCGCCGCGGCGGTCATTTCCGCATCCTGCTTCTGTACCTGGGCCTGCTGCGCCGGGGTCAGCGTTGGCGTGGCGGCGGTGGCCGGCCTGGCGGCGGCCGGGGCCGCCGGGGCCGGGCGCGCCGGTGCAGGGGCCGGCGTGGCCGGCGACGGCGCCTGTGCCAGTGCAGTCAGAGGCAACAAGGACAGCAACAGGAACGCGCGCTTCATGGGCACCGCCACTTCAATGAATGGAAGCGCAGTCTACGCCAGCCCGGTGATCGGTTCGTCAGCGCGCGGTGCTGCTCGCTTCCACCGCGGCGGCATCGGCTTCGGCAGGGGCGCCACCGCTGCCAGAGGCGGGCGGCTGCTCGGCCAGCGGCGGCTCGGGCGGTGCCGGTGGCAACGTCGCCACATCGATTTCCGACAGCGGGCTCTCTTCCGGGCACACCGGATCGGGGAAGCCGAAACGTTCCTTCAGCGCCTGCCCGCAGCTGTTGATCGATTCCATGTCCACGCCCTCGCGCTTGCACTGCTGGTCGAAGGCGATCAGGAAGGCATCCTTGCGCTGCACGAAATCATCGCCACAGGCGCGCATCTGCTTGATCCGCTCCAGATCGTCCTGCACCGCGTTGGTGCCATCCAGACCGAACTGGCGCAGCTCCTCGGGGGTCAGCAGGCGCAGGCTGCGGTTGGGCACGGTCATCATCAGATCGGCCACGCCCACCGCAACGCCGTTGCGCTGCAGGTAGTCCTTCACGTTGTCGTAGACCTCGTGCAGTTCGCGGTTCAGTTCGGCGCGCGAGGTCGCCTTGGAGCTGATGCGCATCATGCGGTGGATGCCGACCTTGCCCGACAGCAGGCGGTTGTCGCCGGCCGCGAGGACGAACACGCAGGCACTGTGGCAGATCGAACCTTCGCGCACCCAGATCGTCCAGCCCGATTCACCGATGCTGTCACCGGCCACGATGGCCGATTCCACCTGGCCACCGCTGGAATCCAGATCGAGGATGCGCTTGTGGATCTTCAGCGCATCGGCGACCACGGCCAGGCGCCAGACCAGTTCAGCGAACCCGGGATTGATCTTGCCGGCATAGCGCACGCGCAGCAGCCCACGCTCGGCACACGGCGCCAGCGCCTGCTGGATCTGATCGCGCCCCAGCCCGTCCAACGCCACGCCGTCACCGCCCTCACCGGCGTAATCGGTGCTGCAGCTGATCCAGACGTTGCCGTTCTCCAGCTGCGCCTGCGGCCACGGCCGGTCCGCCCGGCTGCGCGGCGGCGCCGGCGGCGGCGGTGCATCGGCCGCGTTGATCGACACCATGTTCTCGCCATCGCTGGCCGGCGCCCGCGCTGCCTTGTCGGCGGCGGTCACGTTGCCGGGATTTTCCAGTTGCTTGCAGCCGGCAAGGGCCAGGCACAACAGGGGCAACCAGCGGAATCGGAAAGACATCGGGCAACCGGTATTCGAGGGAAGCGAGAGCCACAGTCTACCCGCCAATGCCGCGCATTCAGCGTGCGCCACTGAACCCTTGGTGACCCTGGGGAACGCATCCACGCATGGCGTGGATGCAGCCGTCAGTCACCGGAATCCATCCGGGGTCAGAGCCCGTCGCTGCGCAACGGGATCCGACCCCATGCCGTTCCAACAGATCGCAGCCATCTGTCGAAGGCGGGGTGGTATGGGCAGGCGGGACCGCAGGCGCCATGGATGGCGCCCATACCATCCGCCCTCCCACGGATAGCCCGCTTTTGACGTTGACGTTGACGTTGATTCGGCGGGTGCAGGGCGCAGCCCTGCCGGACCCCCTTCAGCATCCATGTCCGAAAATGGCGAGTATCCACCCGCAGCGCAGCCTAGACTGGCGCCATGGACACCTCCCCCGCCCTCGACACCGCTGCCTGCGACCGCGCCCGCCTGGCCCGCGACGCGCGCTTCGACGGCGTGTTCTTCACCGCCGTGCGCAGCACCGGCATCTATTGCCGCCCGGTCTGCCCGGCACCACCGCCGAAGCCGCGCAACATCAGCTACTACCGCACAGCCGCTGCGGCCGCCGCCGCCGGTTACCGGCCCTGCCTGCGCTGCCGGCCCGAACTGGCGCCGCAGGCGCAGCAGGCCCTGGCCGGACAGACCGTGCAACGTGCACTGGCACTGATCCACAACGGCTTCCTGCAGGAACAGTCCATGGCCGAACTGGGCCACCGCCTGGGCCTGAGCGCGCGCCAACTGCAGCGCCTGTTCGTCGAACACCTGGGCGCCACGCCCGCACAGATCCACGCCACCCATCGCCTGCTGCTGGCCAAGCAACTGCTGACCGAAACCGCGCTGCCGGTTACCGACGTCGCACTCGCCGCCGGCTACAACAGCCTGCGCCGCTTCAACACCGCCTTTCTGCAGGGCTGCGGCATGCCTCCCACCGCGCTGCGTCGCCAGCATGCCCCGCGGGTCGGCGCCGACGATGGCCTGGTGCTGCGCCTGGGCTACCGCCCGCCCCTGGATTTCCCGCGCATGCTGGCCTTCCTGCGCAAGCGCAGCCTGCCCGGCATCGAACTGATCGACGAGGACAGCTACCAGCGCGTACTGGGCACGCCCGAACGCCCCACCCTGCTGCGGGTCACTGCCGACCCCAAGCGCCCGGAACTGCGCCTGCAGCTGGGCGCGGTCGATCCGCGCCTGATTCCGGACATCGTGCGCCGCGTGCGCCGCGTGTTCGATCTGGACGCCGACCTGCAGCAGGTGCATGCCGCCCTGGGCGAAGAACCCCTGCTGGCCCGCGGCATCGCAGAGCGCCCCGGGCTACGCGTACCGGGCGGCTGGGATGGTTTCGAGGTGGGCGTGCGCGCCGTGCTCGGCCAGCAGGTCAGCGTCGCGGCGGCCACCACCTTCGCACGCCGTCTGGTGGACGCCTGGGGCGCCCACCTGCCCGGCATGCCAGCCGCGTTCGACCGTCAGTTCCCGCTGCCGCAGGTGTTGGCCGAGGCACCGCTGGAATCGATCGGACTGCCACGCACACGGGCGGCGACGGTGCGTGCGCTGGCTGCGGCCTGCGCCAGCGGTGCGCTGGATTTCGGGCCCGGCCAGGCCCTGGACGAGTTCGTTGCACGCTGCGTCGCGCTGCCGGGTATCGGGCCGTGGACGGCGCAGTACATCGCCCTGCGCGGGCTGGGCCAGCCCGACGCGTTCCCCGCCGGCGATCTGGTGCTGCAGCAGGTGCTGGGCCACGCCCAGGGCCAGCGCCTGAGCGAGCGCGCCACCGAGGCCCGCTCGCAGGCATGGCGGCCGTGGCGCGCCTATGCGGTGCTGCACCTGTGGCACCTGTCCGGCACTTTTGTTGGAGAACCGACATGACCTTGTTGTTCGATCGTTTCGACAGCCCGATCGGCGAGTTGACCATCGCCGGTGACGAGCATGGGCTGGCCCACGTACTGTTCCCGGAAAACCGCCACCCGGCGCGTGGCCGCGCTGATTGGCAGTACGCGCCCGGCGCGCTGCCGCAGGCACGCGACCAGTTGCTGCAGTACCTGCATGGGGAGCGCAGACACTTCGATCTGCTGCTGGCCCCGCGTGGCACACCGTTCCAGCTGCGTGTGTGGCAGGCGCTGGCGGTCATTCCGTTCGGCCAGACCTGGAGTTACCTGCAACTGGCCCAGCACCTGGGGCAACCCACCGCCACCCGTGCGGTGGGCGCGGCCAACGGCCGTAATCCGCTGCCGATCGTGCTGCCCTGCCACCGTGTGATCGGCAGCAATGGCACGCTGACCGGCTTCGGCGGCGGATTGGCAACCAAGGCCGCACTGCTGCGGCTGGAGCAGCGGCAGGCCCCCCTGTTTGCCTGAAGGTTCGGGTTTGCAGGCAGGGCTGCGCCCTGCACCCGCCGACGCAACGTCAACGTCAACGTCAACGTCAAAAGCAACAGCGGGGTATCCGTGGGTTGGCGGGGCGGTGTGGGTGGGCAGGACACGCCGCAAGTACGTCCTTGTAGGCTCGTAGGCGCCATCCATGGCGCCTGCGGTCCTGCCCACCCACACCGCCCCACCTCTGACAGTTCCTCGCGGCTGTTGGTAGGTGTCGACCTTGGTCGACACGCTGGATCGACTGACGGAGTGTGTCTGGAGAGGAGCCCCCTTCTTGTTGAAGGGGGCGCGCCGAAGGCGCGGGGATAAGGAAAAATGCGCGGACACGGCGCGCTTTCCAGCGCCGTGTAGGGGGCGCGCCGAAGGCGCGGGGATAAGGAAAAATGCGTGGACACGGCGGGCGACAGCACGCCGTGTCTTGGGCGCGTCATTGCCGCCGCTTATCATGTGGCGATGACTTCCGTACGCCTGACCTGTTCGCTGGCGCTGCTGCTGCCACTGGCCGCCTGCACGACCACGCCCTCTTCGTCCGCGCCGGTGTCGCGCGCCGACGCGCCGCCGCCGAAGCTGCTGCTGATTTCCATCGACGGACTGCGCGCCGATGCGCTGGATCGTGGGCTGACCCCGAACCTGCAGCGCATCATCGACGGCGGCGTGCGCGCACGCTGGATGACGCCGTCCTACCCGTCGCTGACCTTCCCCAACCACTACACCCTGGTCACCGGGCTGCGCCCGGACCACCACGGCATCGTCAACAACAGCATGGAAGACCCTGCGCTGGGGCGCTTCAGCCTGGGTGACCGTGACGCGGTGACCAACAGCGGCTGGTGGGGTGGCGAACCGATCTGGGTCGGGGCGGAAAAAGTGGGCGTGCGCACCGCCACGACTTCCTGGCCCGGCAGCGAGGCCGAGATCGACGGCACCCGGCCCAGCCGCTGGCAGGTGTACAACATGAAGGAACCGCTGCAGCAACGTGCGCAGACCGTGCTGGACTGGCTGGCGCAGACCGATGCCGATGCCCCCCGGCTGACCACGCTGTACATGGAAAACGTGGACAAGGCCGGGCACAACCATGGCCCGGATTCGCAGCAGTACGCCGACGCGATCGTGCTGGCCGACCAGGTGATCGGCCAGGTGCTCGATGGCCTGGAATCGCAAGGATTGGCCGCATCCACCAATGTGGTGGTGGTCTCTGACCACGGCATGGCGTCGGTGCCGGAAGGCCAGGTGATTGCCACCGAATCGATGGTCGACCCGTCGATCGCGCGCAACATCAGCCAGGGACAGTCGGTGGGCTTCGAGCCCGTGGCCGGCCGCGAAGCGCAGGCCGAGCGGATGCTGCTGGGTCGCCACGCGCATTACGAATGCTGGAAGAAGGAGGCACTGCCGCCGCGCTGGCATTACGGCAGCCACCCGCGCGTGCCACCCATCGTCTGCCAGATGGATGAAGGCTGGGACGCCCTGCATGCCGAGCGCATCGCCAAGCGCGACCACCAGGACCGTGGCTCGCATGGCTACGACAATGCCCTGCCCTCGATGCGTGCGGTGTTCCTGGCGCGCGGGCCGTCGTTCCAGCAGGGCCGGTTGATCGACGGGTTCGACAATGTGGATGTCTACCCGCTGCTGGCGCACCTGCTGCAGGTGCCGGCTGCGCCGAACGATGGCGACGCCGAGACGTTGAAGAAGGCGCTGCGCTGACCGCACAACATCCGCCGGGCATGGCCCGGCGAGCGCAGCGGCAGAAAAACCAGGCACAAAAAAAACGCGGCGCCAGGCGCCGCGTTTTCTTCAAGCAACCGCCGGCCGGATCAGGCCTTGGCAGCTGCCTTCTTCGCCACAGCCTTCTTGGCCGGAGCCTTGGCCACGGTCTTCTTGGCAACCGGGGCGGCGGCGCCTACAGCGACCTTGCTCGCGGTGTGCGAACGGGCGTTGCCGTAGCTGGCGTTGTAGCGCTTGCCCTTGGCGGTCTTGCGGTCACCCTTACCCATGTCTTCAACTCCTCAAGTGTGAAATCTGGTTACCCCGTACTGACACGGGTTCGGCGGGGCCGCCTTGCTGGGCGCCCCCGCGCACGATCAGAAAGCCTATCACGACGCGCCTAGTGCGCGCAGCCGGCGTCGTGGACGTGGCCGTGGTTCAGGCGCAGGTTCACCAGGTGCGCCACGCCCACCAGCAGGCCACCGACGGTCATCACCACCGCATGCGGCACCGCATTGTGGTGCAGCGGGTCGTACAGCACGCCCGCCCACAGCGCCACCAGGCCAGGAATCAGGAAGCCCAGCGCGCGCAGGGCGCCATGCCGCCGGTAGCCCATGACCAGGCTGAACAGCCCCAGCAGCGTCACGAACACCACCAGCGCCATCTCCACGCCGTCGCTCAGCCAGAACGACAGGCCCAGCGAAGGCGCGATCGCCAGCAGCACCGGGATGACCGCGCAGTGCACGGCGCACAGCATGGAACCGGTGGCACCGAAGCGATCGAGCAGGCGGCGGAACGAGGAGGACAGGGACATGACTTCCAGCAGGGTCGGCGAATCGTTATGGAATAATATAACATTCACTCCTGCCCCGCACGTTTCCCCTCCCCCTGTCTGTCGACGGGATACGTGCGCCACCCGATTGATACAAAGTAACAAAGGAATTGCCGATGTCTGCCCATTCTCCGCGGTTGAAGCCGCATTCCCTTGCCCTGGCGCTCGCGGCGCTGCTGCCCACGGCGGCGTTCGCCGCCGGCAACGATTCGGGCCAACGTGACCGCCACCTGACCGAGCTGTCGTCGGTGCAGGTCACCGCCTCGCCGCTGCAGGGCGATGCCGAATCGCTGGCGCGCCCGGTGGACGTGCTGACCGGCGAACGCCTGGACGAACAGAAGGCCGGCACCCTGGGCGATACCGTGGCCAAGCTGCCCGGCGTGCAGAGCACCTTCTTCGGCCCCGGCGTCGGCCGCCCGATCATCCGCGGCCAGGAAGGCCCGCGCGTGGCCGTGCTGTCCAACGGCATGGGCAACATGGATGCCTCCACCGTCAGCGCCGACCATGCCACCAGCATCGAACCGTTCCTGGCCGACCAGATCGAAGTGCTGAAGGGCCCGGCCACCCTGCTGTTCGGCAGCGGCGCGATCGGCGGCGCGGTGAACGTGGTTGATGGCCGTATTGCCCGCGATCTGCCGGACCGCCCGCTCAGCGGTCGCGCCGAACTGCGCGGCAACTCGGTGAATGACGAACGCAGCGGCATGTTCCGCCTGGACGGCGTGAGCGGCAACGTGGTGCTGCATGTCGACGGTCTGGTGCGCAACGGCGATGACTACCGCATTCCCGGCTATGCGGTGATCGACAGCCTGGAAGACCACCACGACGACCACGACCACGCGGGCGAAGAAGGCGAAGAGCCGCGCCGCGGCCGCCTGGACAACAGTTCCATCCGCACCCGTGCCGGCGGCGTGGGCGCGACGTGGCTGGGCGAAGGCGGTTACTTTGGCGTGTCTGCCAGCACCTACCGCACCAACTACGGCATTCCCAACGGCGCCCACGTGCATGCCGAGGGCGATGACCACGACCATGATCACGACCACGACCATGGCGAAGAGGAAGAAGGTGACGAGCACGACGTGCGCATCGACATGGTGCAGAACCGCTTCGAGACCAAGGCCGGCATCTACAACCCGGTCTCGTTCCTGAAGAACGTCAACGCGCGCGTGGCCTACACCGATTACGAGCACGTGGAGCTGGAAGCCGGCACGCCGTCCACCCGCTTCACCAACCGCGGCATTGAAACCCGCCTGGAAGCAGTGCAGCAGCAGATCGGCGGCTGGGACGGTGCCTTCGGCCTGCAGTTCGGCAACAGCGATTTCGGTGCGCGCGGCGAAGAAGCCTTCGTACCCGACACCAACACCAGGAACGTCGGACTGTTCGTGCTGCAGGAAAAGCAGTTCGGCCCGTTCAAGCTGGAACTGGGTGGCCGCCATGACCAGGTGAAGCTGGACCCGACCGGTGACTACCGCCGCCGCTCGTTCGATGCCACCAACCTGTCGGCGGCCGGCATCTGGAAGCTCAACGATGCGGTGGACCTGCGCATTGGCGTGGACAGTTCCGAGCGTGCACCGACCAATGAAGAGCTGTACGCGGCTGGCGCGCATATCGCCACCCGTTCGCTGGAAATTGGCGATGCCAACCTGAAGACCGAGCGCGGCCAGCGCGTGGAGCTGGGCATCCACACCCACAGCGAGCGCCTGGACTTCTCCGCTGCGATCTACCAGACCAGGTTCAAGGACTTCATCTACCTGGCCGACACCGGCGTGACCGAAAGCCTGCCGGTGCGTGCCTGGACCCAGCAGGACGCGGTGTTCAAGGGTGCCGAGGCCGAAGCACTGGTGCACCTGTTCGAAGGTGGCGCCGGCGATTGGGACCTGCGTGTGTTCGGTGATTACGTGCAGGCCAAGCTGGACGGCAGCGGCAGCCGCAACCTGGCGCTGGCGGTGCCGCACGGCGACCACAGCCACAGCTACAGCGTGGAACTGGCCAACACCGGCTACCTGCCGCGCATTGCCCCGGCACGCGTGGGCGCGGACCTGCGCTGGGCCAAGGACGGGTGGCGCGCGTCGGTGGGTGCGGTGCGCTACAGCCGGCAGAAGGACGTGGCACAGAACGAGGAACCGAGCGACGGCTACACCCTGGTCGATGCGCACTTCGCTTACCGCTGGGACCGCAACGACAGCAACAGCTACGAGGTGTTCCTGGACGGCAGCAACCTGACCAACCGCGAAGTGCGTCCGCATACCTCGCTGCTGCGCGACTATTCGCCGCTGCCGGGCCGCGGCGTCGCCTTCGGCATCCGCGCGTACTTCTGATCAGGCCATCCACGCATGGCGTGGGTCTACTGAGCCGGGGGTCGGATCCCTTTCCGCAGGAAAGGGCTCTGACCCCCGGGTCAACGGAAACAACACAGGGGCCTTCGGGCCCCTTTTCCATGGCCAACCGGATTTCACGCCATCCTCACAAAGATGTGCGTAGAGCAACAAGCGGACAATCCCGTCACTGAACGTCTCGCCAACCGGACATCTTTGTCCGAAAATGAAGCCATGACCGCACAACGCGCTGATGCTGCCGCCCGCCGGGCCCTGATCCTGAATGCCGCCGACCATGTGTTCGGCCAACACGGCGTGACCGCGCCGCTGGACCTGGTGGTCGAACGCGCCCAGGTGGGCCGCGCCACCCTGTACCGCAATTTTCCCGACCGCACCGCCCTGATCCAAGCCCTGCTGCAACGCACGGTCGACCGCATCCGCCGCCAGGTGGAACAGCTTGGTGACCGCGACGATGCGCTGTTCGAAGTCTTCGAGGGCATGGCCCAGCGCATCATCGATTCGCCGGCGCTGGCCGACTACTGGCGCGCGGTGGATTCGGACGTGGCGGCCATGCGCATCGCGCGCGAGACCGTGCGCGACCTGCTGGAAGCGCCGATCGCGCGCGCCAAGGCCGCCGGGCTGTGCCGCCCGGACCTGGAAAAGACGGATATTTCACTGATCTCGGGCATGCTGGGCGCAGCCCTGCGCGGCAAGACCCGCGAAGAGCGCGCGCAGCTGGCCGGGCGCGCCCTGCAGCTGCTGCGCGGGGGCCTGCAGGGAGCAGCCAGCGGAGACCGCTGATGGTGCAGCCGTACCTCAAACCGATTCCGGATTGGGAGGAGCACGAGAAGCCGACCATGCCCGGGTCGGCCTCGATGCCGTGGCACCCGCCGCAGCGGCGGGCGGCCTACGCACTGGTATCGCTGCTGGTGGCCATCACCGGTGGCCTGGGCAATGCGCTGGTCACTGCCAACCTGCCGTTCCTGCAGGGGCAGCTGGCCCTCACCCCCACCCAGGGCAGTTGGCTGGTCGCCGCCTACGCCATGGTGAACGTGACCGCCAACCTGCTGGCCTTCAAGTTCCGCCAGCAGTACGGCATCCGCCTGTTCGCCGAAATCGGCCTGGGCCTGTACGCGGCGCTGGCCGTGCTGCACCTGTTCGTGGGCAGCTTTGAAACCACCCTGCTGACCCGCGCCGCCAGCGGTTTTGCCGGTGCCGCCTGTTCCACCCTGGGTACGCTGTACATGCTGCAGGCCCTGCCCCGCCGCTTCACCGGCAACCTGCTGGTGATCGGCGTGGGGCTGTCGCAGCTGGCGGTACCCATCGCCTGGATCGTCTCGCCCACGCTGGTCGATACCGGCCAATGGCACCAGTTGTATTCCTTCGAAGCCGGCCTGGCGCTGTGCGCGTTCGCCGCGGTGGTGCTGTTGAAGCTGCCGCCGGGCGTGCAGATCAAGGCCTTCGAACCGCTGGATTTCCTCACCTTCGCCCTGCTGGCGCCGGCCGTGGCCTTGCTGGTGGTGGTGCTGGCGCAGGGCTACACCCGCTGGTGGCTGGACACCGCATGGCTGGGCTGGGCGCTGGTCGCTTCCATCACGCTGACCACCACCGCGCTGGTGATCGAACACTATCGCCGCAATCCGCTGCTGCAGATCCGCTGGCTGTCCACCCTGCCGGTGCTGCACTTCATCGTCGGCGCGTTCCTGATCCGCTTCCTCACCACCGAACAGTCCTACGGCGTGGTGAGCCTGATGCGCACGCTGGGCATGGGCCCGGACCAGATGCGGCCGTTGTTCGGCGTGATCCTGGCCGGAGTGGTCACCGGCATCGCCGGGGCCTCGCTCACCTTCGGGCCGAAGCGGCTGATTCCGCAGCTGCTGATGGCCATCCTGCTGCTGGGCACGGCCGCGGTACTGGACCAGCACCGCACCAGCCTGGACCGCCCGCACGATTTCTACGTCAGCCAGTTCCTGGCGTCGGTCGGCGCAGGCATGTTCATGGGCCCGCTGATCATGCTGGGCATTTCCGCTGCGCTGAAGCAGGGCGTGGACCACATGATCACCTTCCTGGTCACCCTGTCGATCACCCAGACCCTGGGCGGTCTGGCCGGTTCGGCGGTGCTGGGCACCTTCCAGCTGCATCGCGAACAACTGTATTCCAGCGCGCTGACCAGCCAGCTCGATCCTGCCGATCCGGTCGTCGCCCAGCGCCTGCGCATCCAGCAGCAACTGTACGCCGGGCAGATCACCGACCCGGTGCTGCGCAGCGCCCAGGGCAGCGCGCAGCTGGCGCAGACCACGCGGCGCGAAGCCAATGTGCGCGGCTTCAACGATGTGTTCACCCTGAGCGGCTGGCTGGCCATCGGCTTCCTGGCCTGGCTGCTGCTGTTGTCACTGCGCACCGCCGTGTTGAAGCAATGGCGCAAGCGCCACCCCGTTACCCCCGCTGCGGCTGCCGCAGCACCCCGCTGAGTACTCCTGCCATGTCTCCCGTGCCGCCGCGTTCCGACGAACCTGACACCACCGACAACGTGAGCCCTCCGCCCCCCACCGATGCCGCAGCTGCACCGGCGGCGGCGCCTGCTGCGGCCGCCGCGCCCAAGTACCTGCGGCCCAGTGCACGCAGCGTGGTGGTGATGATCGTGGTGGCGCTGCTGGGCATCGCGCTGATCCTGCGCGCCTGGCACCTGTGGCCGTTCACCAGCAGCGTGATGGTGACCGACAACGCCTACGTGCGCGGGCAGATCACGGTCATGGCGCCGCAGGTGAACGGCTATGTGACCGAAGTGCTGGTGAAGGATTTCCAGCACGTGAAACAGGGCGAGCCACTGCTGCGCATCGACGACCGCATCTACGCGCAGAAGGTGGCGCAGGCCGAGGCGACGCTGGACAGTGCACGTGCAGCACTGGCCAATTCGGACCAGTCGCAGGCGCAGAACCGTGCGCAGATCGGTTCGGCGCGCGCCACCCTGGCCGCCGGGCAATCGGAACTGCAGCGCTCGCGCAATGAATTGAAGCGCTACGAGGAACTGGCGGCGCAGCAGCTGGTCTCGATCAATGACCGCGACAAGTTCCGCACTACCCAGGCCTCGGCGCAGGCCAGCGTGCAGCAGTCACAGGCACAGATCCGCATTGCCGAGGAAACGCTGGTCTCCACCCAGGTCGCGCGCAAGGGTCTGGAAGCGCAGGTGGAAAGCGCGCAGGCGCAGCTGGAACTGGCGCGCATCGATCTGGCCAACACGGTCATCCATGCCCCGCGCGATGGCCAGATCAGCGAGGCCAGCGTGCGCGTGGGCCAGTACGTGGCCGCCGGTTCGCAGCTGCTGTTCCTGGTGCCCGATGCATTGTGGGTGGTGGCCAACTACAAGGAAGGCCAGACCTGGCAGATGCGCATCGGCCAGCCGGTCACGTTCACGGTGGATGCCTTCCAGGGCCAGGTGCTGCACGGCCATGTGGAACAGATCGCGCCGGCCACCGGCTCGGAATTCAGCGTGCTGCGGCCCGACAACGCCAGCGGCAACTTCACCAAGGTGGTGCAGCGGTTGCCGATCCGCATCTCGATCGACCCCGACCAGGAACTGGCCGCGCGGCTGCGGCCGGGCATGTCGGTGATCGCGCGGGTGAATACCGCCGCAGAGCCTGATCCGGCACCGGCACCGGCACGGTAGAGTCGACCGTTGGTCGACTGCTCCTGCTCGGGGATTCACACGCTAGTCGACTGACAGTCGACTCTACCTGATAGGCGCCACATGAAATTCAACGCACTGGCCAAAAAGGCGGCCACGGGACCTGCGCCGCTGCACCATGGTGGCAACGTCGAAGTGGAGGATCTGATCCGCTTCGTGCTCGAGCACGGCGCCGAGGGCGCAGCAGAGATAGAACGCCTGTGCACGCTGTACGCCTGGCGGCAGGACGTGCAGCACAATCCCGACGGCACGCACTTCGCGCCGATGGCGCCGTGGGCGCAGGCGTGTGCAGCCCTCGGCCACAACGGCGTTGCGGGACTGCAGCCGCTGCTGGATGACCCGCGCCTGGCGACCTATGCGGTGGGGGTTCTGCAGGAGGTGCGCAGCGAGGCGTCCGTATCGGCGTTGCTGGCTTTCTGCGAACAGGCGGATGTCAGCCAGGACGATCCGATGTCGGCGCCGTCACGGGCGCTGGCCGCGCTGAACGCGCTGCTGTCATTCGACAAGGCCGTCGTGGTGCCCATCGCCACGCAACAGGCCCTGCTGCACCTGGTCCAGCGTGTGTGGGAACAGGCGCCAACAACGCGGGGCCGCAGCCTGGCGTTGTATGCCGTGCGCGGTGCGGCCGCGCATGAGGCGCTGCAGTGGGTGCAGTCGCTGGTACTGGAAGAGGAAGAGCTGATTGCTGCGCGCAAGGTTGTGCTGAAGCGGCTGCGGCAGCGTATGTGAGAGGGGGTCAGAGCCCTTTGCCTGTGGCAAAGGGGTCCGACCCCAGACCTCATGCGGGGTCAGAGCCCTTTGCCTGTGGCAAAGGGATCCGACCCCAACCTCATGCGGGGTCAGTCTGACCCCAGGATGCAGGTCTGTCAGCCCGCGCAGCGCGCGCACAGGCCGTGCACTTCCAGGGTCTGTGCCTGCGGCTGGAAGCCCAGCTCCTTGGCGCGCTTTTCCAGCTGGGTGACGATCTCGCGGTCTTCCAGTTCCACCGCGCTGTGGCAGCTGTTGCAGATCAGGAAGGGCACCGAGTGCGCCGCGCTGCTGGGATGGTGGCAGGCCACGAAGGCGTTCACCGATTCCAGCTTGTGCACGAAACCATTGGCCATCAGGAAATCCAGCGCGCGGTACACGGTGGGCGGGGCGTCGGCGCCCACGCCCTTGCCGCTGCGCACCCATTCCAGCAGCTCATAGGCCTTCACCGGCTTGCCGGCCTCGGCAATCAGCTTCAGTACATTGGCGCGGATCGGGGTCAGGCGCAGCCCGCGCTCGCGCGAGACACGCTCGACCACCGCCACGAAATCCGATGCGTCGTGGACGTGGTGGTGCGGGGCGGTACAGGCAGAAGCAGGTTTGGCGGGCATGCGCGTTCTCCGGTTCGGGGCTGGGCCGCAGGGCTCAGGCCGCTGCTACCTTGGTAATGGCCACATCGATGCGTTTCAAGGCCTGCTCGCGGCCGGCCAGATACACGGTATGGGAAATGTCAGGGCTGACCTGGGTGCCGGTGATGGCCACGCGCAGCGGCTGGGCGACCTTGCCCATGCCGATCTCCAGCGCGGCGGCGGCATCGTGCAGGGCCACGCCCACGGCCTCGGCGGTCCATTCCGGCAACGCGGCCAGCAGCTCGCGGGCCTTGCCCAGCGGCAGCTCGGCGCCGGCCTTGAAGTGCTTGGCGACCGCCGCCTCGTCGTACTCGGTCAGCGGCTGGTACCAGACCACGGCCTTCTCGGCCATTTCCTTCAGGGTCTGCACGCGCTCGCGCAGGGCAATCACCACGTCCACCGGGGCCGGGCCGGCGGCCACGTCCAGGCCCAGCTTTTCCAGCTGGTAGACCAGGTGCGGCACGATGCTGGCCGCCTCCTCGGTCTTCAGGAAGTGCTGGTTGACCCAGCCCAGCTTGGCCATGTCCAGGCGCGAGGCCTTGGAATTGCAGTTGCTCACGTCGAAAAGCTCGATCAGTTCCTGGCGGCTGAACAGCTCCTGGTCACCGTGCGACCAGCCCAGCCGGGCCAGGTAGCTCAGCAGGGCGTCGGGCAGGTAACCGGCATCCTTGTACTGCATCACGTCGGCCGCGCCGGTGCGCTTGGACAGCTTGGCGCCCTGCTCGTCCAGGATCATCGGCATGTGGCCGAACTTCGGCACCGGCGCGCCGATGCCTTCGTACAGGTTGATCTGGCGCGGGGTGTTGTTGATGTGGTCGTCGCCGCGGATGACCTCGCTGATGCCCATGTCCCAGTCGTCCACCACCACCGCGAAGTTGTAGGTGGGGTAGCCGTCCGGGCGGAAGATGACCATGTCATCCAGCTCGCTGTTGGCGATTTCGATGCGGCCCTTGATCAGGTCGTCAAACACCACGGTGCCTTCCAGCGGGTTCTTGAAGCGGATGACGCGGTTCGGGTCGTCCTTGCGCGGCAGGCCCAGCTCGCGCGCGGCGCCGTTGTAACGCGGCTTTTCCTGCTTGGCCATGGCGGCCTCGCGCATGGCGTCCAGCTCTTCGCGGGTCTCGTAGGCGTAGTACGCCTTGCCGTCGGCCACCAGCTGTTCGGCCACTTCCAGGTAACGGGCCACGCGGTCGGTCTGGTAGATCGGGCCGACGTCGTAGTCCAGGCCCAGCCAGTCCATCGCCTCCAGGATCGCGTCGATCGCGCCCTGGGTGCTGCGTTCACGGTCGGTGTCTTCGATGCGCAGCACGAACTCGCCGCCACGGTGGCGGGCCTCCAGCCAGCAGTACAGCGCGGTGCGGGCACCGCCGATGTGCAGGTAACCGGTGGGGCTGGGGGCGAAGCGGGTGCGGCAGATCATGGGGCGCTCGGGGAACGGGAATCCGCCGATTTTACCACCAGCCCCGGAAAGGCAAGCAGGGACCGGTGCGCCCGGCCCCTGCCGCCCGGTTTTTCAGGGCTGCGGTTCAGCCTTGCGCGGGAAGGACTGCTCACGCATCGCCGCGTTGTAGGCAAACGACGCCACGATCGCCGCCGCCTGCTTCAGGTCGTCCGGCTCGGCGTGGTCCCAGGTATCCAGATGGCTGTGGTGCACGTTGGTGAAGTAATCCAGCCGGTCCTGGATGAACTGGAAGCCCGGCAGGCCGATGCGGTCGAAGCTGATGTGGTCGGTGCTGCCGGTGTTGCGGGTGGCCACGGTGGTCGCGCCCACATCGTGGAACGGGGCCAGCCAGGCCTCGAAGATCGGCATGGCCGCCAGGTTTTCCTGCGCATAGATGCCACGGAAGCGGCCCGAGCCGTTGTCCATGTTGAAGTAGACCTGGAACCTGCTGTAATCGCGGGTCTTCTGCAGTGCGCCGGTGGGCTCGCGCAGCGAGGCCGGCAGTGCCTTCTGTGCCGCATCGGTGGGTTCGGGGAAACGACCGAAGTGCTTGGCCACGTAGGCCTGCGAGCCGATCAGGCCCTGTTCCTCACCACTCCACAGCGCCACCCGGATGGTGCGCTTGGGCTTGGCGCCGGTGGCCTTGAGGATGCGCATGGCTTCCATCATCACTGCCACGCCGGCGGCGTTGTCGGCCGCGCCGGTGCCGCTGTGCCACGAATCCAGGTGGGCACCGATCATCACCACTTCATCGGGCTTGCTGCTGCCACGGATCTCGGCCAGCGTGTTGTAACCGGGCTGGTCGGCCTCGTCGGTGAAGCGTGCGGCCACATCCACGCGCAGGCGCACGGTCTGCTTGGCCGCCAGCGCGCGTACCAGCGGGTTGAAGTGCTCGGCGATCATCGCCAGTTCGGGAATGCCCACCGATTCGCCGGCCTTGCGCGAGCCGCCGCCGGCCACGCGGATGATGCCGTTGTCCCAGCTGCTGATGCTGATCGCGGCCAGCGCGCCCTCTTCCACGAAGAACGCATTGACCTTGGCCGCCAGTTCCTGGCGTTCCTTGTATTCCTTCACCCGCTTGGCCCGTTCGGCGGCGGCATCCTTGGGCACGGTGAACTCCTGCAGGCCTTCCAGCGAGGTGGCGTCGTGGCGGTGCGAATCGGCCTCGGTACCGCGCTTGTACTCGCGCGCCTCGCCCAGCAGCAGGATCTTGCCGCGCAGCTTGCCGCGGTACTTCTCGATGTCCTCCGGCTTCTTGATTTCCACCTGCAGCAGTTCGCCTTCCACCGGCCCGTTCGTGCCCGGCGTCCACGCCTTGGGCAGGGCATGCAGCGGCTGCACGCGGTCGCCCAGCATTTCCACGCTGGCCGAGGTGAACTCCCAGCCACGGCCGAAGTCATCGAAGGCTTCGTCGTGCACGTTGTCCAGCTTCCATTCGCTGAACTTGCTGCGGGTCCAGGCGTTGGCGCGGCCCATCGCCGGCGAATTGGTCAGGCGCGGTCCGATGCGCTCGGTAAGATAGCTGAAGGTGTCCATCACCTGCGAGCGGTGGAACGCCTCCTGGCGGATACGGCTGACCATGTCCAGGTCGACCGGTTCGCGCTGCTGCGCCCCTGCGTTGCCGCCCATCACCAGCGCTGCTGCCAGCACACCCCACTTCAACACGCCGCACCCCTGCCCTTCGGCTCGATCATCAAGCGTTCGAGTCTAGCCAGCGGCGGCGGGCAGCCCCCGTCCCATCGGTCATGGGCCCGCCACTTCCGGCACGGGAACATCGATCTGGGTTTCGCCGAAATCGCTGAACTCCAGCAGCAGTGTGCCCTCGACGAACACCAGTTCGTGGCGGAAGCTGCCGGCGCCGACCACCACCAGCTCCTCCAGCAGCAGGTCGCCGAATCCCTCCGAGGGCCCGCCGTGCTTGTCCACCCGCAGCCGCGACACCTGCCCGTAGCGAAGTTCGATGCGCCCGCCCCAGGCGCCCTGCAGCACCAGCAGGACCTGATGGGGGCGACCGTTCTCGTCTTCCCCCTCGCTGAGCGCCAGCTGTTCAAGCCGCGCGTCATGCAGGCAGCGGGGATCGCTGAAGTCGTAGCGCCACGGTGCCGCCACGAACGCTTTCACCGGCGCCGGAAGCCCCGCTGCGATCGACGCTACGTAGGCATCCCAGCCCGTCGTATCGATGTCATAGCCGTCGCCGGTCTCGCTCAGTCTTACGATGTCCATGGCATTGCTTCTCCTGATGACAGCGCATTGTGCCTGCCGCTAGCCGCGCCAGCCCAGCCACAGCTGCGCCCGTTCCGGCAGCAGCAGCAACCAGTGCCGCTGGTCGATGCTGCTGCAGCCATAGACCGCGGCGTGCGCCGGCCAGTCTGCCGGCAGACCGTCGATGCCGATGGCCTGCAGTGCGGCCGCCCCGGCCTGCCAGGGCCGGTAGCGTGGCACCCGCCCGGCCAGCGCACCGCGCCCCTGCCGGGCGTTGTTCAACCACGCCAATCCCTGCTGCCGCAGCCCTTCGCAGCTCACCGCAGCCAGCTGGAAGCGGACCAGGCCGGGGGCGATCCGTGCCCCCGGCAGGGCCGCCAGCACCCCATGTGCCTGCAGCAATGCATCCACTTCCAGCAGGGACGGGATGCCCTGCTGTGCCCGTTGCCGCAATCCCTGGCGCCAGCCCATGGTGTGCTCCTTACTTCTGCTCGCTGCCCAGCGCGTACCAGTCCACGCGGCGGGTGACCCACATCGCCACGGCCAGGATCGCAAACAGCAGCAGCGAACCCATCAGCAGCGCGTTGTTTTCCGAGACCAGCAGCCCGTACAGCGCGCCGTACAGCAGCGTCAGCATCGCCGCAAAGCCCAGCCCGCGTTTCCAGTGCCCCAGCACATTGGCCAGATACACCGCCTGCAGCCCGATACAGGCCACGGCCGAGACCAGGTAGGCCTGCCAGAACGCGATGTGCTCGGAAAGGCTGATCAGCAGCAGGAAGAAGATCGCCAGCGCCAGGCCCACCATCAGGTACTGCAGCGGATGGATGCGCAGCGCCTTGATCAGTTCGAACAGAATGAAACCGACGAAGGTGAGCACGATGAACAGCACGCCGTACTTGGATGCACGATCGGCCTGGGTGTAGCTGTCCACCGGGTCCACCAGCGAAACCGCTACCGCCTGTGCATCAAGATCGCCGCCCTTGCGCAACTGGTGCTGCGCGTCCGAGGCCAGCGACGATACCGCCCAGCGCGCATCGAAGCCCTGTGCGTCCACGCGGCGCTCGTTGGGCAGGAACGCGCCGGTGAACGAGGGGTGCGGCCAGCTCGAGCGCAGGGCAATCTGGTTGTCGTCGCCCAGCGGCACTACCGACAGCGCGCGGCTGCCATCCAGGCGCAGTTCCAGTTCCACGCTGCTGGCCGCCAGGCTGCCGCCACTGGCATCGGCGAAGCCGGCCACCGGCGCATGCAGGCCACGGCCCAGCGCGTCGGCCGCGCCCACACCCGGCTGCAGTCGAACCTGCTTGCCATCCACGCGCAGGTTCGGCGTACCGACCAGCCCGCGGGCGTCCGATACGCCCAGTGCCACGTAGGGCTGACCGTAGGTGCGGCCGGTCTTCACCGGGTAGTCGTCGGCGGCGAAGGTCGCCTTGATCTGGCCGTTCCAGCTGTACACCGGCACTTTGAACAGGCCCACCGAGCGCTGGCTGGGCAGCAGCTCACCGTTCACGTCGAGCGTGGTGGGCACCTGCAGCCATTGGCCCTCGGTGGTCTGCAGCTCGGTCTTCTTCACGCCCTGAGCGTCCACCACCTCCACCTGCTGGCGCTCCACCCACGGCACCACTCGCACCGGGCCGATCAGCTGCTGGGTGCCGGCGCGGCTTTCGGCCACGCGCGAGAACGCTTCATCGCGATAGTTGCTGCGCTCGCTGATGACGCTGCGGATCATCATCAGCGGGATCAGAAGCAGCAGGATCAGGCCGCCGACAATGGCGAACCGCAGCAGCATCTTCAGGGATTTCATGGTCCATCCTCGTTGGAGAGGACTGCAGGATGGACGCCGCCGGTGAGCGTGGTTTGTGGCGAATTTGAAGTGAGTGTGAAGTCAGCGGCGGGGCCGCTTGCCCGGTCCGCCGGTCGGCAACCACAGCTCGGCCAGGGTACCGCCGCCTTCGCGCGCGGCCAGGGCGGTGCGGCCGTCGTGCAGGCGCGCCACCTCCTGCACGAAGGGCAGGCCCAGCCCTGAACTGCGGCGACCGCTGCCCGGCCGGGCCAGCGAGTAGAAGCGCTCGAACACCCGCTCGCGTGCGTAATCGGGAATGCCGGCACCACGGTCGGCCACCTGCAGGCGAACGCCCTGCCCCTCGGCCTGCGCGGAAAGTTCCACCACGGCACCAGGCGGCGAGAACGCCACCGCATTGTCGATCAGGTTGTGCAGGGCCTGGCGCAACAGGTACCCGTCGCCCTGTACCTGCAGGCCCGCTGCCGCCTGCGCGGTGACCTGCACGCCGGCCGCCTGCGCACGCACCTGGGCAGCGCTGGACGCTTCGTCCAGCAGTGCGCCCGCCTCGATCGGCTCGCGGGTCTGCAGCCAACCGTGCTGTTCCACTTCGGCCAGCGCCAGCAGCTTGTCGATGGTTTCGGTCAGCCGCTGCTGCTGGTCGACGATGCTGCGGGCGAAATGCGCGCGGTCCGCATCGGGCATCGGTTCCTGCAGCAGTTCGGCCGCACCCCGGATCGCGGCCAGCGGGCTCTTCATTTCGTGCGTCAGCGACTGCACGTACTGTTCGACATAGGCCTTGCCTTCCAGCTTGCGGCGCATGGTTTCCAGCGCCTGGCCCAGCTCGCCGATCTCGTCGCGGCGGCGACGGGGCGGTGGCACCGGCTCACCGTTGGTAACCGCACGCGCGTAGCGGCTGAGCTGGCCCAGGCCGCGGGTCAGCCACACGGTGACCAGGATGCCCACCAGCGCCGACAGGCCGATCAGCCACGCACCGCGCTCGATGATGGCGCGCTGGCTGGCGGCAATGAACGGATCGATGCTGCGGTTGGGCTGGGCCAGGCTGAGTACGCCGATCAGCGTGTGGCCATCGGCCGGGTCGTACACCGGCGCGGCCACGTGCATCACCGTATTGCCTTCCTCGCCGGGGGTTTCCGGGCTGGAGCGCGCGCCATACTCGCCACGCAGGGTGCGGTAGACATCGTTCCAGCGCGAATTGTCGCGGCCCACGTCGCGCCCCAGCGAATCGTAGATCACGATGCCACGCGCGTCGGTGATCGTGACCCGGTAATCCAGCGCGCGCTTGGGGAAGCGCCAGACCATGGCCTTCAGGTCGCGCTGCCGCGCCTTGGCCAGGTTGCGGGTGAAGCTGCCACTGCCGATGGTGCCGGCCTTGACGTCGGCAGCGGCCATTTCGGCCAGTACGTTGGCCGCGTCCACCAGGGTCGATTCCATCGCCTGGCGCACGCCGGGCTTCACTTCGTTCACGAACACGCGCATCACGAAGAACGCGGCGATGCCCACGATCAGGAAGAAGCCCAGGAACAGTTTCAGCATCAGCCGCATGGCTACACCTGCAAGGCGTAACCCACGCCGCGGTGGGTGCGGATCGGGTCATCGCTGGCGCCGGCCGCGCGCAGCTTGGCGCGCAGGGTCTTTACGTGGGTGTCGACCGTGCGGTCGGCGCTGTCGGCGCTGCTGTCCCAGCCACGGTCCATCAGCTGGGCGCGGCTGAGAATGGCGCCGGGGCGCTGCAGCAGGGCCTCCAGCAGGGCGTACTCATAGCGCGTGAGTTCCAGCGGTTGGCCATGGAAACGGATGCGCCGGCCCTCGCGGTCGATCGCAAAGGCGCCGGTTTCGCGCCAACCGGCCTCCTCGGCCGCGGCCGGGCCGGCCACAGCGGGCGCAGGCACGCGACGCAGGCGGGCGCGTACCCGCGCCACCAGCTCGCGCGGTGAAAACGGCTTGGTCATGTAATCGTCCGCGCCCAGCTCCAGGCCCAGCACCCGGTCCAGTTCGTCGTTGCGGGCGGTCAGGAAGATCACCGGCAGCTGCGCCACCGCGCCGGGCAGCGCGCGCAGGCGCCGGCAGACCTCGAAGCCGCCCAGATCGGGCAGGCCCACATCCAGCACCAGCAGGTCGATGCCGCCGGCCTGCAGGCGCTGCAGCGCCTCCCCGCCCAGCAGGCAGTGGCTGGCCGCATAGCCTTCGCTGCGCAAGGCGTAGAGCACGGTTTCGGCAATGGCGGCTTCATCTTCGACCACCAGCACATGGGCAACGGGCGCTGTCATGGCGCGCAGCATAGCCGCTGCGGCCGCCGCCCCGTACACTGCCGCCCATGAACTATCGCCACGCCTTCCATGCCGGCAACCATGCCGATGTCCTCAAGCACATCGTGCAGCTGGGCCTGATCGACAGCTTCAAGCGCAAGGACAGCCCGTTCTTCGTGCTGGACACCCATGGCGGCGCTGGCCGCTACCTGCTGGCCAGCGAAGAGAGCCGCAAGACCCTGGAGGCCGAATCCGGGATCATGCGCCTGATGGCCCAGCCCAAGCTGCCCGAGGTGGTGGAGCGCTACCTGAAGGCGGTGCAGGCCGACAACCCGGTGGGGGCGATGATCACCTACCCCGGCTCGCCGCTGCTGAGCGCCCAGGCCATGCGCGCGCAGGACCGCATGGCGGTGTGCGAGCTGCAGGAAGACGAAGCCGCCTCGCTGAAGGCGCTGTTCGCCCACGACAGCCGCGTGGGCGTGCACCCCGGCGACGGCTACGGCCAACTGCGCGCCCTGCTGCCGCCCAAGGTCAATGGCAGCAAGATCGGCCGCGGCCTGGTCCTGATCGACCCGCCCTACGAGGCGCAGGATGCCGAGTACCAGGCGATCCTGGCCGCACTGGCCGAAACCCTGTCACGCTGGCCGCAGGCCACCTGCGCGGTCTGGTTCCCGATCAAGCAGCGCCGCACCATCCTGCATTTCCTGCGCAAGGCCACCGCCCTGCCGGTGAAGTCGGCCCTGACCATCGAGTTCCTGGTGCGCCCGGACGATTCCCCGCTACGGCTCAACGGCAGTGGCATGCTGGTGCTCAACGCCCCTTGGCAGTTCGACCGGGTGGTCGGCCCGGCCCTGCCGGCATTGCGCCAGCACCTGGGTGAACCCGGCGCCACCACCCGCCTGGACTGGCTGAAGACCGCCGAATAAGCGACGATCGGTCGTCTTCACGAGGCTGTACCTGCGTGAGCCTTTTGTTCACGGAACGCAGCCCCGGTGATGCCACAATCGATGGACCACCAAGGAACCACCCGGTATGGCCACTCGCAACCGCATGCCGCCCTGGCATGAGATCTTCAAGGCTCCCAGCGGCCACGAGCTGCTGATCCGCCCCATCCGCCCGGAAGATGGCGCGCCGCTGCAGGCCGCCTTCAGCCTGTTCGGGCCGGAAGAAATCCGCGACCGTTTCCTGCAGGCGGTGACCGAGCTGTCGCCGGAAACCACCCAGCGCCTGACCCACCCCAACCCCAAGACCGAGATCACCCTGGTGGCGGCCGAATCGCTGCCGGCCGGTGAAGCGGTGGTGGGTGCGGTGGCGCGGGCCTCGATCATTCCCGGTACCCGTGAAGCCGAGTACGCGATCCTGATCAGCCGCTTCCTGATCGGCCAGGGCCTGGGCCGGCAGCTGATGCGCAAGCTGGTGAAGTGGGGCCGCGGCAAGTACCTGGACCGCCTGTACGGCGATGTGGCTGCCGAAAACGAGCCGATGAAGCAGCTGGCCGCCTCGCTGGGCTTCAAGCCGGTGCCGCACCCCAATGGCGCCGAAGGCCTGGTGCGCATGGTGCTGGAACTGGACAATTGAGGTAACGCCGGGCCAAGCCCGGCGTGCCGCGATGCGACACACATTCCGGTAGCGCCGGGCCATGCCCGGCGAGCCGCGTTGCGACAGTCGAGCAAGCTCGACTCTACGTGGGAACCGTTACGCACACGGTCACGACAAGGGCATCTGTTAAGATCGGCGGTCCATGTCGCGTACTTCATACCCCGCCCCGCCGCTGCCCCGTGCCGGCCAGCTTCGCGCCTGGTGGCGCGCCCCCGCCTCGCCTACTGCACTGGCCTGGTACCTGGTGCAGGCGGCACGCGCGCACGATGCGCCGCTGCTGGTCATCGCCCGTGACAACCACGGCGCCAGCCAGCTGGAAGCCGATCTGCACACCCTGCTGGGGGCCGATCCGTCGCTGCCGGTGGTCGCGTTCCCGGACTGGGAAACGCTGCCCTACGACCGCTTCAGCCCGCACCCGGACATCATTTCCCAGCGTCTGGCCGCTTTGCACCGCCTGCCCGCGCTGAAGCGTGGCCTGGTGATCGTGCCGGTGCAGACCCTGCTGCAGCAGCTGGCACCGCAGAGCTATGTGATCGGCGGCAGCTTCGACCTGAAGGTCGGCCAGCGCCTGGATCTGGAAGCGGAGAAGCGCCGCCTGGAAAGCGCCGGCTACCGCAACGTGCCGCAGGTTATGGACCCGGGTGACTTCGCCGTGCGCGGCGGCCTGCTGGACGTGTTCCCGATGGGCGCCGACGAGCCGCTGCGGGTGGAACTGCTGGACGAGGACATCGATTCGATCCGCGCCTTCGACCCGGAAAGCCAGCGCTCGCTGGACAAGGTCGAGGCCGTGCACATGCTGCCCGGCCGCGAAGTGCCGATGGACGAGGCCAGCATTGCGCGCGTGCTGGGCACCCTGCGCGAACGCTTCGACGTGGATACGCGCCGCAGCGCGCTGTACCAGGATCTGAAATCCGGCCTGGCGCCGGCCGGTATCGAGTACTACCTGCCGCTGTTCTTCGAACGCACTGCCACGCTGTTCGATTACCTGCCGGCGGGCAGCCTGCCGGTGCTGTGTGCCGGCGCCGGTGAGGCCGCCGAGACCTTCTGGACCCAGACCGCCGAGCGTTACGAACAGCGCCGCCACGATGTGGAACGGCCGCTGCTGCCGCCGTCGGCGCTGTACCTCTCGCCGGACCTGCTGCGCGAACGCCTGAACGATGCCGCGCGCATCGAAGTGTGGGCCGCCGACCATGCGCGCATCGCCGATGCCCATGCGCTGGGTGACCAGCCGCTGCCGCCGCTGCCGGTGGCCGCACGCGAGGCGCCGGCCGGTGATGCACTGAAATCCTTCCTGGCCCATTACCCGGGCCGGGTGCTGATCGCGGCCGATTCACCCGGCCGCCGCGAAGCCCTGCTGGAAGTGCTGCAGGCCGCGGAACTGAAGCCGCCGGTGCTGGCCGATCTGCCGGCGTTCCTGGACAGCGCCGAGCGTTTCGCCATTACCGTGGCGGCGCTGGAAGATGGTTTCGCGCTGGACGAACCGCGCATTGCGGTGCTCACCGAGCGCCAGCTGTTCCCCGAGCGTGCGGGCAGCACCCGCCGCACGCGTCGCGCCGGCCGCGAGCCCGAAGCGATCATCCGCGACCTGGGCGAGCTGACCGAAGGCGCGCCCATCGTGCACGAAGACCACGGCGTGGGCCGCTACCGCGGCCTGATTGCCATGGACGTGGGCGGCATGCCCGGCGAATTCCTGGAAATCGAGTACGCCAAGGGCGACCGCCTGTACGTACCGGTGGCCCAGCTGCACCTGATCAGCCGCTATTCCGGCGCATCGGCGGAAACAGCGCCGCTGCATTCGCTGGGCGGCGAGCAGTGGAGCAAGGCCAAGCGCAAGGCTGCCGAAAAGGTGCGCGACGTGGCCGCCGAGCTGCTGGAAATCCAGGCGCGCCGCCAGGCCCGCGCGGGGTTGGCGCTGCACGTGGACCGCGCCATGTACGAACCGTTCGCGGCCGGCTTCCCGTTCGAGGAAACCCCCGACCAGCTGGCCGCCATCGACGCCACCCTGCGCGATCTGGCCAGCAGCCAGCCGATGGACCGCGTGGTCTGCGGCGACGTCGGCTTCGGCAAGACCGAAGTGGCCGTGCGTGCCGCCTTCGCCGCGGCCAGCGCCGGCAAGCAGGTGGCGGTGCTGGTGCCGACCACGCTGCTGGCCGAACAGCATTTCCGCAACTTCCGCGACCGCTTCGCCGATTACCCGATGAAGGTCGAAGTGCTGTCGCGCTTCAAGACCAGCAAGGAAATCAAGGCCGAGCTGGAGAAGGTCGCCGCCGGCACCATCGATGTGATCGTCGGCACCCATCGCCTGCTGCAGCCGGACGTGAAGTTCAAGGACCTGGGCATGGTCATCGTCGACGAGGAACAGCGTTTCGGCGTGCGCCAGAAGGAAGCGCTGAAGGCGCTGCGCGCCAACGTGCACCTGCTGACCCTGACCGCCACCCCGATCCCGCGCACCTTGAACATGGCCATGGCCGGCCTGCGCGACCTGTCGATCATCGCCACCCCGCCGCCGAACCGGCTGGCGGTGCAGACCTTCATCACCCAGTGGGACAACGCGCTGCTGCGCGAGGCGTTCCAGCGCGAGCTGTCGCGCGGTGGCCAGCTGTACTTCCTGCACAACGACGTGGAAAGCATCGGCCGCATGCAGCGCGAGCTGTCCGAGCTGGTGCCCGAAGCGCGCATCGGCATCGCCCACGGGCAGATGCCCGAACGCGAGCTGGAAAAGGTGATGCTGGACTTCCAGAAGCAGCGCTTCAACGTGCTGCTGTCGACCACGATCATCGAATCGGGCATCGACATCCCCAACGCCAACACCATCATCATCAACCGCGCCGACCGCTTCGGCCTGGCCCAGCTGCACCAGCTGCGCGGCCGCGTGGGCCGTTCGCACCACCGTGCGTATGCCTACCTGGTCGTGCCCGACCGCCGCTCGATCACCCCGGACGCTGAAAAGCGCCTGGAAGCGATTGCCTCGATGGACGAACTGGGCGCCGGCTTCACCCTGGCCACGCACGATCTGGAAATCCGTGGCGCCGGCGAGCTGCTGGGTGAGGACCAGAGCGGGCAGATGGCCGAGGTGGGCTTCAGCCTGTACACCGAACTGCTGGAGCGCGCGGTGCGCAGCATCCGCCAGGGCAAACTGCCCGACCTGGATGCCGGCGAAGAAGTGCGTGGCGCCGAGGTCGAACTGCATGTGCCGGCACTGATTCCGGAAGACTACCTGCCCGACGTGCATACCCGCCTGACGCTGTACAAGCGCATTTCCAGCGCGCGCGACAGCGCCGAGCTGCGCGAACTGCAGGTGGAGATGATCGACCGCTTCGGCCTGCTGCCCGATCCGGCCAAGAACCTGTTCGCCATTGCCGAGCTGAAGCTGCAGGCCAACACGCTGGGCATCCGCAAGCTGGATCTTGGCGAGAACGGCGGCCGCATCGTGTTCGAATCCAAGCCGAACATCGATCCGATGGCGGTGATCCAGCTGATCCAGAAACAGCCCAACCTGTACGCAATGGAAGGGCCGGACAAGCTGCGCATCAAGCACCCGCTGCCGTTGCCGGAAGACCGTTTCAACGCCGCGCGCGCCCTGCTGCTGACCCTGGCCGTGCGCTGACCGCATCCCCCGGTGCCTTTCCGCTGCGGGCGGTGGAAAGGCACGCTCTTCGTTCCTGCGCCCGCGACAAGGAGTGTTGCTGTGAATCGATTCGCCCCCCTTCTGCTTGCCACCAGCCTGGGCCTGCTGGCCGCCTGCCACAGTGGCATGAGCAACCGCGATTACCTGTACGAGAACGTTGCCAGCTGGAACAGCATGGTGAACACGGTCCAGCTGTGGACCGAAGGCGCGCGTGGCGAAGCCTTCCACGCCGCGCTGCAGGACGGCAAGAGCCTGGAACAGTTCCGCTTCGGCCTGGGCAATGCACACAAGGAAGCCACCGACCGGCTGACCCATATCGAGCTGCTGACCCACGGCAAGGATGCCGATGCCCTGCACCAGGACCTGCGTGATTCGGTGCAGAGCACGGCCGACATGTTCGCAGTGATGCAGAAGATCGCCGCCCTGCCCGATGGCTACAGCGAAGAGCAGGTGGTGCCGCTGCTGCAGGCGCTGGATGAGGCCACCACCAAGATGGACACGGACATGCAGACGCTGAGCGATGCACAGGACGCGTTCGCCAAGGCCAACCGCATCCAGCTGCAGACCAGCGGCTGATCGCACCTGCGGCCAGCGCGCCACACGGTGCACAGGCCGCACGCGTTACCCTAGCTGCCACTCTTCCAGACCGGCCCGCTGCTGCGGGCCGGTCGCTTTCGCGCACTGCCTGCGCTTCCAAGCCGATGCCCCACTCCCAAGCCCCAGACCTGCTGCACGAACATGCTTGCCTGATCGATGCGCTGTCGATGTCGCTGCAGATGCGCGATGCCTACACCCGCTACCACTGCGACCGCGTGGGTGTGCTGGCCCAGCGCCTGGCCGCGCACTGCGACCAGCAGGACGAGGCCTGCGCGTTGATCGGCCTGGCCGCGCGCTTCCACGACATCGGCAAGATCGGCATTCCCGACGACGTGCTGCTGAGCCCGCGCCGCCACACCAACGAGGAGCGCGACATCATGCGCGAACATCCGGTGCGCGGCGAACACATCTTCCTGGCCACCGGGCGCAGCGACGCCACGGTGGTGGCACGGATGATCCGTGCCCATCATGAAGCCTTCGATGGCAGTGGCTATCCCGATGGCCTGCACGGCGAATCGATTCCGCTGGGTGCACGCATCGTCGCCATCGCCGATGCCTACGACGCAATGACCAGCGCGCGCCCCTACCGCGGCGCGATGGAACACGACGCCGTGCTGCGCATCCTGGAAGAGCAGTCCGGCGGACTGATCGACCCGTATGTACTCAAGCGCTTCCACGGCATGCTGAAGCGCGAACCCGCGCTGGCCTGACCGCCCGCCAACGCGCGGTAGCGTCGACGGGATGGCATCGACTGGGTGGCATCGACTGGGTGGCATCGACTGGGTTGCGTCGACGGGGTTGCGTCGACGGGGGTTGCGTCGACGGGGGTTGCGTCGACTGGGGTTGCGTCGACTGGGGTAGAGTCGACTGTTAGTCGACTACCGCGCGCAGCGCGGGATTTTCGCGGCCTGTGGGAAGAGCAGTCGACTGACAGTCGACTCTACCCGGCTCTCCCCCCCGCCATGCAAAAGGCCCGGCGTTCGCCGGGCCTTTCTGCAACTACGCTCGCGCGGTGAGGATTACCAGATCACCACGCGCTTGTCGTCGGCGCGCACCATCGCATCGCCGGCCTTGCACTGGAACGCGGCGGCGAACGAAGGCATGTTCGACGGCGCGCCATTGGCACGGAAATTGGCCGGTGCGTGCGGATCGGTGTTCAGGCGCACGCGCAGCTCGCCATCGGTGAAGTTGCGGCGCCACACGGTGGCCCAGTTCATGAAGAAGCGCTGGTCCTGGCTGTGACCATCGACCTCGACATTCGCCTTCGGGTCTTCCTTCAGCGCCATCTGCAGCGCGTCGTAGGCCACGGTCAGGCCGCCCAGGTCGCCGATGTTCTCACCCAGGGTCAGCTTGCCCTTCACGAACACGCCCGGCACCGACTCGTAGCCGTCGAACTGCGCCACCAGCTGGTCGGTGCGTTCGGTGAAGGCCTTGCGGTCCGCGTCGGTCCACCAGTTGTCGAAGTTGCCGTTGGCGGCGAACTGGCTGCCCGAATCGTCGTAGCCGTGCATCATTTCGTGGCCGATGACCGCACCGATGCCACCGTAGTTCAGCGCCGGGTCGGCCTTGGCATCGAAGAACGGCGCCTGCAGGATCGCCGCCGGGAACACGATCTCGTTCTTGGTGGCGTTGTAGTAGGCGTTCACCGTCTGCGGGGTCATGCCCCACTCGGTCTTGTCCACCGGCTTGCCGATCTTGTCCAGCATGTAGCGGTAGTTGAACGCGCGCGCCGCCTGCATGTTGCCCAGGTAGCTGTCACCGTTGGTCTGCAGGCCCGCCCAGTCACGCCACTTGTCCGGGTAACCGATCTTCGGAGTGAAGCTGGCCCACTTCTCCAGCGCCTTCTTCTTGGTTTCTTCGCCCATCCACGGCAGCTGCTCCAGGCGTGCCTTCAGCGCCTGCGACAGGTTTTCCACCAGGTGCTGCATGGCCACCTTCGATTCGGCCGGGAACACCGCATCGACGTACAGCTGGCCCAGGGCTTCACCCATGCCACCATTGACCGATTCCAGCACGCGCTTCCAGCGCGGCTGCATTTCCTTCTGGCCACGCAGGGTGGTGCCGTAGAAATCGAAGTTGGCCTTTTCGAAGGTGCTGCTCAGGTACGGCGAGGCATCGTCGATGGTGTGGAAGCGCAGGTAGGCCTGCCAGGTGCTGGCCGGCACGTCGGCCAGCATCTTGTCCATTTCACCGAAGAAGCCCGGCTGGGCCAGCGAGAACTTCTGCGCGGCCGGCACCTTCAGGGTGTCAAACAGCGCGGTCCAGCTGAAGTTCGGGGTCAGCTTGTCGGCGTCGGCGGCGCTGAGCGGGTTGTAGCGCTTGGCCGGGTCACGCATTTCGATGCGCGACATCGAGGCCTTGGCCAGGCGGGTTTCGAAGGCCATCACGGCCTTGGCCTGCTCGGCGGCCTGCGCCGCGTCCACGCCGGACAGGGTCAGCACCTGGGCGATGTAGGCCACGTAGGCATCGCGGATCTTGGCCTGCGCGTCGTCGAAGTAATACCCCTTCTCCGGCAGGCCCAGACCGCCCTGGCCAACGTAGGCGATCACGTTGGCCGAATCCTTGTAGTCGGCATTGGCGAACAGCGAGAACAGCACGCCCTTGCCCTCGGCCTGGCTGTCGCGCAGGTACTGGGTGATGGTGGCGGTGTCGTTCAGCGCGGCGATCTTGTCCAGCTGCGGCTGCAGCGGCGCCAGGCCGGCCGCTTCGATCTTGGCTTCGTCGTTGCCGGTCTTCCAGATATCACCGATCTTGGCTTCCACCGAACCGGCCTTGGCCTGGCTGGCGGCGGCCTGCTGCACCAGCGCGTGCTGCACTTCCAGCGAACGCTCGCGCAGGATCTCGAAGCTGCCCCAGGTGGTCTGGTCGCCCGGCACCGGATTGGCGGTCAGCCACTTGCTGTTGACGAAGCCATTGAGGTCGGAACACGCGGCGATGGACGGGTCCAGGTCGGCGCTGTTGAGCGAGATCAGCGGCGTCTTGATCTGCGACAGATCGAAGGCCGGCTTGGCATCGGCGGTGGCCGCCGGCGCGGTTTCATTCTTGCCACAGGCGGCCAGCGAGGCAGCAATGGCGATGGTCAGGCCCAGCGGGACCAGGTTGCGGACGTTCATGGAGTCTCTCTCCGACGGCGAATCCTCAAGCCTAGCGGGCATGGCGGTGCGGGGGACCGGCCAAAGGTCACAGGGCGCTGCCGGACCGTTACCATCGTCGGCCATGAAGATCCTCACGCTTGCCACAGGCGCGGACGCACCGCTCCGGCTGCATGCCAGCAACCCGTATCTGGTGGACGTTGAACAGCTGCCAGGCGCCATTGCCGCGCAGGTGGCCGAGGCGCCACGCGCGCACCTGCTGGCATGGTCCGCGGCTGAGGCCGGGACCGCAGGGTTCAGCCAGCACGGTCGCAGTCTGCTGCTGTCGCTGCCGGTACGCAGCGCCGGCATTGGCAGCATGCGGCCGGCCAAGGGGGGTGGCTTCATCACCCTGTTCGTGCGCACCGACAACGCGCAGATGCTCGATGTGCTGGGTAGCGATACGTTCGATCAGGCGGCGCTGGATGGACTGCTTGAACAGCGGGCGCCGTTGGGGGAGCTGCTGGGGTGTGCGCTGGATGTGGAAGACTGGGGGTATGACTGCTGAGCGCGCAGCCACCCAGACGGTGCGATCTGTAAAGTCGAGCCATGCTCGACTGCTGTTGGGAAGCCGTCGAGCATGGCTCGACGCTACAAAAGCAAAGGCCGGCTTGCGCCGGCCTTCTGTTTCTTATTTCGCCTTGCCCTGGTTGGCCACCGCTTCGGCGGCCTTGCGCGCCGCTTCCGGGTCGCCCAGGTAACGGAACGACTTCACGGTCAGGTCGTCGTTCAGTTCGAACAGCAGCGGGATGCCGGTCGGGATGTTCAGCTCGAGGATTTCCTCGCGCGACACGTTGTTAAGGTACTTGTACAGCGCGCGCAGCGAGTTGCCGTGGGCGGTGACCAGCACGGTCTTGCCGTCCTTCAGCTGCGGCGCGATGGCGTCGTGCCAGTACGGCAGCACGCGGTCCAGGGTGGTGGCCAGCGATTCGGTGCCCGGCAGGGCGTTGCGGTCCAGGCCGGCATAGCGACGGTCGTGGATCGGATGGCCCGGGTCGTCCAGCTCCATCGGCGGCGGCGGGATGTCGTAGGAACGGCGCCACACCTTGACCTGGTCTTCGCCGTGCTTGGCGGCGGTCTCGGCCTTGTCCAGGCCCTGCAGGCCGCCGTAATGGCGTTCATTGAGGCGCCAGGACTTGTTGACCGGCAGCCAGTCCTGGCCCAGTTCGGCCAGTGCACCCTGCAGGGTGTGGATGGCGCGCTTCAGCACCGAGGTGTGGGCGACGTCGAACTGCAGGCCCTCTTCGCGCATCAGGCGGCCGGCGTTGGCGGCCTCGCTGCGGCCCTGGTCGGTCAGATCGACATCGACCCAGCCGGTGAAGCGGTTGTCCAGGTTCCACTGGCTCTGGCCGTGGCGCAACAGTACGAGTTTACGGGTCACTGCAGGATCTCCAACGCGAGGAAAGGCAGGCTGGCATTGTAGCCCCGCCGGGCCGGGCCCGCCGCTACCGGTGCACGTGGCCGTGATGGCCCTGCGCATCATGGTCATGGTCATGGTCATGATCGTGCTTCGCCGGTTGCCCGCAGGCTTCACCGCAATGGTCGGCCTCGATCTGCAGGGTCACGTGATCGATACCGAACTCCTCATGCAGGCGCGTGCCCAGCGTGCGGCGCAGGGCGTCGGCATCGCTGCCTTCGCGCATCACCACGTGCGCGGTCAGCGCCGGCGTGCTGGAAGCCAGCGCCCAGATGTGCAGGTCGTGCACATCCAGCACGGCATCGTGGTCGCCCAGCCGCGCGCGCACCCGCGCTACGTCTGTGCCCTTGGGCACGCCCTCCAGCAGCACGTTGATGGCCTCGCGCATCAGCACCCAGGTACGTGGCAGCACCCACAGGCCGATGAGCACGGCCAGGATCGGGTCGATCGGCTTCCAGCCGGTCCAGCGGATCAGCAGCGCGCCCACGATCACCGCCACCGAACCGAGCATGTCGGCCCACACTTCCAGGTAGGCGCCCTTCACGTTCAGGCTTTCACCGCTGCCGGCCTGCAGCAGGCGCATGGAAATCAGGTTGATCACCAACCCGATCGCGGCGATCACCAGCATGCCGGTCGAGGCGATGTCCTGCGGCTGGCGGAAGCGCTCGATCGCTTCCCACAGAATGTAGGCGGCCACCACGAACAGCATGGCGCCATTGATCATCGCGCCCAGCGCTTCCAGCCGCGCATAGCCATAGGTGCGCCGCGCATCGGGCGGCCGCCGGCTCAAGCGCACCGCCACCAGCGCGATCATCAGCGCCAACGTATCGGTGGCCATGTGCGCCGCGTCGGACAGCAGCGCCAGGCTGTTGGTCCAGAACGCGCCCACCACTTCCACCAGCAGGAACGTGGTGGTCAGCCCCAGCGCCCACCACAGCGGCTTTTCATGGCGGATTTCGGACGGCAGGTGATCGTGGTCGTGGCCCATGGCGAAGTTCCTGTGCAATGCGGTCAGGCTACGCCGCGCAGGCGCGGGAGACTATTACGCTGTTTATAACATTGCAGTGCGCCCCCCCCCTCACGCGCGCCGCGCAGGCTGCACCGCACGTAAACTGGCTTCGCCTCCGCACTCAACCGGCGGACGCCGCAGCCGATACCGCTACGCCGCCTTACACCGCACGAGAACACCGTGGATACACCCCATCTGGACGATGCCAGCCAGCCGCTGGCCGACGCTTGGCGGCACAGCCTGCAGCAGGCCGGCCCGGCCGCCACCGCACTGCTGCGCCACGTGGCCAGCGACGCGCCGCCGCTGCTGGCGCAGCGCTTCTATGAAGTGCTGCTGGACGATGCCCGCGCCCGCCGCTTCCTGTCCCACGAGCAGGTGAAGAATCGCCTGCAGCCGGCCATGCAGCGCTGGCTGGTGCAACTGCTCAGCACCGGCGCCGACGCCGTTGCCAGCGGTGTCGCGGCGCAGCGGGTGATCGGCGATGTGCACGCGCGCGTGGGCATTCCGGTGGATCTGGTCACCCGCGGTGCGCGGGTGCTGAAACACGAGCTGTTCGCACGCCTGCAGGCACAGGCCAGCGACAGCGCCACCGCCTTTGCCGCCATCAATTGCCTGAGTACGGTGATGGACATCGCCATGGAAGGCATGACGCTGGCCTACACCCATGCCCGCGAGCGATCGTCGCGTACCGATGCAGCGTACCGGCTGTTCTCGCTGGTGCAGAACGTGAGCACCGAACGCGAGCGCCAGCGTGCGCTGCTGCTGGATTGGGAAAACGCCCTGCTGTACACGCTGGCCGGCCATGCCAGCAGCAGCGACAGCGCCAGCCTGGCCACCTCCGAATTCGGCCTGTGGTTCACCCACAAGGGCATTCCCAGTTTCGGTGAAAGCAGCGAAACCCAGCAGGTGGGGCAACTGATCGCCCGCATCGACAGCGGGCTGCAGCATGCCATCGCAGACAACCCGGCACAGCGCCTGGCCCAACTGCCGGCCATCCGCGAAGACCTGGCCAGCATCCGCACGCTGATGACCCTGCTGTTCGAGCGCATCGGCGAACTGGATGCGGGCAGTGACACCCTGACCAACCTGCTCAACCGCCGTTTCCTGCCCACCGTGCTGCGCCGCGAGATCGAACTGGCCACCCGCCACCAGACCCCGTTCTCGCTGCTGCTGCTGGACCTGGACCATTTCAAGGCCATCAACGATGGCCACGGCCACGATGCCGGCGACCGCGCCCTGCAGCACGTGGCAACGTTGCTCAGCCAATCCACCCGTGGCAGCGACTACCTGTTCCGCTATGGCGGCGAGGAATTCGTGGTGGTGCTGGTGGCCGCCAGCCAGTCGCAGGCGGCAGTCATCGCCGAAGGCCTGCGCCGGCAGATCGCGCAATCGCCGGTGGCGCTGGCCGATGGCCAGGTGCTGTCGTTGAGCGCCAGCATCGGCGTGGCCGGCCACGATGGGCACCCCGATTACGAGCGCCTGATGGCGCGTGCAGACGCGGCGATGTATGCGGCCAAACGGGGCGGCCGCAACCGCGTGGTGGTGGCCGACGCGGCATTGCCCGAACCGCCGGGACGGCGCGCACAACCGCGCTAGCGCACGCCGGTGCGGCGCCAGAGCGCCCACCAGCCCAGCGCCAGCAGGGCAATGCCTGCGCCGGCCGCGCACACCGCGGCCCAGCCCCAGCGCATCTGCAACCACGGTCCCAGCGCCCCGCCCGCGCCACTGCCCAGCGCGTAGAACAGCATGTACAGCGCCACCAGGCGCGCGTGCTGCGGCGGCGGCGCGCGCAGCAGCAGCGCCTGGCTGGACACATGCAGCGCCTGCCCGCCAAGATCGAGCACTACTACACCCAGCAGCAGCAGCGCGACCGACTGCGGCAGGCCCAGCAGCGGCCACCAGGCCAGCAGCATCAGCAGCAACGCTGCCAGGCTCACACAATGGGCGAACCCGCGGTCCATCCACTGCCCCACGCGCGCGGCCAGCACGGCGCCGAACGCACCGGCCAGGCCCAGCGCACCGATGGCCGCCGTGGACCAGCCCAGCGCGGGCGCCGACAGCGGCAGCGGCACCGCCGCCCAGAACACGTTCAAGCCGGCAAACAGCAGCAGCGCCAACGGTCCGCGTTCGCGCAACGCCGGGTTGCCACGCAGCATGGCGTGCATGCCGCCGTACAACGCGCGCACGGACGGCACGACCGCCGGTGCAGGCATGGCCGGCAGTCGCCGCCAGAGCAGGAGCCCCACCGTCGCCACCAGCACCGCCGACAGCAGGTACACCGCGCGCCAGCCGGCCAGCGCGGCCACGCTGCCGGACACCACCCGCGCCAGCAACAGGCCAATGAACACCCCGCCCTGCACCGTGCCCACCGCGCGCCCCCGTTCGTGCTCGGCGGCCAGGCCGGCGGTGCACGCAATCAGCCCCTGGGTCAGCGCCGTGCCCAGCAACCCCACCAGCACCATGCCCAGCAGCAACGCCGTGGCGGTCTGCGCGGCGGCCAACCCCAACAGCGCCAACACCAGTGCACCCATCTGCAGTCGCAGCATCCGCCGGCGATCCAGCCGATCGGCCAGCGGCAGCAGAAGCAGCAAGGCCACCACGCTGCCGGCCTGGGTGGCGGCCACCACCCACCCGGCCAGCGCGGGCGCCAGCGCGAACGCCTGCGCCAGATCGGCCAGCAGCGGTTGCGCGTAATAGACGTTGGCCACGCTGGCGCCAGCGGCGATGGCCAGCAGGCCGCGCAGCGAGGAAGGGAGAGAGACGCTCATGATTGTGGTTTCGATTTGCAACCAGATGCACGGTAGCGATTCCGGTTTTAAACTGCAACCAGATTCCGGAGTCCCCATGCACGCTGACAGCCCCTGCCCCGTAGCCCGCACCGTTGATCTGCTCGGCGACCGCTGGGCCCTGCTGATCCTGCGCGACGCCTTCGATGGCGTGGCCCGCTTCAGCGATTTCCAGCGCAGCCTGGGCGCGGCCCGCAACATCCTCAGCGACCGTCTGCGGCGCCTGCTCGACGCCGGGCTGCTGCAGCAGCAGCCCGCCGCCAATGGCAGCGCCTATCACGAGTACGTGCTGACCGCCGCGGGCCAGGACCTGTTTCCGGTGCTGGTGGCCTTGCGCCAATGGGGCGAACGCCACTGCTTCGCGGCGGGCGAAGCGCATTCGCTGCTGATCGAGCGCAGCACCGGCCAGGCGCTGGCCTACATGCAGCCGCTGGATCACAACGGCCAACCGCTGCCTGCGCACGCCAGCGTGGTGCGCAAGCTGTAAACGGCGACATCCCCCGAATGGGGGACTCGACAGGGTCACCGGTGTCAAATAGCATTCAATTGCAATTGCACACGGTTCTCATTGACATCGGCGATGGCCGCTCCTACCTCTCCTTCTGCTGCCGGCGCTGCGCCGGCCAAGCGCGTGGCGCGCGGTAACGGTCATGGCCTGCTGTGGGCGCGCGGTCTGCTGGCGCTGCTGGGCGGTTACGCCGTGGCTGCCTGCTGGGCGGCCGCACTGGCGCGCCTGCTGCCGGGCGCCAAGGCCGATGCCACCCTGGTGGCGACCATGGCCGCCTTCGTGGTCTACGCCCTGGCCGCCATCTGGGCCTATGCCGCGCGCAGCACCCTGCGTGCCGCCGTGGGCCTGCTGGGCGCGGGCGCTCTGGCTGCGCTGGTCGCCTGGCTGCTGCGCGGAGCGACCGCATGAGCAGCGCAGACAACCTGGGCGGCATCCGCCAATCGCAATCGGTGCTGCACACCTGGTCGGGCCTGGTGGTCGGCTGGGTGCTGTTCCTGATCTTCATCGCCGGCACCGCCTCGTACTGGAAGGAAGAACTGACCCGCTGGATGCAGCCGGAAATCGGCCTGCCCGCCGACGCCACGACCGCCGTCACCCAGGCCCAGCAGTTCCTGGCCCGCACCGCACCGGACGCGCAACGCTGGAGCATCGAACTGCCCGATTCGCGCAGCACCGCCACTGCGGTCAGTTGGCAGCCCAAGGGCGAGAAGGAACGCCGGCGCGGCCAGCGCAATCCCAACCAGGCCACCCTGGATGCCGACGGCACCCCGGTGCAGGTGCGCGAAACACGTGGCGGCAACTTCTTCTACCGCCTGCATTTCGACCTGCACTACGTGCCGGTGCTGTGGGCACGCTGGTTCATCAGTGCCTGTTCCATGCTGATGCTGGTGGCGATCATCAGCGGGGTCATCACCCACAAGAAGATCTTCACCGACTTCTTCACCTTCCGCCGCGGCAAGGGCCAACGCACCTGGCTGGACGGCCACAACGCGCTGGCGGTGCTGTCGCTGCCGTTCCACCTGATGATCACCTACACCGGCCTGATCACCCTGATGACGCTGTACATGCCGTGGGCGGTGGACGCGAACTACCCCGGTGGCCGCGATGCGTTCTTCGCCGAACTGTTCCCACGCGCGGAAAAGGTCGAACCCAGTGGCATGGCCGCTGCACCGCCCGCACTGGCCCAGGTCCTGCGCCGTGCGGAACTGCAGTGGGGCGGTGGCCATGCCGCGTCGCTGCAGATCGACCAGCCAGGTGATGCGTCGATGCGCATTGCCGTGCGCCGCCAGCAGGCCGACCAGATTGCCGGGGCCAACGACACGCTCACCTTCGACGCGCGCGGCGAACTGCTCGATGCTGCCCCGCCGCGCTCGGCCGCCGTGGTCACCCGCGACGGCATGATCGGGCTGCACGCCGCACGCTTCGCACCCACCACGATGCGCTGGCTGTTCTTCCTGTCCGGCGTGGCCGGCACGTTGATGGTCGCCACCGGGCTGGTGCTGTGGACGGTGAAGCGGCGCACCCAGTTGCCCGATCCTGCGCGTCCGCATCTGGGGTTCCGCATCGTGGAACGCCTCAACATCGGCTTCGTCAGTGGCCTGCCGGTGGCCATGCTGGCCTTCCTGTGGGGCAACCGCCTGCTGCCGGTGGAACTGGCCAGCCGCAGCGATGCCGAAGTGAAAGTGTTCTTCTACGCATGGGCCGCCTGCCTGCTGCACGCGCTGCTGCGCCCGGCCCGCCGCGGCTGGGTGGAACAACTGGCAGTGGCCGGCGTGTTGGCGCTGGGCCTGCCGCTGTACAACCTGGTGGCCTGGCAGGGCGGCGCGGTCAGCGCACTGGCCAGCGGTGATGGCGCCAAGGCCGGCATCGATATCGGCCTGCTGTTGATCGGCACCAGCCTGTTGTGGGCCGCGCGCAAGGTCCATCGTTTCGTGCCAGCGCAACGCAAGCCGCGTGCCGCACGCGCCGCCACGGCTGCGGAGGCCAGCGCATGAGCGTGCTTGCCCTGCTGCTGGCCGCCTTCGGATTCGTCTGCCTGGCGCTGGCGATGGAACGCCACCATCGCGACGTCACCGGTCAGGCGCCCGCTGCGCCGCGCAGCCGCCTGCTGCGCCTGCTGGGCGCTGCCGCGCTGGCGGCCAGCCTGGCACCCAGCATCGCCGCCTGGGGCGTTGCCCAAGGCTTCGTGGGCTGGTGTGGCGTGCTCGCCGCAGGCGCCGGGGCCATGGTGCTCTGGCTCAGTTTCCGCAGCCCGGCCAAGCCGGCGCCACGCCCGTCTTCCCGTTCCTGAACTAGAAAGGTCATTGCATGAAGCACACGCACTCTGGCGCCCTGCGCCGGAACGCCCTCGCCTTGTCGCTCGCCTGCGCTGTCGCACCGGCATTTGCCCAGGACAGCGCGCCGACCACCACCGAACTGGACCGGGTGATGGTGACCCAGCGCACCGAGGGCTACCAGGTCTATGGCACCAACACTGCCACCAAGCTGCCGCTGACCCTGCGCGAAACGCCGCAGTCGCTGACCGTGTTCACCCGCCAGCGCATCGAAGATTTCAACCTCATCACGATTTCCGAAGTGCTGCAGCAGACGCCGGGCGTGACCATCCAGTCGTATGACAGCAACCGCACGCTGTTCAATGCGCGCGGCTTTGCCATCAACAATTTCATGTTCGATGGCATTCCCACCAACTACACCACCGGCGCCGGCGGCAACTCGATCCTCAGCGACACCTCCATCTACGAGCGCATTGAAGTGGTGCGCGGCGCCAGCGGCCTGGTCACCGGCTCGGGCAACCCGTCGGCCACGGTGAACATGGTGCGCAAGCGCCCGACCGACACCTTCCAGGCCAGCACCAGCCTCAGCGCCGGTTCGTGGGATTACAAGCGTGCCGAAGTGGATGTGTCCGGCCCGCTCAGCAAGAGTGGCCGCGTGCGCGGGCGCTTCGTCGGCGCCTACACCGACAAGGAAAGCTGGGTGCGTTTCCAGCATGACAAATCCCCCAGCCTGTACGGGGTGATCGAAGCGGACCTGACCGACAGCACCCGCCTGCGCGCGGGCATCGATTACCTGAAGACCGGTTCCGATGGCGGCGCCTGGAGCGCCTCGCCGCTGTACTTCCGCGATGGCAGCCGCGCGCACATGCCGCGCTCCTACAGCGCCGCAGCGCGCTGGAACGAATGGAACCGCGAAAGCACCAACTACTTCGCCACCCTGGAACAGCAGTTCGGTGCCGGTTGGAGTGGCCGCCTGGCGTACAACCACCGCGCCACCGATACCGATTCGCTGCTGCTGGCCGGCTCCAACACCGGCAACTGGGCCGACCCGGTCACCGGCCTGGGCCTGCGCATAGCCGATACCTATTCGGTGTCGGAAACCCGCGAGGATGCCTTCGACCTGTACGCGTCCGGTCCGTTCCAGCTGTTCGGCCGTTCGCACGAGCTGGTGGTGGGCATCAACCACTACGACCGTGACCTGGACACCATCCGCGCCGGCATCACCTCGCGCCCGTACAACGTGGCCGCCTTCCCCAGCATCTTCAGCTGGGACGGCAACATCGGCAAGCCGACCACCTACAACTACGGCATTCCGTCCAGCACGGTGAACACCACCGAGACCGGCTACTACGCCGCCGTGCGCCTGAACCCGATCGATCCGCTGAAGATCATCGCCGGCGCGCGCTATTCCGATTACCGCACCACCACCGACAACTACAACACCGACGGCGTGTTCACCAGCCGCAGCGCGCGCACCACCGCCCATGAGCTGACCCCGTACGTGGGCGTGCTGTACGACCTGAGCAGCAGCATCACCGCCTTTGCCAGCTATTCGGACGTGTTCCAGGCCACCGCCCGGCGCGACATCAACAACCAGCTGCTGGACCCGACCACCGGTGGCAACTACGAGTACGGCCTGAAGGCGGACTTCTTCGGCGGCCGCCTGTACGCCGCGTTGAACGGCTTCTACATGAAGCAGGACAACGTGGCCGAGCTGGACCCGAACGGCGGTGAGATCAAGCTGCCCGATGGCAGTTCGCCGTCCATCGCCAGCCGCGGCATCACCACAAAGGGTGGCGAGTTCGAAGTCTCCGGTTCGATCAACGACCACTGGAGCATGACCGGCGGCTACACCTACAGCTACAGCAGCAACCCCGATGGCAGCCGCTTCGCCAACACCAGCCCGATGCACCTGGCCCGCTTCAACACCACCTGGACCCATGGCCAGTGGACGCTGGGCGGCGGTGTCAGCGTGCAGAGCGAGATCTACCAGATGCAGCCCATTCCCACCGGTCGCTTCACCGCCAGCGGTGCGCCGGTCACGGCCACCGGCAAGATGAGCCAGGGCGGCTACGTGCTGTTCGACCTGATGGGCCGCTACCGCATCAACGACAACCTGAGCGTGGGCGTGACGGTCACCAACCTGTTCGACAAGGTCTACTACCGCAACGTCGGCTTCTTCAATTCCGGCTACTGGGGTGAACCGCGCCGCGTGCTGTTCAACCTGCGCGCGAAGTTCTGAGCAACGGCGTAGCATCAGGGGCGGGCCTTCGGGTCCGCCCTTTTTATTGCCCTCCAAGGAAACACCCCATGCTGCATCGTGCCCTGCTCCGCCCTGCCCGCCTGCTGCTGCCGCTGGCCCTGCTGCTGGGCACGCCGCTGCTGCAGGCCCGCGAGGTGGCCACACCGGCCGAGCACGTCGATGCCGATGGCCCCTACGTGTTCCGCGTGGGCGAGCAGCTGCGGGCGCAGTGGATCTGTGGCGACCAGGTGCAGATGCGCACCCTGCCCGCCGATGCCAGCGGCACCGATTTCAGTCCGCAGTGCGGCTACGCCCACAGCGTGCACGTGGCAGCGCCGTCGGCACCGTCGGTCTCGGTGCTGCCGGCCGCGCCGCGCATCGTCGCCCTGTCCGATATCCATGGCCAGTACGGCCTGCTGGTGCGCCTGCTGCGCGCCAACAAGGTGATCGATGCACAGGACCGCTGGGCGCTGGGCACCGACACCCTGGTCATTTCCGGCGATGTGTTCGACCGCGGCCCGCAGGTCACCGAGGCGTTCTGGCTGCTGTACGGCCTGCAGCAGCAGGCTGCAGCCGCCGGTGGCGCCGTGCACTTCGTGCTGGGCAACCACGAAACCATGGTGCTCTATGACGACCTGCGCTACGTCAACGCCAAGTACCTGCGCAGCGCGCAGCTGCTCGGCCGCAGCTACCCGCAGCTGTACGGTGCCGATTCGGTGATCGGGCAGTGGCTGCGCACGCGCCCGGTACTGCTGAAGATCGGCGATACCCTGTTCCTGCACGGCGGCATTTCGCCGGACGCGGTGGAACTGGCGCTGGACCCAGCCGCCACCAACCATGCGTACCAGGCCTCACTGGGCACGCCCAAGGCCGACGTAAAGGCCAACCCGGCCACCGCCCCGCTGTACGACGGCAAGACCAGCCCGATCTGGTACCGCGGCTACTTCGACGGGCGCCTTGATGCAAACGGCGTGCAAGCCGTGCTGGACCGCCTGCAGCTCAAGCGCATCGTGGTCGGCCACACCTCCATGCCGCACGTCAGCACCTTCCACGGCGGCCGGGTGATCGCCATCGACAGCAGCATCAAGAACGGCGAAAACGGCGAACTGCTGTTCATTGAGAACGGCACACTGAGCCGCGGCCTGCTGGATGGCCGCCGCGTACCGCTGGCCGAAGGCGTTCCCGGCGTGGATGGCTGACCCCCGCAATCTCCACCGCACGGACCCGTAGAGTCGAGCTTGCTCGACTGCACGAAATGCCGGAACCAAAGCAGTCGAGCAAGCTCGACGCTACCGCGGCATGCGCCTTAAAGCGGGCGCTGTTGCATCGGCGCCGCGGTGCTTTCACCACGCGCGCGGGTAGCCAGCGGCTCACGTACGCGCTGCGCCAGATAGCCCAGGCTGGCGGCCAGGATGAAGGTGTAGCCCAGCAGTTCGGTGGTTTCTTCGATGGTGTTCTTGAACACGCGGATGTACTGGTCACCCAGCAGGCCCGTCCACAACGAGGTCATGCCGATCAGGCGCGAGTAGAACAGCAGCAGCACCAGGCCGATGGTCATCACCGTGCCGGCGCGCGAGGTGAGGAAGCGCACCAGACCGGCCACCGCACCGCGCCAGTCACGGCTGGCCCAGGCCAGCGAACCCACGATCAGCAGGGTCACCGGGTACTTCCAGAACCCGTGCGCGATCAGGTCCAGCGCCTCGTCCATCTCGCGCAGGAACATGCAGGCGAACAGGGCGGCGGCCAGCACCGCGAAGCCCCGATCTTCGGCGCGGCGCCACGCCAACCGCGCGAACGCCAGCACGCTGGCCGCCAGGAAGCCTTCCTGGGTCAGTTCCACCAGCGACCACTCGCCCACCGCATCGCCCAGCCAATGGATGTCCAGCCAGGCCAGCAAGGGCGGCAGGGTCACCATGAAGCCGAAAAGGAAAGTGCGTCCCAGGTGGGACAGCAGGAGGCGGAG